>JBDNIL010000439.1:0-18885 GCA_041688355.1 Verrucomicrobiales bacterium | reverse complement strand
AGAGAGGGAATTATTGAATGAAAAGGAATTCTGGGCCGTTCATGAGCGCCCAGGCGAGGTCACTGATCCCTTCGTCACCGAAGTCTTCGATCATCCCGGTACCGAGATCGAGTTCGTCTTTGGTGGGGAAACGGTTGAGAAGGGTGAAGAACACGCCGCGCACTTTATCGTCGGGACCATCGAGGGCTTCGAGATCGGAGACCACCTTCGAGGAGATGCCGGTGAGCTGCTGGGTGATCGCGCCGTTCATTAGCGCCAGCACCTGCGGCACCGAGCCGTCGTAGTTGTGATCGTCGGTGATGCGCCGGTCGGACTGACCGAAGGTGTCAAGCATGGAGGCCGCCGGGGCCGGCTGGGGGAGCTCGGAGGCGCGTAGCTCGCTATCGTTCATGACGATGGGTGAGTAGTCGTCACCGGATTCGGAGACCATCGCCATCGCGGATTGCCCGCCGCGGAGGTTTTGCCACATTTCGTAATGACGCCAGACGTCGTCATTAGTGGCTGTGGTGAAGTCGATATTGAGGATCTTTTTGTAGAATGAGCCGTCGCCACCCGACTTCTTGTCGATCTCGGCACCGTGTGCGAGCACCATCATGGAATCCCATGCCTGCTCGGCACGCATTCGACGAAGCACCGGACCTGCAAAATAATAGGCTTTGGTGAGATCCGGCTCTTCGAATGTCGCAATCGACTGGTAAGCGCGAGTATTGTACAAAATGCGCATGAATTCCCGGAGGTCGTAATTGACCCGGCGCATCTCAGATTCAAGATGCTTGAGCACCTCGGGCTGCGAGGCGCGTTGGATTTCGTCATCGCTGAGATCATTGACCGGCTCGACGATTGCCCTGCCGAAAGCCCGGCTCCACATCCGGTTGGCAATGACGAGGGAGAAGCGTGGATTGGTAGGGGCTGTCAGCCAGTCAGCGACAGCCTGACGGCGGGTCTTCCCGCCCAGCTTTGCCGCGTCTCCGATGAGGGTGCGAGGGGAGGCAATTTCACCGGGCTTTCCGCCTTCGCCGATGAAATCTGCGGGAAGTACGGTTTCGAGGGTTTCGTTGTCGGTGATGTTCCAGCCGAGCGCCGCAACGAAAAAGCGGAATTGATTGCTGTTTTGATCCATTGGCACGATGCCTTTTGTCGTTTCAGCCCACTTCATGAAATTGTTGCGCCAGCCTTCGGGCGCGTTCGGCATTTCGACCGAGGCGGCGCTCATCATGGCTGAGGCGGGCCGGTAACCGAGGGAACGCTGCGTATTGCCAAAGAATGCCGCCATTTCATAAAAATCTCCCTGAGTCCACTCATCGAACGGGTGGTCGTGGCACTGCGCGCAGGAGATATCGATCCCGAGCATGACCTGACCGAAGTTGGCAAAGGCGTCGAACTCCATACCCGTGTCGCGGAGCAGAAATCCCGAGGCCGGATTCTGGCCGACGTTGCCCTGCGCCGTCAACATGTCGCTCACCAGTTCATGGTAGGGGCGATTGGCTTTGAGTTGATCCCTCCACCATTGGATGTAGGGATCCATGCGGATACCGTTGTCGAAGTCGCTCGCACTGAGTCGATACATGTCGGCAAAGTAATTAAACAGGTTCGATGAGAATCCCGGGGAGAGCAGAAGCTCGTCGATGAGCGCCTCGCGCTTGTCAGGTCGCGCGTTCTCAGCAAAAGCGAGGAACTCTTCGCGAGTGGGAATGCGGCCGATGATGTCGAGGTAGACCCGACGGACAAAGAGGTCATCGGGAAGGGGTTCGTTGAAGGAGTTGAAGCCGTTCTTCTTGAGCGCTCCGGCGAGGAGGGTGTCGATCTGGCGGGCCGAAGCCTTCGTAAAGCTATCGTCACCGATCCTGGCAAGACGCTCGGCCGCTTCCTGATCTGCTTTGATGAAGCGATCTTTCGGCACGACGATCTGATTGCCGTTTTGCAGTTTGAACTTCAAATTTTCCCCTTCGATGCCGATGAAGACGGCTTGGAGGGGTTTGCCGTCAGTGCTGGTCCAAGTCCTCGCGTGGGCGGAGGGGGCAAGACACGATCCGGAAACACTGATGAGTGCGCCGAGGGAGAAGAGTGAGATACGGGGATTCATTCGTGGAAAAAGTAAGGTCCTTTTAAATGAATATCGGGATGGGAAGTTTTCGTCACGACTATTTTTCACGAATTTCAGCCAAATGAAGCAATTCCTGTCACTTTTTTGCTCATTATTTGTCGGAAAAGCGGTAGACGGCGTCTCCGGTGCGGACGACGAGGCTGCCGTCCATCGCGAGGGGCGATGCCATGATCGTTCCCGGAAGCTGGTTTTTTGCGACGATTTCAAAGGTGCGTCCGGGCTTCAAAACGGTGACGACACCCTCGTGGCTTGCGACATAGATATGGCCGTCGGCGAAGAGCGGCGAGGACGAGTAGTTGCCATCGACCCGCTCGGTCCAGTGCAGAGTCCCTGTGCGGGCATCGAAGCAGCTCGCGATACCACCGTCGGCGATGACAAAGAGTTCGTCACCGACGAGGAGCGGGGAAGGGCGGGCGGGGATGCGCTTGGGCTCTTTCCAGACAAGTTTGTCCGAGCCGGTAATGTCGCCGCTGCCATCAGGCCGCACCGCAATGAGTTCGGGCTTGCCGAAGCCGGTGCTGAGGTAGATGAGGCCGGTCGTGTCACTGTAGACCGGGCGGGGCACGACGGAAAAGCCGTTCCCGTGGTCGAGGCGCCAGATCTCTTTCCCGGTGGCGGGCTCGTAGCTCACGAGCCACTGGGCACCCATGCACACGAGTTGCTCTTTCCCGTCCCGTCCCTTTACGATGATGGGGGTGTTGTAGGACTTTTTCTGATCACCGGTCTCGGCGCGCATCGCGGGTCGATCGGTGGTCCAGACGGTCGTGCCGGTTTTGGCGTCGAGGGCGGTGACGAACTGGCGGTCCACTCCGTCGCAGATCAGGAAGAGGAGCCCGCCGTGGACGAGCGGAGAGCTGCCGGGACCGACTCCGTGCTCGAGACTGATCTTTTTCTGCCAGAGGATGGTGCCCTTGGCGGTGTCGATGGCAAAGCTGCCGAAGTCGCCAAAATGTGCAAATAGCACCCCGTCATCGAGCACGGGAGTTGGTGAGGCAAAGCTGTTCTGGGCATGAATCGTCTGGGGATTGTCCACGGTGATGAGGGGGACGGTCTTTTCAATCGCCCCGGTTTCATAGTTGAGGCTGAGGGCGGAGAGTTCGATCTTTGTGGCGACCTGGCGGGCGGCGAAGGTCTTCTCTTCTTCCCCGGATTCTTTGAGAATGGCGACTCGCTCCTCTTCGGTTGGGAAGACTTCGACGGCGGTGGTGACCCAGAGGCTCGTTCCGTCAAACACCGGCGAAGACCAGCCCCGCCCGGGGAGATCGGTCTTCCATTTCACGGCTTCGGTGTCGCTGAAGGTGATGGGAACATTCTCCGCTGTGGAGACCCCGTCGCCGTTGGGGCCGCGGAACTGGGGCCACGATTCGGCTGAGGCGAACTGGCAGAAGAGGATTGGCAGGGTGCAGAGCAATGGTTTCATCATGAGACTTGATGGGTGGGGGTGGAGAGATAGACAAGATGCCGGTCGACGCGTTCACGATCGGGTATGGGATCCTGCGCGCCGGCCCCGAGGGTGGTGAGGGCTCCGGCGCAGTTCGCTGCGCAGAGGGCTTCGGTGAGGGTGTCGCCCGTGGCAAGGCGGGCGGCAAAACAGCCGGCAAAGGCATCGCCCGCACCGACGGTATCGATCGGCAGAACCGGCAGGGTCGGGATCGCGAGCGTGTCACCCTCGCGCCGGAATACGAGCGTGTCGTCCGATCCGCGGGTCACAATGAGATTGGCAATTCGTAGCTGGTGCATGACTTCCCGGATGAGGGGCAACCCGGAGGGCTCGGGCACAAACCCCAGAATCTCGCGTGCTTCGGTCTCGTTCACAATGGCGTAATCAGTCCGGAACTGGTCCCAGGGGAAGACGGGATTGGTAGGCGAAGGATTGATCACTACAGGGATGCCCTCCGCATTGGCGATGATCGCGGCAGTGATGAGGGCCTGAGCCGGGGTCTCAAACTGCCCGAGGAGGACGCTGCCCCCCTGGATCACTTCGCGACGCCGGGTGATGTCGGCCCCCCGCAGGGCGAGGTTGGCGCCGGCAGCGATAATGATCGTGTTCTCACCCGCGCGGTTGACACTGATGAAGGCGGCCCCGGTCTGGCCGGCGACGGTGCGGACGTGCGAGATATTGACTCCGGCACCCTTCAGTTCGCTGCGGTAGGCGGCACCTTCCTCATCCGAACCGACCGCACCGAAGAGCACGACTTTACAACCTTGCCGGGCAGCGGCGAGCGCCTGATTGGCCCCTTTTCCTCCCCGATAGAGATCGAAGCGCTCCGCCGCGACTGTCTCGCCGGGCACGGGCAGGGTCTCGACACGGGTGACGTAGTCGATGTTGAGAGACCCGATCACGGTAACCTGCTTCATTTCACTCATAGGGACAGAGGGGGGAGGCTAGCAGAGTGTCAGGGCTTGGGAAGTGATTGTTTGCGGCCCTCCGCATCTACCCGCACGAGGGTGACCTCATTGGAAAAGATCTCTTCGGTCTCGCGATAGACAGAGACTCCATAGGTGACCGAAGTGTCGCCGATACGGGATTTGAGGGCATCGAATCTCAGGATCACGCCCTTGCGGACGCTCTGACGGAAGACGACGCGATCCATCGCCACGGTCACGAGCTGGCAGCCGGGGAAGTCCATCGAAGCGGCCATCCAGGCCATCTCGTCGACCCAGGCGAGCAGGTAGCCGCCGAAGAGGAACCCATACTGGTTCATGTGTTCGGGAAGGACGAGGCGGTGATTCTCCATCGCCCCACCATGGCAGTTTCACGGGAGATTTGCCACCGATTTTCAGAGCACGGACACGCTGACTCAGTCGATCCCGGGAGATTCTTTGCCTTTTCGGGAATACCTTTTGCATATATCCTTGCTCGGGTTCGTCGAAATCCACGGGCAAGCGCCCCATTTTTCTTCATGATCAAAAAATCCATTGCCGCCGCCCTTTTCCTAATGGCTGGTTTTGTTCCTTCCGCCTTTTCGCAGGAAGACGCGAGCGAGACTCCGCCTAATGCAGAGGCTTCCTCCTTTGCCGGGAAAACGATCGATCAGATGACTGCTGACGAGGTTCTTCGCCTCGTGCGTTTCAGCTACACGCTCTACAACCGTGATTTTACCGGGGTGCTCCAGATGGGCCTTACGAAGAAGGTTCCTTTCCTGCTTTCCCTGAAACCCGAGGCGATTCGGTTTATTTTTGATGATCCGGCCCAGATCATCTACGTCGATACGAGAAACCAGAAATTCTCTCTCCTCGAAGGAGTGGACGGCAAAGAGATCGCCCCGGTCAGCCCGTCCAAATACGATGAATCGATCCGCGGCACCGATGTCACCTACGACGATCTCTCGATGCGGTTTCTCTATTGGCCCGATGCGAAGATCGTGCGGCAGGAGCGCGTCAAAGCGCGTGAGTGCGTCGTAGTCCGGGTGAGGAATCCCGATGGATCGGGAGCCTACTCGACCGTCGATATCTGGATCGACAAGGAGAGCGGCGGCATGTTGAAAATGATGGGTTACAACCGCGAAGGTCGCCCGATCCGCCGTTTTGAAGTGCTCCACGGCAAGAAGTTCGGCGATGTATGGATGGTCGATGAGATGCGTATCGAGACGATCAGCGGCGCCACCGGCGGCCAGATCGAGTCGAGCACGCGGATGCGCATCCAGGCGACGGCGAACTGAGCTTCGCAATTTGTTTCCGGCCTTCCGCCTTACCGCGAAGAGACCTCGTAGGCGTGCCCGGCGCGGATGAGGTCCATCTCGCCCATCGGCCTGCCGAGGAGTTGCAGCCCTACGGGGAGATCCTTTCCCTCGACCGACACGGTTCCGCATGGCACAGAGATCCCGCAGATCCCCGCGAGATTGGCGGAGATCGTGTAGATATCGGCGAGATACATCGAGAGGGGATCGCTGTGATGTTCCCCCATCTTGAAAGCGGGAGTCGGCGAGACCGGCGAGGCGATCAGATCGACCCTGGCAAAAGCATCGTCAAAATCGCGCCGGATGAGGGTGCGGACCTTTTGCGCCCGTAGGTAGTAGGCGTCGTAGTAGCCCGAACTGAGCACGTAGGTGCCGAGAATGATGCGGCGTTTCACCTCATCCCCGAAGCCCTCGGCCCGGGACTTTTTGTAGAGCTCGATGAGATCGTCGGCTTCGGCGCGATGACCGTAGCGAACGCCGTCGAAGCGGGCAAGGTTGGCCGAGGCCTCGGCCGTGGCGATGACGTAATAGGCGGCCACGGCGTGTTCGGTATTGGGTAGAGAGACCGGGATGATCTCGGCCCCGAGCGACTCGAGTTGGCGGACGGCCGACTCGACGCGATCTTTCACCTGCGGATCGAGGCCGTCGGCAAAATACTCTGCGGGGAGCCCGATTTTGAGTCCTTTGACCTCACGTCCGATCGCGTCGCTGTAGCGGGGCACCTCGTCGGAAAGGCATGTCGAGTCGCGGTCGCAGGCCCCTGATATCACCTCTAGCAGGGCGGCCGCGTCCGACACGGTCCGGGTCATGGGGCCGCACTGGTCGAGAGAGGAGGCGAAGGCGACGAGCCCATATCGGGAGACCCGTCCGTAGGTAGGCTTGAGCCCAACGACCCCGCAGTGGGACGCCGGTTGGCGGATCGAGCCGCCCGTGTCCGTGCCGAGCGCGGCGATGGCGGTGCGCGAGGCGACTACCGCAGCGGAGCCACCCGACGACCCGCCCGGGATCCTCGAAGTGTCGTGAGGGTTGTAGCAGGGTTTGATGCCCGAGTTCTCGTTCGACGACCCCATCGCGAACTCGTCCATATTCGTGCGCCCGAAGGGGATGGCCCCGGCGGCGCGCAGCTTGCGGATCACGGTGGCGTCGTAGGGCGATGTGTATTTTCCCGCGAGAATCTTCGAAGCACACGAGCAGGGATGGCCCTCCACATTGATGAGGTCCTTGATCGCGATGGGAACCCCACCGAGAGGCAGGCTGAGATCGGCCCTGGCCGCGTCGGCGAGGGCGAGGTCGAGATCGTAAGAGAGGTAACCGCCGATGGCGGGATCTTTGCGGTCAATTTCCCCCGCGAGGGCGGTGATCGCCTCCGCCGGCGTCAGGGCCTTAGTGAGGTAGGCTTCACGGAGTTGAGCAATGGTCAGGTCGGCAACGTTCACGATAGCAGGGGATGGAGAGTCAGTGGTGCTGGCAGAGAGATCACTCAACCACCTTGGGCATGCGGAATTGATCGTGCGAGACGGCCGGGGCATTCTGCAGCGCCGCCGCCCGGGAAAGGCTCGTGCCGGTAGCGACATCCTCCCTCACGACATCAAAAACAGCGCCGGCATGGGCGGTGGGTTCGATCCCGGTGACGTCGATGCGGTTCAGTTGCTCGACATACTTCAGGATCTGGTCCATTTGCTCCTGATACCGCACCGCCTCCTCATCAGAGAGGGCGATACGGGCGAGATGGGCGACTTCGCGGACTTTCATTGTTGTCAGAGGATCTGACCTGCATCTTTCCACTTCTCGTGGAATTCGCGATAGGCTTTTGGAGAAATTTCCGACGGCTTGATTTCACTGCGACCGCCCCAGAAGACATTGGTGTAGTCCATCGGGATGCCGACATCAACGAGGTGGGCATCGATCGCCGCTTTGTGCTCGAGGACACGGTCCTTCTCGGTCCCGTGAACCACTCCCATGATGTTCACTCCGCCGAAGCGGGGGCCGCCCTCGCGCCAGTAGCAGTGGGTCATGATGAGATGACGCCCTACCTCCGACCCGGCCCGGGCCTGCATGCCCTCGGGCACTTTCCAATGGAAAAGGGCATTGAAACGGGTCACTCGCTGGCCGCTCTCACTCGGCTTGACGTGCTCCAGGAAAGTGGAAAAACGACCGATAACCTTTTTTCGATCAAGCTCTTCTGCGATTTGGTAAAAGCGCTCCCGATCAAAGCCGATCGCATCGGCGCGGGGGCCCCAGGGATCTTCGCAGATCTCCTCTGCAGTGAGCTCCTCTTTCATCGAGAGCAGGACTTCCCACTCCTCGGCATCGAGCTCGACGGTAGTGGTCGTGTTCATCTCGGCGGGGGCGTCCGAGCGGGCGCCGGGTTCCATCGTCTTGCGGCGGACGTGGCCAACCCCGAGGGCAAAGATGCCATTGGCGGGCATGAGAATGAACTCGTGCGCCCCCGTGAGGCGGCGCAGCAACTCGGCATGTTCTTCGAGCGATTCACCCTGCGGGACTTTCAGGGTCGTCCAGAGTTTGTAATCGCTGCCCGAGATCTCGCGGTCGGTCGAGCGGGTCACGACGTGACCGCTGAAGGGATCCTCTTTGAACATGAAGTCGAAGGTCGCGTCCAGCTTGTCGGCATCGACCTTCCAGGCACAAAGTGCCCCGTGAGCGAGCTTCGTCGCGAGGAGGGTCTGACGGACGCGGCGAATCACCCCCGCCTCGAGCATCGCCCGTATCCTCGTCAGAACGGTCTCGAGATCGACTCCCGACTTGTCCGCGATGTGCTGGAAAGGATTGCGCTGGAAGCCACTCACGAGATCCTCGGAGACCTCGAGGATACGGGTGTTGACGGGATCGTCGTGATCGGTGGGGACGGGGGAGAGGGTTTCAAGGCTCATGAGGGCTCAATCTAGGCATGTCAGGGGTATCCGGCAAGTTTGAGTTGGCTAATGGGCACGAATCGGACAATCTGTGCCGAATGGAGGTAAATGTCATTGATCTTGCGTTTCAGGGAATGCCGGGCGTCATCGCCGCATTTCTGGTGAGCGGCCCGGGTGGAAATATTCTCATCGAGACCGGTCCCGAGTCCACTCGCGGCAGTCTCCTCGCCGGGCTGCGCGAGCACGGCGTCGAGCCCGCAGATCTCGCCGGAGTCTTCGTCACCCACATTCATCTCGACCACGCCGGTGCGGCGGGGTGGTTCGCTGCCGAGGGTGTCCCGGTCTACGTCCATGAAAAGGGGGCCCGCCATCTCATCGATCCGTCCCGCCTCATCGAGAGTGCCCGCACGGTCTACGGTGATCGCTTTGATTCCCTCTGGGGTTCGATGGTGCCGGCACCGGCGGAAAAGGTTCACGCTCTGGGCGGCGGGGCGATCGTCGATCTGGCCGGGCTACAGATCGAGGTCATCGCGACCCCCGGCCACGCATCTCATCATCACGCCTTCCGGATCGGCAAAGACCTTTTTACCGGGGACGCCGCCGGGGCTCGCCTCGGGGACAATTGTTACACTTCAGTGACCTCCGCACCGCCCCAGTTTGATCTCGAGCATACTCTCGCGAGTATCGATCTGCTTTCCTCCCTCGGAGCGGAACGCCTCTTTCTCACCCATTTCGGCGAGATCTCCGATCCCGGCGCCCACCTCTCCGCCTACCGCGACAATGTGGAGATGAATACTACTTTTATCCGACAGCGGCTCGAAGAGCAGTTTGACCCTCTCTCCCTCCAGGTCGCCTACGAGGCCTTCCAGTTCGAGCAGGCCTTCCGTCACGGGCTCGCGCGGGAGTTGTGGGATCGCTACGAACTCATCAACGGGACGGCCATGTGCGCGGACGGGATGCGCCTCTACTGGGAGAAGCGTGTCGGCGCTGAGAGTTGAGTTGCTATTCCCTGCGGACTTCGGTAGATTCGGGCAGATACGTCGATATGAAACGCCTGCCAGCCTTTGTCTTCGCGTCATTTCTGTATGCGGGTGCCGTCACGGGCCTCATTGCTCAGGATGCGCCCGCCGCCCCGGCGAATACTCCCGAGACTCTGTCGGGTCGACCGGCGGAGTTCAACGATCTCGCCCGACTGCCCTACGTGCAGCTTCTTCGCATTGCTCAAAGTGATGCACGGGCCAAGGCCGACGCCAAGAGTTACAAGCTCCGGATCCAGAGTCGCAACCCGAATGTTACTTCGAATGATATCGAGCTCTTCCTCGATGTGAAGGACGCCCCGCTAGTCCTCGTAGTCGATAACGATGGTTTTGTAGAGGTGCCGCACAACGAGGACCTCGTCAGCAAGAATCCCGATCTCGTTGCCAATCAGCCGCGGGGGTCTCTCAATATCTTCGTTGATCTCGAAGTTCCCAAAGTCTCGCCTCCGCAGATCAAGGACGGCAAGGTCGCGTACCAGGAACTCTTCCGCCCGCTTGTTGAGATCCAGACCGAGATGCGCAAGGTGGACCCGAACTTCGGTTCCTCGGGGCAACAGCAGTTCGTCCTCGAGATCGAGACCGGCGAAGAGCCGATCAAGATCACCCGTGCCTTTGGAGCCCGCACCTACCGGCCGAACACCCGGGGCAAGGTCTACATGATAATGGAGCCCTACCTCTACGAGGAAAATCCCGAGGTCGAGATTCCGGACAAAGCCAAAATGAACGTGCTCCCCGCCTCGCCTGAGGAGATCGAGGAGATCCGCTCCCGCTGATCTACTTTTCGGGGCGGCGGCGGCGGCCAACCTTGGCGGTGTTGCCTGTGCCTGCCGCCTTCTTCGCTTTGCCGGGGCGCGCATAGTCGCTTGAGGGTTTTGCTGACTTCCCCGGTTTCGCGGGTTTGCCGAAGCGCCCCGAGCGGCTCGATTTCCCGCCCTGGGCGGGGGACTTCTTGCCGTCCTTACGCTCGGAGATGCGCGAGCGCACCCGGAAGACAAAGGGCAGCCCCTCCATCGGGAACTCGCGACGGATCTGATTCTCGAGGAAACGCTCATAGGTCCGCGTCATCAACTCGGCGTGGTTCACGAAGAGGAGATATTCGGGCACGGGGACCGTTTGCGGTTGATCATCTCGCTTCTGCGTGGCGTAGAGCAGCTTGAGCCGCTTGCTGTGACGCACCGGGGGCGGATTCTTTTCGATCGCATGTTGGAGGAGACGGTTCAGCACTCCCGTGGAGATGGGATCCGCCGATATTTTTACGACCAACTCGATCGATTCGAAAATCTTCCCAAGGTGATCCCGCTGCTTGGCCGAGATCGCGACCTTGGGGGCATAGGGGAGGAAGAAAAGATCGTCGCCGATCTCTTCTTTGAACTGGTCGATGCGGTCCTGGAAACGGGCGTCGGGATGATAAAGGTCGAATTTGTTGAGCACGACGATGCAGGGCTTGTTCTCGTCGATGACCATCTTTGCGATGCGCCGGTCCTGGGTCGTCACGCCGGAGGAGGCATCGATCACGAGCAGGCAGATGTCGGCCCGGCGGATCGATCGCTCGGAGCGCATCACCGAGAAAACTTCGACCGAGGTGTCGCGACGGGTCTTTTTCCGGATTCCCGCCGTGTCGATGAGCAGGTAGGGAGTCCCTTCGCGCTCGTAGGGCACATCGACCGCGTCGCGGGTCGTGCCGGCCACGTCCGAGACGATGCTGCGCTCGTCGTTGAGGATCGCGTTGATGAGGGATGACTTGCCTACATTGGGGCGGCCGACGATGGCGATCTTCACCGCAGTCTCTTCGAGATCTTGTTCTTCCCCTTCGACTTGCTCGAACTCGAGCGCGGCGAGGTGCAGATAGATCTCCTCCTCGAGCTCGCCGAAATTGCGGCCATGTGCCGCCGAGATGTCGAGCTGGGTCTCGAAGCCGAGGACCGCGAACTCAGCCGCGTCGTTGTCCGTCTTCTCCGTATCGACCTTGTTCGCGAGAAGGAGCACCGGAGTGGCGCTGTTCCGCAGCACATTGGCGAGATCCTGATCGATGGGGTGGACGCCGTCGCGGGCGTCGACGACGAAGAGAATGAGGTCGGCTGCCTCGATCGCGATATCTGCCTCGACCCGCACCTGGGCGGCAAATCCGTCGTCGAGCACGGCACCGATCCCTCCGGTGTCAGTCAGCTCATAGGGGATACGGGCCCGCGCCACATCGGTGGCGAGGCGATCCCGGGTCACTCCCGGTTCGTCATGAACAATTGCAATGCGTCGGCCGGCGAGACGGTTGAAAATGGCCGACTTGCCCACATTGGGGCGTCCGACAATAGCGACTTGAGGTTTACGTTTACGGGACATCGGGATCGGGATGGGTGTGCCCTGACTCTCTTAGTTGGTGAATACCATCCCGGAGATACAGGTATCCGGTGATCAGCGTCATCGCCGCTGCGAGGTAAATCAACACCTCGAGAGGCCAGGGGCGGGAATTGATGCTCCAAAAGTCGATTAAAACCCAGCAGACGCAACTTAACTGTAGAAAAGTGCAGATTTTACCGACGATGAGAGGTTTTACCCGGGCTTTCCCGTTGGTCAGGTGAATGATGAGGACGCCGGCCGAGATGATGATGTCCCGCGCGATGACGAGCACGGCGAACCAGATCGGGAGACCGGCATGCCAGTTCGTCACGCTCAGGGTCACGACACCTGAGAGCAGCAGCAGCTTATCCGCCACCGGGTCGAGGAATCGGCCCAGGGCAGTGCTCTGATTGAAATGACGAGCGATGTATCCATCGACCGCATCGCTGAGCGAGGCCACTGCGAAGACGATCAGCGCGATGATGCGGTAGTTGATGTTCTCCTCACCGGCGGCAATACTCTCGCTGTAGTAGGCCGCGAAAACGATGAACACCGGAATCAGGAGCAGTCGGGCGACCGTGATTTTATTGGCGAGTGTCATAAATCGATACCCTACACGCCAAAATGGACAGCGGTAGTCTAATAATTCGACAAGGCAAAGGCGTCTGGTAGACTCCAATGTCTTTCAAAAAAGTGACGAGGAGATATGGAGGGGAATGGGGAAATAGTGAATGAGGCTCTCGAGGCTGCCCTTGCGGGCCGGAGCCTGCGCTTCTTCCGCGCGAGTCGCGGATCGGCCAAGGGACGCACCGGTCCTGAGGACACGGGCCGCTTTGCCGATAATCTCATGGTTCTGCAGGAGTGTGCCCTTCTCCTCGGGGAAAAGCTCGAGATGAGCTCCGTCTCTCATGCGGTCTACCACGAGGGCGACGAGACGGCCGGCTTTTGCTTCGATCCCAACTCCAACTCGCAGAGCCCCGACGTCGCCGGTGCCATCGTCAACCGCCGCATGCCTTTCAAGGACTTCATCGGGGCAGTGCGTGACTACATCTACTCATGAGCCCGCAGAACTTCTCCTCCGCCCTCGGGGCGATCCGGCACGCGGGATCCGTCTTCGGAGTGCTGCTCACGCGGGGGCACGAAGTCATTTATCAGGATACGACGATTCCCGACTCCCGCGTCGCCGAGTTGGTCTCCATCCTTGATGACATCGGCTACTATTTTGAGCAGGAAAAACGGAATCCCGACCAGCTCTCCTTTGGCTACGACGGCGGCAATCTCCTCCTGCAACTGCGCGGCGATCTTCGCATGGTGGTCTTTCACCATCAGGCGGACGAAGTTGATGACGTGGCAAAAGCCTCCGCCGCTTTTCTCAAAGACTACGGGATGAACACGCTCGTCGAGAGTTGGGTCTGCTCGAAGGCAGCCTTGGCCTGACTACAAAAAAAGACCGCCATCACTGGCAGCCTTCTTATCCCTGAAACCGGGTTGAGCTTGGAATCTCAGTCTTGGTCAGAGTTCGACGAAGCGTTGGCAGCCGTTCTCAGGGTGAAGCGAAACTTATTCTTATTGCGCTTCGCGTTGGAGCGGGCTTTGCGCTTGGTTTTCTGAGCGGGAGTCTCGAAAGCACGTAGGCGGCGCATCTCGTCCATGATGCCCTCGGTCTCCATTTTGCTTTTGAGACGCTTGAGGGCGCGATCGATCGGTTCGCCTTTTTTAATATCAACTTCGGGCATGGTAAAAATCAGTGGGTTTCAGGAATGGTCCGGACCACTCGGGTGCGGGCGGAAAGACGGGAACCTAGGGGGCTAAGCTCAATTCGTCAAGAGTGAGAATAGTTAAGATTGCTGAATAAATACGCGGCCGGGGCGAGAGTCGCCCCGGTCCCTGCTCAGTCTTCTTTCTGCAGGCTCGCGACGACATTGAAGTCCTCGAGGGTCGAGGTGTCTCCCTTTACTTCTCCACCCGAGACGATTTCCTTGAGGAGACGGCGCATGATCTTGCCGCTCCGGGTTTTGGGGAGCATCTGGGTGAAGCGGATGTCATCAGGCTTCGCAATTGCGCCGATCTCGTTGCCGACGTGGTTGCGGAGTTCCTTCGCGAGGTCGTCGCCGGGCTCTATCCCCGTTTTCAAGGTGACAAATGCCACCACCGCCTGTCCTTTGATCTCGTGCGGGCGACCCACCACGGCCGCCTCGGCGACGGCCGGGTGCGAGGCCAGAGCGCTCTCCACTTCGGCCGTGCCGAGGCGGTGACCGGAGACATTGAGGACGTCGTCGAGACGCCCCACGAGCCAGATGTAATGGTGCTCGTCGCTGCGGGCGCCGTCACCGGCGAGGTAGACGCCCTCGTATTCGCTCCAGTAGGTCTCTTTGAAACGCTCCGGATCCTTGTAGATCGTGCGCAGCATGCTCGGCCAGGGCTTGCGAATGACGAGCTTGCCACCCTCGTTCGGGCCGCACTCGTTGCCGGTCTCGTCGAGGATTGCGGCGTCGATTCCGAAAAAGGGCCGGGTCGCCGTCCCCGGGGTCGTCGGCGTCGCGCCGGGGAGGGGAGAGATCATGATCGCACCCGTCTCGGTCTGCCACCAGGTGTCCACGATGGGGCAGCGCCCGCCGCCGATCTTGTGATGATACCACATCCAGGCTTCCGGATTGATCGGCTCGCCGACGGTGCCGAGGAGTCGGAGTGAGCTCAGATCGTGTTTCTCGACGTGGTGATCGCCCGCCTTGATAAAAGCGCGGATCGCGGTCGGGGCGGTGTAGAAAATAGTAACCTTGTAGTCGGAGATGATCTGCCAGAAGCGATCCCAATCCGGGAAGTTCGGGGCGCCCTCATACATCACCTGGGTGGCGCCATTCGCCATCGGGCCGTAGACGATGTAGCTGTGGCCGGTGATCCAGCCGACGTCAGCCGTACACCAGTAAATGTCCCCCGGCTGGTGGTCGAAGATGTATTTGAAGGTCGAATAGGTCCCCGTGAGATAACCGCCGGTGGTGTGAAGGATGCCTTTCGGCTTACCGGTAGAGCCCGAAGTGTAAAGGATGAAGAGGGGGTGCTCGGCGTCGAACCCCTCGGGAGGGCATTCGGCTGACTCGCCCTCGATCGCCTCGTGCCACCAGACATCGCGACCGGCGGTCATCGTCACTTCATTGCCAGAGCGGTTCAGGACAAATACTGTCTCCACCTTGCCGTAGGACTTCAGGGCCTCGTCGACATTGGCCTTGAGCGGGACGACGCTGCCGCGCCGCCATCCGCCATCCGCCGTGATGACCGCCCTGGCCTCGGAATCCTCGAGCCTGTCTTTGATCGAAGTCGCCGAGAATCCTCCGAAGACGACCGAGTGGACCGCTCCGATGCGGGCGCAGGCGAGCATCGCGATGGCCGCTTCGGGCACCATGGGCATGTAGATGAGAACGCGGTCACCGGGCTTGATCCCCTGCGTCTTGAGCGCGTTGGCAAAGCGGGACGTCTCTGCGAGCAGTTCCGAGAAGGTCAAGTCGCGGCTTTCCCCGGGCTCTCCCACCCAGTGGATCGCCACCTGATCGCCCTTACCCGCCGCGACATGGCGGTCGAGGCAGTTTTCCGAGGCATTCAGCTTGCCGCCGATGAACCACTTCGCGAAAGGGGCCTCGGACCAGTCGAGGACGGTATCCCAGGGGCGCTGCCAGGCCAGCTCCGAGGCCTGCTCACTCCACCAACCCTCGGGATCCTCGATCGACCGCTGGTAAATCTTCTCATATTCCTCCATCGATTTCACGTGGGCGGCGGCGGAGAACTCGGCGGGCGGGGTGAAAATCCGGTCTTCTTTCTGGAGCGATTCGATGTTGTTACTCATGGAGGGGGCGAAATGCAAAAACGCGAACCTAGCAAGTCCGGCCAAAAATGGAAATGCAAAAATTGGCGCGATCAGAGAAGGCGACGGGACTGGCCACAAAACGAGTTCGCGGTAGGTTTGACGCGTCCATTTCTATTGAAACTTACGATTCCTCGGGAACTGTAGCGATCCTCATTCAAATGGATCGACGTTCACTATTTTCACGCAGGGATCTCCTCTCTAAAACCGGCGCACTTGCGGCCGGCTCCCTCGCCGTGGGCGTTGACGCCGCATCGAGCGCTTCCGCGCAGGATGCCTCATCGGGTGCTGTTGATGCCACCCCCGGTGCGCTCCAATCGACCGGCGTACTCTACAACGCCGCCGCCGGTCCGTGGGGGATGCTCCAATACTATTTCTTCTATCTCGAGGCGCCGCAGTTCCTGATCGACGCCTTTCCCCTGCCGAATCCGCGGACCCGCTGGGCCGTCCCGACCGCCAGAGAGCGGGAGTTTCGTTCTTTGCTCGAGGAGATTTTCATGAGCGCCGAAGCGAGGGTCGCACTCGCTGATCCGGTAAACATCGGGGTGGCCGATGGGCTTTACGCCGTATTTCCTCCCGCTTTCGTGATCACCTCGCTAGACCCTGCGGCCCGGGCCCAGCTCTATCAGTATCTCGCCCAGTTCGAGATGAATCCGGAGATCAGGGATCCCATCCGCATCTTTTCCGGATCCGTCGATGAATGGGCCAATGGCACCGGGATGCGACCCGATCTCATCGAGTTGATGAAGGAGATGTGCTATCAGCGGCATGGACTTCTGAACTTTGCCGATATTCCCTTCCTCGTCTCCCAGGCAAAAACACAGGAAGAAGCGAGGGCGCTCCAGCGCAATTCTTCACGGGTTCGCACCATGGTCATACGCCTCGACCTTAATAAGCTCGGCGATATGGAGCAGATGGTTGACTACTGGACGACGGGCCTCGGTCTGCGTCGGAAGCAGATCGAACCGATCATCGAGTCAGGAAAGCTGACTCCCGGGGTTGCCGGTCTCGACATCGTCCACCTTCTCCCGCCTCTCGCCCGGAAACTCCTCTACACCTACCCTGATCTCAGCATGGCAGTCGAGGGCAAGTTGCCGGACTGCCATTGGACCGCGCTGAACTTCTTCAATTACAATCCCGAGACCATCTATCTCGAGGAGCTCTTTGCCGCCTCGGGATTGCTCAGTGATTTTGATACCTTGGATGAGCCCCTCAGATTCGGGGACCTCCTCGTCTTCGTGACGCCCGAGATGAATGCCCTGCACTCCTGCGTGTATCTCGCGGCGGATATCGTCTACACGAAGAACGGCCGCAGCCTCTTTGCGCCGTGGGTAGCGCTGCATCTCGATGACGTGAAAAAGTTGTACTCCGAATCGGGTGGCCAGCCTCTCCGAATCCAGGGATTCCGGAAAAAGAAGATCTTGAGCGAGGCCAACTGATTCCACGGAGAGCAGATCCGCGAGTTGTCCCATTCCGTCTCGTTGATCGTGATCGGGAGTTCCATCGTCGGCGTTCGCAGAAAGGCGAACTCGGTCTGCAAATTCGGCGCGCAGAAGGTCGAGCCGTGCTCCAGGATAGGACGAAACCACCGTCGCAGCGGCTCCGTCTCCGGCTCGGGCAGCACGCGATAATCACCGGGAGCCGTCGCCATTGTATTCGAGATCAAAGGTCGTCGCCGCTGTCAGGGAAATGCCGTGCTTCAGGGCGATGCCGGCGAATTCAAAAAACGATCCGATCTGACCTGTCCCCGGTCCCGGGTCGTCGGGGGCGCGGATCACATCGGGCGACGTCCAAGCCAGGAGCGGTTTTGCGAACAGGGTTGGCAGCCGCAACTGAGCGGGCACCATCGGCGGCGGTAGCGGAGCCGGGGTCTCGAGTAGCTCCGTAATTGAGACCGATGCATCGAGCACATGGATGCCGCTCGTCAGTCTGGGATTGCACTCGATCACGCGGAATCGACCGCTCCGGTCGCGGATAAAATCAAAAGCGAGCGACCCGGTGAACTCGAGCCGTCGCGCCGTCTCGATCACGAAAGCCGCCGCCGACTCGTCCCGGATCGGCTCGAAGGCACAGCCCGCCCCGAGCCGGGCTCTGCCCGGAGATTCGTAAAAGGTAAGCGCCCGCACCTCGCCACCCTGACAGAGCGCCCACGAGGAGAACTCCTCGCCCTTGATGAATTCCTGCGCCATCCACCCGACGCGGTCGCGGGGAGGTTTGCCTATTCTCGTCCGCATCGCAAATCGGGAGTAAAAAGGCTTCCAAACCAACTCACGGTTAGGCGGTGCCTCCTCAGCCGCCCATGACTCTGGCGCGGCGTCGCCGGCAAAGCGGGCAAAATTCAGTTTATGGTGGAGCGGTTCGAGCACGGCGAGCGGATCACACATCAGGGGGGTCTCACCGGAGAGCTCGGCATGCCGCGCCGCCACGTAAAAAGTCTCCTCACAGGTCGGCCAGAGCAGGTCGATCTTTTCCTCGCCGATGATTCGTTTCAGCGAGTCGACAAATCCATCCCGCTCGAACCTCGCTGAAGGAATCCGGTGATGCGTCGCAAAAGCCTTCGAATAACGTCCGAGTGGGCAGCGGACCGAGTCCGCCCCGATGACACGGTGACCCTCGCGCCAGAGGCGTCGGGCGAGATCAAGAGTCGCGGGGGCGCGGGTGCCGGTGAGGAGGATGTTCATGGAGCATACATGGCCCGTCGGACGCGGCGGCGCTTTTCACTGGCCTGAGGCGCGGCCCACGGGGCAAAAGTTAGGGTGGGCGAACGGACGCCGAGATCCCGGCAGAGCCGGTCTACCTCGCGCGTGACGCCGTCTGTCGCGCTCAGGTCGCTGAGTTCAACGGTCCAGGCGTCGAGAGCGTGTTGCACCACCGTGTAATCTACGCCGGGTGGCAGCGCGAGGATGAGAGCACGTCTCACGAAGTCCGGGAAGATCATTTCCAAGTGGTCGCCCGTGAGCGGAGGCAGGTAAAAAACATCGTCCTGTCGCCCCTCGATTTT
>JBDNIL010000438.1:0-5229 GCA_041688355.1 Verrucomicrobiales bacterium | reverse complement strand
CTTGGGCGGGTGATCGAGCTTGGGAAGACAGCCCATGAGCCCCTTCGTGTAGGGATGGAGCGGACTGCGAAAAACGGTCTCGACCGGGCCCCGCTCGACGATGCGACCGGCATACATCACCGCGACCTCGTCGCAGGTCTCGGCGACCACGGCGAGATCGTGAGTGATGAGAATGACGGCCATGCCGGTGTCTTTCTGGATGCGTTTGATGAGGTCGAGGATCTGGGCCTGCACCGTGACGTCGAGGGCGGTGGTGGGCTCGTCGGCGATGAGGATGCGGGGATTGCACGAGAGGGCCATCGCAATCATGACCCGCTGGCGCATCCCTCCGCTGAGCTGGTGCGGGTAATCGTTGATCCGCTCATCGGGGGCGGGGATGCCGACCCACTCCATCAGCTCGACTGCGCGCTTGAGGGCGGCATTTTTCCCGATCTCCTGATGCAGCAGGATGTTCTCCACGATCTGCCGGCCGACGCGATGGACCGGATTGAGCGCGGTCATCGGTTCCTGGAAGATCATCGCGATCTCCTTGCCGCGGATCTTGCGCATTGCCGCCAGCGGCAGGGTGAGAATGTCGCGACCATCCAGCAGCACTTCGCCCTGTAAGACCCGGCCCGAAGGTTGCTCGAGCAGGCGCATGAGAGCGCGGGCGGTGACGCTTTTACCACAGCCGGACTCGCCGACCAGTCCCATCATCTTCCCGCTTTCGAGAATGAAATCGACTTCGTCAACCGCCGTGAGGAGTCCCCGTTCGGTCTGAAAACCCACGCGCAGATCGCGCACCTCGAGGAGTGTTTCGGTCATTGCGGTTTTCCTTCCTCCGGGGTCAGTGCTTTCAGATTCTGGTCGTAGACCTCGTCCACTTCCGGAAAAGTAGCGCCGGTGCGCATCGCTTCGAGAGTCTCCTCACGGGCGGCCTCATCAATCCAAAGAACGTGATTCTGGTAGGGATCCTGGCTCACCGCGACGTTGAACCCGGGCGGCCACTTGATCCATCTCCACGAGGCCATCCAGTAGAAATTCTGCTCGAATCCGGGCACCCAGATGGCCTCATCGTAGACGATCTGATCCGCTTCGAAGACGGTGCGCCGGTATTCCTCCACCGTCGTTGCCTTTCGCTGCGCCTCGCAGAGGGCGTTCATGCGGGGATCGGCAAAGCTGGTGAGGTTGTTCGTGTTGGGGCGAGGGGTCTTGCCATCCTCGAGGTAGGCATCTTTCCCGTGGAAGTGCTGGTAGTGATCGGGAAAAGGCGGACTCGTCCCGAAGGCGACTTGCACGATCTGGTGCTGCTTCTGACTGGCCTTCTGAAAGGCTGCCGAGCCGTCCATGCTCTCGAGCCGCACCTCGAGGCCGCACTTCAGTGCCTCTTCGCGGAGCCGCTGCATGTATTTGTCGATGATGGGGCTCTTGCGATGGGTGATCGTCAGGGAGAGACGCTCGCCCTTGGCGTTCACGAGGACGCCGTCGGCCCCGGCTTTGTCGTAGCCCGCTGCGGCGAAAGCAGCCCTTGCCTTCGAGGGGGAAAATTCGCGGGCGATGATGGGGGGATTTCCCAGCAGGGGATAGCCCTCGGAGAAGGCATTGAGCCGCCGGTAGTCGCCGCGCAGATCGAAGTCGATCACCTTCTGATAATTCATGGCATGACTGACCCCGATCCGGACATCACGATTGTCGAGCGGCGCGACGGCGGTGTTGAGGTAGAGGCCGGCCGATGAGCTTGGCCAGATATTGTAAAATTTGGCCTTCTCGATGTAGCCGTTGTGGACCTGGGGGATCTCGAGCCGCTCATACCAGTGGTCGGGTGCTCCCACGAGGAAGGTGTCGATGGTGCCCTGGAAAAACAACTCGAGCGCCTTTTCCGGTAGTCGCACGACCCGATAGACGAGTCGATCGGGATTGAAGCGGTGACGGTAGAATTTTTTGTCGCGTGCCCACCAGTCCTGCACTCGTGTCAGGGTGATGCTGCGGCCGAAATTGATGTCTCCTTCGAGGATGGCGTAGGCCCCTGTCGTCGGGCGCGGGCGCCACTGGTAGCGGGACTCGAAGTCCGGCCCGAACTCGGCGTAGAAATGCCTCGGCATGGGGGTGAGGTTCGCCCAGTAGGGCGCGAGCGCCTTGGGCTCGGCCAGAGTAATGGAGAAGGTGTGCTCGTCGTAGCGGGTGATATTCGTGTACTGTGAGGAATACCACTCGTTGCCGAAGGGGTTCTGCGGGTATTCGGAGAGCTGGAGGTAAAAGGTATTGAACCAGTCGTCTGACTCGACCGCGACGCCGTCCGAGTAGGCCGCATCGGGATCGAGGCGGAAGTAAACGGTGCGTTTGTCAGGCGACTCGGCCCATTGCCGGGCCATGCCGGGGATGATATTGCCCGTCTCGGGGTGCAGGCTCGTGAGGCCCATCTCGATGTCGTCGTAGTGATAACCGCGGAAGGCATTGTTGGCATTCTCCCCGAGGGTGCGCACGGTGGGGGGGAAAGAGGCGATGTAGCCGGTAAAGGTGCCGCCCTTTTGCGCGGCCGGATCGCCGATCTCGGGTTCGTCCATCCCGTCCTGCCAGACGAGGTCGGCGGGGAGGTCGGTCGGTGTCGCGAAGGTGAAAAGCTGGGGCTTCTGCAGATGGAGCCGCACTTTTGCGAGCTCTTTTTCCAGCTCCGCCTTCGCCGCCGCATCGCTCTCCGCAGCGGTCTTTTCGGCGAGATCTTTCTCCGTCGTTCGGAGCCGCTCGAGGACCAGTTTGTTCTGGTAGTCCCAGAAGGCATCGCGCTCGATCGTGCCGTCGTAGACGGGGAAGTCGGCGGCCGGGGTGGTCGCAGTCTGAAGAACGAGCAGGCCCATGCACAGCGATGCGATCCGGCGGACGGACCGCGCCAGGTTCTCAAATGCTGGTCTCGGGAGTCCCGTTTTCATTGGTAAGTGGTGAATTTTTTCGGGTCAAATGCCTCCCGCAGCGCCTCGCCGACAAAGGTCACGAGGAGCAGGATCACGACCATGATCGCGAACATCGAGATCGTGATCCAACTGGCCGACAGATGATTGAGCCCGTCGTCGAAGAGCACGCCCCATTGGGCGTAGGTCTCGGGCAGGCCAAAGCCGACAAAGGCGAGCGCGGTGAGCGAGGTGATGATGCCGACGACGCTGAAGGGGATGATGGTCACGAGAGTGGCGAGCACGTTAGGCACGAGGTAGCGGGTGATGATGCGGAACGTCCCCGCTCCCTGCAGTTTCGCCGCCGCGATGTAGTCCCGCTCTTTTTCCTTGTAGGAGAGTGCCCGCATCGAATAGGTGAGGCCGGTCCAGGAAAAGAGGCAGATGACCCCGAGGAGGAGGGGCAGGTTCATGTTCGCCACCCCGACGACCCCGACGACGATCATGACGATGTAGAGG
Organism: Verrucomicrobiales bacterium; assembly: GCA_041688355.1. GTDB lineage: Bacteria > Verrucomicrobiota > Verrucomicrobiia > Verrucomicrobiales > DEV007 > Arctic95D-9. Next base: position 1,846 of record JBDNIL010000438.1, on the reverse strand, counting down.
AAAGGCAGATTCTCGAGGATCTCGATGACTCGTTGGAAAAGGAGGTCGAACCAGCCTCCCCAGAATCCCATGAGGGTCCCGATGAGAATGCCGACGCCGTAGGTGAGGATGAGGTAGATGAAGATCGCCTTGAGATTCAGTTGCCACCCCCCGAACATCTGCGCGAGGACGTCCCAGCCACGGCTGTCGGTCCCGAGGAAATGCCCAGCCGCCCACATCGGGGGGATCGCCGGGTAGACGACGATGACCCAGTCGGTCGTTTTGGCGGCGGCGAAGGCGGCCGGCTCTACCTCGCCGGTAAACTCCTCTCTGATTTTTTCTCCTGATCGATAGGAGGCCCGCACCGCGAGTCCGCCGTTGGGAGCGTATCCCAGCCATTCTCCGTCGGGCAGGCCCCGGCGGATGCGGATGTCGCTGTGCTTGTTGCGATCTTTGCCCTCGTAGTATCGGATCGTACGGCCCGAGTAGGGTCTCTCCTCGTCGGGTTTGTAGAGGAGCCCGTCGCGCTGCTCCAGCAAGAGGGTCTGCTGGTCGTCAGAGTCGAGCACGGGGGCCCAGGGGACCAGGGGCATGAGGACAAATCCGTCGAGTTCACCGGCGGCCATGTTCTCCTTGAGCAGACGATAGTTCGTCTCGGACTCGCCCTCGCCGGAGAATGTTTTCTCCGCGTAGCGTTGCTTCACAAAAGCGGGGAAATACCACTGATCGTCGTGCTTCACGACGAGGGCCCGGCGACCGACGATGGTCTGGTCGAGCAGGGCGAGGAAGACGAGGGCCGCGAGGAGGAGGAGGGACCACCAGCCGCGCCTGATGCTGCGGAACCGCCGGAACCGCTGCAGGGTGACGGGATTCCAGCTCACCCGCGCCGGGAGAAAGGTGAGCCCGAAGAGCCCGGCGAGGACGAGGATCACGGAACTGGCCCAGCCGAAGCCCTTGCCCAGCGAGAAAAACCACGCGATCGAGGGCAGATCGAGTCCCAGCCATTCCCCGATGAGGGCAAGGGTTCCGACAAGGAGGGCAATGATCGAAAGGCGGCGTATCATTCGAAGCGGATGCGCGGGTCGAGGCGGGCGGTGATGAGGTCGGAAAGGACGTTGCCCAGCATGAGCAGCACCCCGCCGATCGTGACGGTACCCATGATGATGGCCGAGTCGCGCTCGAGGAGAGCATTGAAACCCATCAGGCCGAACCCGTCGATGTCGAAAATGCGCTCGATGAGGAAGCTGCCGCCCACCACCAGCGTCAGCGCCTGCCCCATCGTCGCGGCCGCGGGGATGAAGGCATTCCGCAGGGCGTGACGGAAGACAGCCTGTCTGAAGTCGAGACCTTTTGCCACCGCCGTGCGCACATAGTCGGAGGCGAGCTGGTCCATGAGGTTGTTTTTCACCAGCATCGTCAGGCTCGCGAAGCTGCCGACCATGTAGCAGATCAGAGGCAGGGCGGTGTGATGAGCGAGATCCGTCACTTTTCCCCAGAGACCGAGATCCGCAAAATCCGGACTGACGAAGCCCTCGAGCGGGAACCAGCCGAGCCGCGCCGCAAAGACCACGACGAGGAAGACCCCGAGGACAAAGCCGGGGATCGCATAGCCGACAAAAATGATGATCGAGGTCACGTTGTCGATCACGGTGCGGTGCTTGATCGCCTTTAGCACTCCGAGCGGGATGCAGATCAGGTAGGTCAGGGTGAGGGAGACCACCCCGAAGAAGATCGAGATGGGAAAGCGGCGTTTCATCATCTCCCAGACCGGTTCCGAATAACGGGTCGATTCGCCAAGATTTCCCTGCAGGATACCGCTGAACTTCGGCTGAAAGAGGATCGCCATGTAGGGCAGGGGAGCATCGAG
>JBDNIL010000437.1:0-1964 GCA_041688355.1 Verrucomicrobiales bacterium | reverse complement strand
GATTCCGATGACTGTTTCATGCCCGGTTCCCTGGCCCATCTGGTGGAGCTTTGGGAGTCGATGGACCCGAAGCCGGGCATCCTCGCATCGAGGCACCTCGAGGTGGACGAAACCAGCGAGAATCTCATTTATCCTCCTCCTGTTACGGATGGGAAGATCAGCAAAGTGACTGCCAAACAGCTCGTTTTTTGCAATCGCTTCTGCCCGACAATACTAGCCAGTAGAAGTCATCTCACGAAGATCGGTGGTTTTGATTCGGATCTAACCGCATCCGAGGACAGGGACATGTGGATTCGCGCTGCTACGAAATGGGAAGTAATCCTGGTAAACAAAGTAAGTATCAAAAAACGAAATCATGGAACGAACTTGTCCCGATCTGCAGAAAATCAAACAGCGACCATCGAACGAGTTCTAAGAAAATCATTTTCTAACAACGAAATCAATTTGAGTTGGTTTGAAAAGAAGTATGCATGGGCCGTCTGCCATTACCAGTCAGCGCTAATGTATGCAGATGCCGGTGAACACCGGGTCGCACTCGCGAGGATGGCGCGGTCACTCATTGCCTATCCCTTCGGACGGGGCGACCCGGGGGCAATTCCTCCCTTTGCCCGAATGCGCGGTCTTGCGAGCCTCGCCCGGAAGGTGTTCTTCGAAAGATCTTGAACGTAAATGTATCTCTGTTGAATCAAATGCCAGCCCCGCTTTCATCCATCGTCTCCTTCTTGGTCCAGCCAGTCGTCTGGATCTCGGTCGGTCTCGTGGCGCTCGCTTTCGTGCGATCACCAAAAGTCGCCCGTCGGCTACGATGGATCGTAGTGACCCTTGCGATCCTCTTCACCAATCCCTGGCTCTTCCACACCGTCATGAATGGGTGGGAGCCCGCCCCTACAGCTATCGCTGATCTTGGAGCGCCTTACGACGACGCCATCGTCCTGGGCGGGTTCACCCGCCTTTGGGCCGCACCGACCGACCGTCTCCATCTGAACGGCGACGGAAACCGTTTCGCGCATGCCGTCGAACTGTATCATCTCGGAAAGGTGCGACGCCTCGTCCTGGTGAGCGGCGCAACCACCTCGACGGTCCCGGCGGTTACCGAAGCGGATCTCGCCGCCCGCACTGCGGAGCGTTTTGGTGTCCCTGCCGCAGAGATCATCGCCCTCAATACCAGCCGGAACACCGGCGAAAACGCCGCCGAGTGCCGGAACTTCTATGATGCAAGCGGCGGAGTTCCAGACCGCCTCCTGCTCGTTACCTCCGCCATACACGCCCGCCGGGCCGAGGCGAGTTTCCGAAAAGCGGGCTTGACGTAACGGTATTTTCCACGGATCACCGATCTTCCCGAAATGGATCCGACAGGAAACTGACTCTTTCGAACACTCTCCTTCCGAGCCCGGAGACCTTGTCTTCCTGGGGCACTCTTTTCCGGGAGATCCTGGGTTACGCGGTTTACCGTCTTCGGGGATGGGCGTGACGGGACTTTGGTTTTGATGTTTTGGCTCGAACGTGGAGAAACTTCGGGATTCGCCCGAAAACGCTTGACCTTCCTGCGGAAATCGGACGATTCTAACACCAATGGATCCAATCGCCCCCAACCTCCCCCCGAATCCACCTCCGACCCAGGGACTTCGGCGGGAAGGGGGTGGAACGGCTATTAAAGGAAACTCCCAGCGGACAGTAACCCGATGGATTGACAACTCCGATGCACACCCCTATTTTTCTCCACATGGCGGCCGCTGAGTGTATTTTCATTCTCATGGAAAGAATCAAACGCTAATGAGAAAATCCTATATTCGAACACTCCCCCGACTGGATCATTGAGTCACCATGAAAAAAGTCATTTATGATTTTGGAAGTAATAATGGCGATGATATTCCATACTATCTTTTCAAAGCTGACTTGGTAGTCGCAGTAGAAGCCAATCCAACACTGTGCGATCAAATTCGATCTCGATTTTCAGCAGAAAT
>JBDNIL010000436.1:0-17947 GCA_041688355.1 Verrucomicrobiales bacterium | reverse complement strand
GAGTGTTTTGCCAAGCGCGTTCATTTCCGGTTTCTTAAGCAATACGACGGGTCTTTGCAAGGAGTGGCTTATTAAATTTGGAATTTTGACGACCTTTTCACAATTTGGGCCGAAAACGGTCGATTCCCTGCTGAGAAGACGGGAGCGCGCTCAATTTGTGGTTGCAAACCCTCGCCGCGTCTCCTTAGCATTCGACCCATCCGAACCATGACCCGTCTCATCCGCTTTCTCGCTCTCCTTCCCCTGCTCTTCGCTTCCGTCTTGGCCGCAGCGGAAGAGGCGGCGAAATCCATTGCCGAACGCATTGATGAGACCGTCGCCCCCATTGCGGTGATGGCGGACAAGATCGTCTTTTTCGGCCTGGAGGTGACCGATGGAGTCGTTTTGCCCCTCGTCCTCGTCGTCCTTGCTTTCACCGCGGTCTTCCTGACGATCTACTTCCGCTTCATCAATCTGCGCGGCTTCGGGATCGCCCTGCGCACCATTCGCGGAAAATACACGCCCAAAGACGCTCCAGGGGAGATCACTCACTTCCAGGCCGTCAGCGCGGCGCTATCGGCGACGGTGGGTCTCGGCAACATCGGCGGCGTCGCGGTGGCGGTGGGCGTGGGCGGTCCCGGCGCCACCTTCTGGATGATCGTGATGGGTCTCTGCGGCATGACGACCAAATTCGCCGAGTGTACCCTCGGGGTAAAATACCGCAAGTTCACGAAGAGCGGCACGGTCAAGGGTGGCGCCATGTACTACCTCCGCGACGGCCTCGGCGAGATCGGTCTGGGGGGACTGGGAAAGGTTCTCGCCCTGATCTTCGCCGTCTTTGTGATCGGCGGCGCCTTCGGCGCCGGCAACATGTTCCAGGCGAATCAGGCCTTCAGCCAGATGAGCAGCACCTTTCCCGCGTTGGCGGGTTCGAGCGAAAACGGCGCGGTCTATTTCGGTCTGGGCATGGCGATTCTCACCGGACTCGTCATTCTCGGAGGGATCGTCTCGATTGCCCGGGTCACCTCTTTTCTCGTTCCGTTCATGTGCGGGATGTATGTGATCGCCGCGCTCGTCATTATTTTCGGAAACATCGCGGCGCTTCCGTCGGCGATTGCCACGATCATCGGCTCGGCCTTCAGTAACGACGCGGTCACCGGCGGCCTCATCGGCGTCCTCATCCAGGGCGTGCGCCGCGCCGCTTTCTCGAATGAGGCCGGTCTCGGATCCGCGCCCATCGCCCACTCCGCCGTGAAGACAAACGAGCCCGCCAGCGAAGGTTTTGTCGCGCTCCTCGAGCCCTTCGTCGATACGGTCGTCGTCTGCACGATGAGCGCGCTCGTTCTCGTCATCACGGGGACCTGGCAAATCAGCGCCGAGGTCAATCCGTCGGGGGCCTCGCTCGTCGCCGCCCCCGGATCGAGTGAAGTGATACGCCCGCTCGAAAAAGGCCAGTATGTCCACACCCGCAAGTCCGAGGGCGATCACATCGAGGTCATCGGTCTCGTCTCATCGACCGACCGCAGTGCGGAAAAGGTCGAGGGCTGGGTCGCCAAGAGCGATCTCACCAGCCGCAGCGGCGTACCCGTGACGTCGCTGGCGTTTGCCTCCGTCATCTCGTGGTTCCCCGTTCTGCTGACCGTTGCGGTGATTCTCTTCGCTTTCTCGACGATGATCTCGTGGTCTTACTACGGGCAGCAGGGGGTGATGTATCTCTTCAGCTTCCTCGGGGATGACAAGGTCAAGATCCCGGTGGTGATCTACAAAGTGGTCTTCTGTCTGCTCATCATCGTGGGAGCCTCGGCCTCGCTCGACAACATCCTCATGCTCTCCGACGCGATGGTCTTCGCCATGCTCATCCCGAACCTCATCGGGGTCTACTTCCTGCTCCCCGTGATCAAACGCGAAACCGTGAAATACCTCGCGCTGGTGAAAGAAGTGGACGGGAAAGGGAGGTGATTCTCACCCCAAAATCCCCTTCACCACCTCGCCATACACATCCGTCAGGCGGAAATCCCGTCCCGCGTAGCGATAGGTGAGCCGCTCGTGATCGAGCCCGAGGAGGTGCAGGATCGTCGCGTGGAGATCGTGCATGTGGACTTTGTCCTTCACCGCGAAGTAGCCGAACTCGTCGGTCTCCCCGTAGGCGAGGCCGCCTTTGACGCCACCCCCGGCCATCCACATCGTGAAACCCTGCGGATTGTGATCGCGTCCGTCTCCCTGGGCGATCGGAGTGCGGCCGAACTCCCCGCCCCAGACGACGAGAGTGTCCTCGAGGAGCCCGCGCTGTTTCAGATCGGTCAGCAAGCCCGCGATCGGCTTGTCCACCGCGAGCGAGTTCTTGGCGTGCCCCTTTTCCAGCCCGCCGTGCTGATCCCAGACGTTGGGCGTCGAGACCTGCAGGTAACGCACCCCTGCCTCGGCGAATCGCCGGGCGAGCAGACACTGACGGCCAAAATTATCCGTCGCTTCGGTCCCGATCCCGTAGAGTTCCCGGATGTAGTCGGGCTCATCGTCTATCCCGATGACCGGCGGTGCCGCTGACTGCATCCGGTAGGCCAACTCCATCGAGGCGATCATGCCCTCGACCGGAGCGTGATGCGTCTTTTCAAGATGCTCCCGGTTCATCGTCTGGAGGAACTCCAGTTTGCGCTGCTGGATAGCGGCGGGCGTCTTTGACTCGAGATAGCGGAAGTTCGCCTTCGTCTCGAGCTTGCCGTTCGCGCCTATCGTCGTCGCCTGATGGGCAGCGGGGAGAAAAGCGGGACCATAGTTCCGCGGTCCGCCGTGCGAGGCCGAGGGGCTGATGCTGACAAAACCGGGCAGATCCACATTCTCGGATCCCAGCCCGTAGCTCACCCACGAGCCGACCGAGGGACGCACGAAGTTATCCGCCCCCGTGTGGAGCATGCAGACCGCCTGCCCGTGCGACTGTCCGGTGCTCTGCATCGAGCGGATCACGCAGAGATCGTCGATGTGTTTGGCGACTTCGGGAAAGAGATCGCTGACCCACAAACCCGACTGCCCGTGTTGTTGGAATCCCCAGGGCGAGGCCATCAGCTTCGCCTGACTCGTCGCCGCCGGATCGAGATTCTTCGCCGGAGCAAAGGGCAGCTTTTGCCCCGCTCGGCGCTGCAACTCGGGTTTGTAGTCAAAGGTATCGACCTGGGACGGTCCACCGTGCATGAAGAGGAAGATGACCCGCTTTGCGCGAGGTGCATGGTGAAAGACATTCCCCGATGCCGAAGCAGCAAGCCCGGACACGGCGAGCGAGCCGAATCCGCAGGCAGCGGACTTCAATATTGCCCGGCGCGACATTCCATTGGGGAGTTCGGATTTGGGATTTCGGATTGATTTCATTGGTCCTTATTCGCGATCATTCCAGGTAAAGAAATTCAGTCGAAGCCATCAGTAAATGCGCCAAATGCCCCGTCGCCTCCGCAAGGAGCTTCGGATCCTCTGACCCGCCGCTCAGATCAGCGATCAATCCGAGGGCCCGCTCGCGTTCAACAGGGTTGGGCGAACGACCCAAGAGGGTCTCGTAGAGCCAGTCGACCTCTGTCCCCGCGAGTCCGCCCTGCTTCGCTGCGAGCCGCCCGACGATGGCGGCCTGCTCTTGGAGGAATTCACTGTTCAGGAGGTAAAGCGCCTGCGTCGGGACGGTCGTCTCGTTTCGTTGCCCCGAGACGAAGTCGGGATTCGCCCCGTCGAACAGGGAAAGCTCCGTCGAGGGATTGTTCCGCGCGACCGGCAGGTAGATCGTGCGTTTTTTCTCCTTCGCGAAGGAGAGCGGTTTGTCGAGGTCGATGCCCACCGCCGTCGCGGTCGCGCCGCCGGGAGTGGAATCGAGCTGGCCGGAGAGGAAGATGATACTGTCGCGCAGCTCTTCCGCCGTGAGACGACGCCGGTTGTGCCGTCCGAAGAGCCGGTTCCCCGGATCGGCCTCGGCGAGGTCGGGCGAGGCGCTCGCCCCGAGCTGGTACGCTCGCGAGAGGACGAGCTCACGGATGAGCGTTTTGAATGAACCGCCCTGCTCACGGAAATTCGCGGCGAGGTAATCGAGCAGCTCGGGATGGGTCGGGCCCGAGCCGAGGCGACCGAAGTTGTCCACCGTCTCGACGATGCCGCGTCCGAAGAGATGGCCCCAGATGCGATTCACGATGACCCGGTCGAGGAGCCCGTTCCCGGGCGCAGTGAGCCACGCGGCGAACTCGAGACGACCGCTCGAGCCTGCCGGGATGGTCGCGGCGTCGCCGATGAGTTGTGGAAAGCCGCGCGGCACGAGCGGCCCGAGTTGGGCGGTCTCTCCCCTCACCCGCAGATGGACGTCGGCCGGCTCTTTCGCATCGCGCGGGGCCATCGCGAGATCTTCGGCTTTGAGCTCGTCGATCATTTTATCAAGGGCCTTTTTCAGCTCGCCGTCGCTCATGCGGAAGAGTGGATCGACATCAGTGCCGCCGACCGAGGCGAGCTGGGTCTTTTCCCTCTCGATATCGGTGACGGCGATGAACTGCACCGCGTCGACGATGACATACCGACCCGCCGTGTCCGTCGTCTCGATCGTGACGCTGCAATCTCCGCCCTTTTCGAAAAGAAACTGTCCGATGGGCTGGAAGAGACCGCCCACTGACGGGGGCTCCGTCTGGTCGAGCGAGACGACCTCGCGGCCCTTTTGCCCGACGATATGGATCGGCACCCGGTCGGCGCGGTTTGCTGCGGCGTTGTAGGCGACCCGCACCTCGTAGAGCCCGCTCTCGGGGAGACTGCCCCGGAAGATCGCGCGACGCTCGCCCTTGCCCTCCTGATCGTCGTGGATGTAATGCTCGCCGAAGCGGTTCGCGGAAAGGCTCGAGGACTTCCATGGCCCGACGAGTTCGGCATCACTCTCGTCGTAGATGACTCCGGCGAGCGGGAGATCGCCAGGGGCCTTTTTGCCGCCGGCCTTTTTCATAAAACTCTTTTCCACGGTAAGCCGCATCGCGAGTTCGAGCCGCTCGACGCGCTTCTGAAGGTCGAGATTGATGCCGTCGGCCGAGGGGAGTGGCTGCTCGATCCAGCTCGCGACATTGACGCAGCCGTTGCGGGTCCCCGTGACAATCTCGGTGGAGCGGAAGATGCCGGCGACGGCGTAATAATCCTGCTGCGAGACGGGGTCGAACTTGTGGTCGTGGCAGCGGGCGCAGCCCATCGTGAGCCCGAGAAAAGCGCGCCCCAGGGTATCGACCTGCTCATCGACGGTGTCGAGCCAGAGCTTTTCCTTGTCCCGCTCGGTCAGCATCTTCGGGCCGAGGGCGAGAAAGGTCGAGCCGATGAGCTGGCCTCGCCGGGTCTCGTGGTCGGGCGCCGCCATGAGGTCGCCGGCGACCTGCTCGCGGATGAACTCGTAGTAGGGCTTATCGCGGTTGAAGGCGTCGATGACGTAGTTCCGGTAGCGCCAGGCCTGATAAAAGGTGTAGTTGCGATCCCCGCCGTTCGAATCGGCGTAGCGGGCCACATCGAGCCAGTGACGCCCCCATTTTTCACCGAAGGTCGGGCGAGCGAGGAGCTCATCGACGATCCGGGCGAATGACGTCGGCGAGGGATCGGCGACAAAGGCCCCGAGCTCGGCCACCGTCGGCGGCAGACCGGTGAGGTCGTAATGGAGACGTCGCAGGAGCACGGCCGGCTCGGCGTCGGTTGCCGGGGTGAGCGACTCTGCTTCGAGAGAGGAAAGAACAAACCGATCGACCGCCCCCCGCGACCAGGCGGTGTCGGCAGTCTTGGGCACGGACGGCTTTGTCACCGGGCGGAAGGCCCACTCCTGACGGGCGGCCTCGTAGTCGATGACCTGCTGCACGCCGGAGCCCATGGCCGCGTCGCGGGGATCGGGGGCACCGATCGCAACCCACTTTTCGAGGACGGCGATCTCGTCGGTGCTCATCCGGGACTTCGGCGGCATCTGGAGATCGGGATCGCCGTAGCGGATCGAGTGAATGAGGAGGCTTTTGTCAGGGTCACCCGGCACGATCGCCGGTCCCGCGTCGCCGCCCTCCTGCCAGGCACTGCGACGGTCGAGCCAGAGCCCGCCTTTGCGTTTGTCACCCTCTTCGGAGTGGCACTCGTAGCAGTGCTTCACGAGGATCGGGCGCACCGCATTCTCAAAGAAAGCCAGCTCCTCCGTGGCAAGGAGAGCGGGTGCCGCAATTCCGGTCAGCAGAACGTAAACGACGATGGAGGTGAGGCGAGCCATTGCAAAAGAACAAGCGCGAGTATGCCGGAGATCGGACAGTTCCGGCATGGCGCATTAACGCCAAAGGTGGGGCGCAGGGAAACGGTGCGTCCATTGGCTCCCGACAAGGTCGGTCGGCGCTACCCGGGGGTAGAGCTTTGCGGTAGATCGACTCAGCGCGAGCGAAGTTGACAGTTGTTTCACGAGCCTGCATCATTCACCATGACATCCGAGATTATTTTTGTCGTGACCGAGTCAGATGAGGGCGGATACACGGCATCTGCGCTCGGATATGGAATCTCGACCGAGGCCGAGTCGCTCCCCGAGTTGCGGACCATGGTCAGAGATGCGGTCGATTGCTATTTCGACAAAGGGATCGAGGCGCCTCCGCAACTGGGCCTCTGAGTCGGAAAGGAATCGGATTTCTCCCTGTCCAATCCCGTCCCTTTCGGCCTTATTCAGGCAGAACCCCATGAGCACCGATGCCACCCCCAGCGCGGAGAGCGACCGCACCGAGGCCTTTTTGCGACTCCTCACCGAGCACGAGAGACGCCTCGCGATCTACGTGACCGGCCTCGTCGTTTGCCCGCAGGACGCACAGGACGTCCTGCAAGAGGGCAAGATCGTGATGTGGCGGCAATTCCATCAGTTCGAACTCGGGACGAACTTCGCGGCCTGGGCGCGCAAGATTCTCTTTTATCAGATCCTCGCCTTCCGCCGTCGCTCCAAGCGCGACCGGTCCGAGTTCCTCAGCGACCGACTCCTCGAGACCCTCAGCGACGAATCCGAGAGCGCGATCAAAGAGCAGCGCTGGCAGAAGCGGGAAAAAGCGCTCCTGGAATGTGTCACGAAGCTCTCGGGGGAACATCGCGAGATCCTCGAACTGCGCTACCGCGACGAGGCCTCGATCGAGGGCATCTCCCGGCGGACTGAACGCACCGAGGGCGCGGTCTACCGGCTCCTCAGCCGTCTTCGGAAAAATCTCTACCAGTGTGTCGAAAAAGAACTTAGTCAGGCATGAACGAACAGGACCGGGATCACCTCCTCGAACTCGCGCACGGCTACATCGAGCGCTCCCTCACCCCCGCCCAGGTCGCGGAGCTTGAGACGCTGCTGTCGGAGAATGAAGAGGCGCGCCGCATCTACATCGACTTCATGCACGACCACGCCTCGCTCCACTGGGAGCAGATCGGTCAGGACGGTGCCGATGACAATGACATCCCCGATATTTCCGACTACCAATATTCCCGCTTTCCCTCGCTCTGGCAGGGATTCGCGGCGGCGGCCGTGATCGCCCTGCTAAGCCTCCTCCTCATGAAATCGCAGGAGCCCACCCCGGCCTTTGCGACGATGAAAAAGACCGAGTCGGCCCGCTGGGAGAGCGGCCTGCTCCCCACCGCCGAGGGCGCCCGCCTCGGAGCCGGCGAACTCTTCCTCGTGCGCGGTCTCGCCACCCTCGCCTTCGACTCGGGGGCCGAGGTCATCCTCGAGGCCCCCGCCCGCCTCACCCTCGTCGATGCGATGAACTGCGTCCTCACGAGCGGCACCGCCGTCGCCGAAGTGAGCGAATCGGCCGAGGGCTTCACGATTCGCACCCCCAGCGCCCGCGTCATCGATCACGGAACCCGTTTTGCCGTCAATGTCCATCCCGTGAGCGGGGCGACCCGGACCCAGGTCTTCGACGGACTCGTCGAGGTCGCCCTCCCCGACGGGGGGAAAAGTCTCGAACTGCGCACCGGCCAGAGCAGCTTCACCGAGGGCAGCAATCTCGGATCGGTGAGCGACGCGATCGAAGAGGCGACCTGGGCACTGCCCGACGCGGCCGACGGTAAGAAAGAAAAGAACACCGTCACTCTCACCACCGCCGATCCGGGCGGAACAGACGCCTACGTCCACTCCAGCGACAGCAACGGACATGATTCGGAAACGCTCCTCCTCCTGAAAAACGCCGTCGGCGAAAAGGGCCCGCACCGGAAGTCCTACCTGCGTTTTGACCTCGCCCGTGTCGGCCCCGGCACGATCACCTCAGCCAGACTGGACCTGCATTTCACCCCGACCGGATGGGGGCTCGCCTCGAACCTCGATGACTCCGCGTTCACCGTCTACGGCATCACCGACGACAGTCTCGACGCCTGGTCCGCCGACGGACTCGACTGGACCACCGCTCCGGCGAACGACCCGACGAGCGGCACCGACCTTGCTGCAGACAAAGTCGTAGAACTCGGCACCTTCACCCTGCCTCGCGGGATCCAGTCGGGATCTTTCGGGATCCACGGGGAAAAGCTCGTCGCCTTTCTCAATGCCGACACCAACCGCCAGACCTCTCTCGTGATCGTTCGCAACACGGCCGAATTACGCAGCGGCGGGCTCGTCCATGCGATCGCGAGTTCGAGACACGCGACCCTGCCCGCGCCGACGCTGGTGCTGCGGGTGGGAGAGTGATTTGGGGTGGGTGTTGGGAATTTAGCGGGCTGTGAATCAAGAGATCCAAGGAGGCGCGACATTCCTGTCGTGCTGTTCGCGGTTGATGTCCAGTTTGGCACTGGATCGCGAGCTGTTCGAGTTGGTCTTCGGTGATCATGGTTTCTTCTTCGGCTTTGGCAGATTCTTCAATGCTTTCGTCGCTTTTTCAAAATCCGCATCCACCGCGCGGGGCGAGGCATCCAGCAAGACCCGATACTTCGCGTATTCCATCTCCGCTTTGGTCTTCGCCTGTTCAGCGGAAATCTTACCAGAATGATCCAGCAACTCGTGCTCAGATAACTTGAGAAAGTCATCCAGCTTCGTGATCCAATCATTCATGGTCATCACCTTCCGCTGCAATGCTCGCAGCTCCGCAAATTCGATGTAGGCATTCACAATCCGGTTCAGCGTGCCGAGTTCTTCGCCATCGAGATAATTCTTGGCAACGGACACATCTCCCTTACGGATGATGCCACCGGGCCGGGTCGTTTGCAGCCCCATGAATGGCACTTCTGTGTCCACCCGCTGATGAATCACCTCCGCCGCCGTCTGCCCGTGCGCCGCCCAGTGCATCTTGTTTTGAACCGTGGCGAAAAATTGCTGCGAGAGTTCGGTGTCCGCTTTGTAGTCCACGCTCGTTGCGTAGATATCGAGAACCTTCTGGTAAAAGCGCCGTTCGGACGAACGAATATCCCGGATGCGCTCCAGTTGCTCGTCAAAATAATCCGTTTGCCCCTTCCCCGGCGGATTTTTAAGCCGCTCATCATCCATAGTGAAACCCTTCACCAGATATTCATTCAAACGCCCGATCGCCCACTGCCGGAACTGCGTGCCCCGATGACTCCGCACGCGGAAACCGACGGCGAGGATGGCTTCCAAGCGGTAATGCCGAAGTTGGCGCGAAACCTCCCGTTTTCCTTCCCGGCGAACTTGTAAGTAATCCTTACAAGTTGCCGTCTCAGCCAATTCACCCTCGGCGAAGATCGCTTTCAGGTGCAAGGTCACGTTCTGCGGCGTGGTTTGAAAAAGCTCCGCAATCTGCGCCTGCGTAAGCCACATGCTCTCCTCGTCAAAACGGCACTGCACACGCGTCCGCCCATCCTCCGTCTGGTAGAGGATCATCTCGGATTGTGGCATGGAATCTTCATTCATCGTTTCAGGCTAGCTTATGATTGGACGGGTTGCCTTTGCCTTCGGCTTCAGCAGTTATTCGAAAATTTAGAATAACTGAATCCCACTCTATCTCGCTGCAATTCTTCAGCCCCAACGGGGCAAAATACGATAGCCCTGGGCAGAGCCCTGGGTTTGCAGCCCCATGCATCCAAAGCCCTGAAGGGGCGCAATATGGGTCAATCCCAAACATAACGTTCATCAACTGAAATCTCATACTTGTTCAATAACCGCCGATACTCTTCCTGAAACGTGACCGTCCGGTGGTGTTCCTCCTGATTCTCCAAATACCCCTCCACCGCCAATCGATGTCCGGGACTCACCGAAAACATTCCAAACCCGTTCTGCCAGTGAAAATTTGAATACCGTGCTCCCTTGGTTTTCAACCATTTGGACGATCCCGTCTTCACCTCCTGAACTAGATCCGATGGCGAACATGTTCGTGGATGAACGATGAGAAGATGAATGTGATCTGCCACCGATCCGGCTTTTAGTAAAACTCCCTTTTGGTTTTCGACAATTCCCCCGATGTAAGCGTGAAGTTCATCGCGGATATCATCGCCCAAAATTGCCTCCCGGTTCTTTGTGGAGAAGACCAGATGCACGAGAATTTGAGCGAGTGATTGCGGCATAAAAGTTTCGCCCCTTCAGGGCTGGTAAAATTTGGGCGAACGTTTTCTCAGGGCGATGCCCTGGGCTATCTCAGTTTGCCCCGTTGGGGCAGAAGATTTTGGCAACTCAAACGGAGCAAAAAATCCCAACAACCCCAACGGGGTGCAATGTGATAGCCTAGGGCAGCGCCCTAGGTCCATCCCACCGGAAGAAATCCCCCGCCCTGAAGGGGCGGAATATTGCGGTTTGGATTTTACGGGATAGCCGGGAACGAAGAGGTTCCGCCCTTTCAGGGCTTGGATATTTGATTGCATTGGATTCCCGGGGCGACGCTGCGCTCTGCCCCGGGCTATCGCAGGATGCCCCGTTGGGGCTGAAGAGTCCGACCGCCCCAACGGGGCAAAATGAGACCCACTCACGCCGCCTCTCTTTCTACCGCCCCAAAGGGGCAAACTACGATAGCCCAGGGCATCGCCCTGGGAATGAGAGATAAAAATGTATCGAGCCCTGTAGGGGCGGTATAATGTGTGTGCCGCCCCTTCAGGGCTTGGGAAATCAGGGGCAACCGGAACCCAGGGCGATGCCCTGGGCTATCGTATGTCGCACCGTTGGTGCTTTGAGATGCCACGGAGACAGGTAAACATTCTGGATACTGGAGAATAAGATTTTGACTTACGCCCGCATTGATTACAGATTTAAACTGTGCACCCCAGAAACCCTTCCTCAGCCGCTTGCGGTAGATAGGGGCTGGGGTTTCTTTTTGAATGCCTCGGGCTCCCTTCCTTGATCGCTTGCGATCGAGAGGCCCCGGGGTTTCTTTTTGCCCGGATTCAGAAGCCATAGCCGAGTCCTTTCAAATTGGCCTTAATGGCGGCTTCCAGTTTCGCGGATTCGGTGAACTGAGATTTCAGATCGGCGGTTAGGCTCGTCATTTTTTCGTCGAAGCCTTCGCCGTCATCTTCGACATCCTCCGCCCCGACGAAACGACCGGGCGTGAGGACATGACCGTGGCTGGTGATTTCCTGAAGAGTGGCGGATTTGCAGAAGCCTGAGACATCCTCGTGGGTTCCGCTTCTCCATTCACGGAAAGTCCCCGCGATTTTCTCCGTATCCTCCGCCGAAAAATCCCGCAGCACGCGGTCTTTCATGAAGCCGAGCTTGCGGGCGTCGATGAAGAGGGTTTCACCGCGACGGTCGCGGAGGGCGGTGGCACCGGAACGCGTGCGCTTGGCTTTGTTTTTCGTGAGGAACCAGATGCAGGCGGGAATCTGGGTGTTGGTGAAGAGTTGGCCGGGGAGGGCGACCGTGGACTCGACGAGATCTGCCTCGATCAGAGCGCGGCGGATATCCCCCTCGCCACTGGAATTCGAACTCATGGAGCCATTGGCCAGCAGCAGCGCCATAGAGCCATTCGGCGCGAGGTGGTGGAGCATGTGCTGGACCCAGGCGAAGTTGGCATTCCCCTGGGGCGGGGTGCCGTATTTGCCCCAAATCCTGTAGAATTTATTCTGTGGTGCCGTCTCCGCTTCGCTCCGGCTCCAGCGGGCATCGCCCTCCAGCTTGCCGTCCCACCATTCCTTGATGTTGAAAGGAGGATTCGCCATCACGTAGTCGGCGCGGAGATCCGGGTGCTGATCCTGGGTGCAGGAATTCGCCGGTTCCTTGCCGAAGTTGAAGTCGATGCCGCGGATGGCCATGTTCATCGCCGCGAGCCGCCAGGTGGTGGGATTGCTTTGATTCGGCTGCTTCCGCCGCAGCCTCACCCTTCGGGCGCGCTTCGCACGTCTCAAATGGGTGCCCCACGCCCATTGGTCCTGCCCATACACCGAGAGATTTCCCAGTTTCCCCCCGTGCTCTTCGATGAAGCGCTCGGAAGAAACGAAGAATCCGCCGGAGCCCATCGCGGGGTCATAGACCCGCCCCTGGTAGGGCTCGATCATCTCGACGATGAGGCCGACGATGGACTTGGGCGTGAAATACTGCCCACCCGATTTCCCCTCCGCCAAAGCGAACTTCCCAAGGAAATACTCATACACATGCCCGAGGATGTCTTTCGCGTGCAGATCCGCGTGCTGGAACGGGATACTGGCTATGAGGTCGATGAGGCTGGAGAGGTTCGCCGGATCGATCTGGAGCTGGGTGTAGCGGCGGTCGAGCACGCCTTTGAGCTTGGGGTTCTCCTTCTCGATGGCCTCCAGCGCATCGTCGATGAGCTTGCCGGTGGAGCTGATTTTGTAAGTGGAGGTCTTCCCATTCTTCACCGTGATTTCCGTCCCCGGCGGCAGCTTGGCCGAGTCCTGCACCGTCTTCCACCGCGCCAGCGCGGGCACCCAGAAGACGTTTTTCTCCAGATAGTAATCCCGCTCTTCCAGTTCCGAGTGAATCGCGTCCGCATACTTCGCCGGCGTGTTGTAGTCCGCCGGATCCATGAAGAAGTCGCTCTCGGGATCTTTGAGTATCGTCTCGATCTCCGCCTGACGTTGCGCGAAGGAATCAAAGACGTATTTGAGAAAGATCAGGCCGAGGACGGCGTGGTTGATGGACGCACCCGCGTCCACCCTACGGGTGCCGCGCAGGCGGTATCTGTCTTGCTCCGCTCGGCTGTAAACCGCGGCGTCGAGATTGGAACGAAGTCGATCCGCAGCCGTCCACAGTTTCTTATCAAGTTCACGGAGAAAATCTTGGGAGGTCTGGTCAGACATACGGCAAATCAGGATCTTCCCCTCATCATGCCCGAAATCCCCTGACAATCAATCACACAAAATCAATCCCCCCTCCCCCTCCCCGCCCCCGCCCGAAAGAGCCGCGAAGGCGGGCGGCTGATTCAATCCTGCGTCCCCACGACCTGCGTTACGACCGCTTCCATCAGCACATAGCGGCGGAAAAGAGCCTCCGAAAGGTGCAGCGGATCCGGGCTCGTGATCGTCCGCGGCTCGCTGAAACGCAGGACCGATTCTCTGGGACGCCGGATGAAACGGGCCTGGAGACCCGTTCTACTTTTTCTGCTCCACCCCTCACCACACCACCGCGTCCGCCATCACGCTCGCATTGATCTCGAGTAGCTTCTTCTTCAACTCTTCGACGCGCCCGGGTTGGTCTTTAGCGAGGTTGGTGGTCTGATTGGGATCGTTTTTGAGATCAAAGAGCTGGAAATTCGTGTAGCCGCCCTGCCGGATCGTCGGGATCCACTTCTCCTGAAACATATTGTCGCTCGAGAGTTCATAATCCGGATCGGCCGTGAGCGAATAGTCCCCGTCCCGCATCGCGACGATGGGACGTGATTTCTGCAAGTGCCAGAAGAGCGGCTGATGACGGGTGAAATCAGATCCACCGGTGAGCAGTCCGGAGAGATCAGCGCCGTCGAGGTGGACTCCGGCCGGGGTCTCGAGATCAAGCAAACCGCAGACGGTGGGGAGCACATCGACGAGTCCGGCAGGAACGTCGGAGACGAGGCCTTTCCCGATTTTTCCCGGCCACGAGAAGATCCCCGGCACGCGGATGCCGCCCTCCCAGTTCTCGCCCTTTTTCCCGCGCAGATCGCCGGTTCGCTCGTCGCGGTAGCTGCCGTTGTCAGAAGCATAAATGATGAGTGTATCCTCCGGTGCGCCGATCTCGTCGAGCTTCGTCAGGAGCCGTTTGATGGCTCGATCAGTGTTGTCTATCGTGCCCGAGTAGATCGCGGCCTTGTCATCGAGGGCTCCGTAGAGCGAGACGATCTCGTCGGGGGCGGCGATGGGCGCGTGCGGTTCGTGGAACCAGACATTGAGGAAAAAGGGCCGGGATTTGTCCT
Source organism: Verrucomicrobiales bacterium (assembly GCA_041688355.1). Lineage (GTDB taxonomy): Bacteria > Verrucomicrobiota > Verrucomicrobiia > Verrucomicrobiales > DEV007 > Arctic95D-9. The sequence goes on along the minus strand of JBDNIL010000436.1, from coordinate 3,725 downwards.
TGCGGGCGCCGAGCCAGTCTATCGCCTCATCCACGACGAGTTGGCACGAGTAACCCTCGAGCTGGCCGACAGGCTCTCCATTACGGATGAAGGTGTTCGGGTTGTGATGACTCGGCTCGGCATTGTTCCAGGTCGCGAACCAATGGGCGAAACCGTGTTGATCGGGAGTGGGTTTGTCGTGTTTCGCCGTGGGAAGACCGAGGTGCCACTTGCCGACATGGGCGGTGTCGTAGCCGGCTTCTTTGAGAATCTCGGCAACCGTCACCTCGCGCTCGAGGAGGTGCGATTTCTGGGTGGCGTCCGAGATCCAGCTATAGACGCCGGTGCGTAGGTGCTGGCGTCCGGTCAGGAGCGTGGCCCGCGAGGGGGAGCAGACCGCACAGCCAGAATAAAAGGTCGGAAAGCGCGCTCCGCCCGCCGCGAGGGCATCGAGGGTGGGCGTTTTTACCGGACCATCGTAGCAGCCGATGTCTTTACATCCGAGATCATCGGCGAGCAGGATCACGACATTGGGCCGGTCGGCCGCTCGGGCGGAGAGAGCAAAAAACGCCGCGAAGAGAACAGCGAGGAGGGATTTCATGGGGACAAGATGCGGAAAAGAGGGCGCTTTGTCCATCTCTCTTGCACTGCGGGTTTCACCCCATAGCGAAAGGCACGGTCGTGGCGCACGGTGGAGATTATGAAAAACGTCCTGACATCCCTCCCTCTCCCTCTCAAGAATCTTCCCTTCTGCCTGCTCACCCTCCCGTTCCTCCTCCTCGCGAGTTGTGATCAGCAGAAGGCGGAGATCGACGCCAACAAAGACGCCACCGTGGACATGATCGATCAGCAGAAAGACGCGGTCGATGAGGCTGCCGAACTGGCGAAAGAGCGCGCCGGAGAGAACGCCGCGATCGACAAAGCCAACATCGAGGCGGAAAAGAAGATTACGAACGCTCAACTCGACGCCGATAAGGTCAAAGCAAAGGCTGAAGCCGAAGCGGCCAAGGCTCGCGTTGACGCGGTTAAGGAGTGACCCGATACACCTCGGGCCTCACTTTTCTCCTCCCCTATTTTGCCCCTCCCGCACCGGCCAGGGGCGAAATTACGGAAAATTTAAGGTTTCTCAAGGTTCAGGATCATTCACTCGTTGACATTCCGCGCATTTCAGGTTAAGTGCGCGCTCCACAAAACTCTCAGCTCGCTATGGCAGTCCCAAAACGCAAAACCTCCAAGATGAAAAAGCGCCTCCGTCGCGCAGGCCAGAAATGGCGTGCCCGGAAGCTCAATGTGTGCTCCGAGTGCGGCAGTGCCACCCCCTCGCACATCGTATGTCCCAGCTGCGGTTATTACAAAGGCCGTCAGGTTCTCAAAGTCGACGAACTCTGAGAGTCTGCCTCCTTCAATCTCTTTGAAACGGTCCGAAGTCACCTCCTGCGAGGTGACTTTGTTCTTTTCGGGGTTGCATCTTGCAGTGGCTTGTTCCTAGATAGCGGCTTATATCTCAACATGAGAATCGCTCTGGATGTCATGGGAGGCGACAAGGCTCCCCAAGCAATAATGGCGGGCGCGGTCGAGGCACTCGAGGCCTTCGGCGGCGACCTGCAGAAGCTCTTTCTCGTGGGCGACGAGAGCGCTATCAAAGAGGAGCTGAAACACCTCTCCTACGCGCACGGCAAGATCGAGATCGTCCATGCCTCCGAGGTCGTGACGATGCATGACTCGGCCGTGAAATCGGTACGGCAGAAAAAGGATTCCTCCATCAGTGTCGCGGTCGATCTCGTGAAGCGCGGCGACTGTGATGCGGTCGTCAGTGCCGGGAACACCGGCGCGGCAGTGGCCGCCGCGACGATCAAGCTCCGCCACATCCCCGGCGTCGAGCGATCCGGGATCGCCTCGGCTCTGCCAAACGAACACGGGCCGTGCAACATCATGGACGCCGGTGCCAACGTCGATGCCAAGCCGACCCATCTGCTCGGCTATGCGATCATGGGCAGCGTCTACGCCAGCCACGTCCAGGGGAAAAAGAATCCCATCATCGGCCTGATGTCGGTCGGGGAAGAGGACTCCAAAGGCACGGACTTCACCCGCGAGGTCTTTGAGCTGCTGAAATCGACCAAGCTCAATTTCCGCGGCAACGTCGAGGGGCACGATCTCTTTGAAAGCAAGATCGACGTGGTCGTCTGCGACGGCTTTGTCGGCAATGTCATCCTGAAATCCTGTGAGGCGACGGCGAAGATCATGTTCAAATGGCTGAAGCAGGATCTCATGGCCAACCCGATCCGTCAGATGGGCGCGCTCATCGCCAAAGACGCCTTCAAGGCCACGAAGGAGCGGGGTAATTACGAGACCTACGGCGGCAGCCCGCTCCTCGGCGTCAACGGGGTCTGTATCATCGGTCACGGCGGCAGCTCTGCCCGTGCAATACGTAACGCGATACGTGTCGCGGCCGAGTCTGTGAAACACCATGTCAATCCACACATCGAAGAGGAAATGGCGCGCTACGCAGACCTCTTCCGCGGCACCAAGGCGGAGTGACCGCACTTTCCCCTTTCCACCGTAATGACTGAACCCGGAACCTCCGCCCCCCCCCATTCGCTCGCCGTCCGCATCGCCGGGACGGGCAGCTACCTGCCGGAAAGGATCATGACGAATCATGACCTCGAACGCTCGGTGGACACCTCGGACGAGTGGATCACCTCCCGCACCGGCATCCGCGAGCGCCGCATCGCCCGGGAAGACGAGTTTACCAGCCACATGGCGAGCGAGGCCGCCAAGTCCGCGCTCGAGCAGGCCGGCATCGCTGCGGCGGACATCGAGCTCATCATCGTTGCGACGATCACGCCCGATACCCTCACTCCCGCGACCGCCTGCTACGTGCAGCAGCAGATCGGCGCATTCAAGGCCGTGGCCTTTGACGTCTCGGCCGCCTGTTCGGGCTTCCTCTATGCAATGGAACTGGCCCGCCACTCGGTCGGGGCCGGGGCCTTCCGTAATGCCCTCATCATCGGCGCGGAAAAGCTCAGCGCTTTCGTCGACTGGAGCGATCGCAACACCTGCGTGCTCTTCGGCGACGGAGCCGGGGCGGCGGTCCTTGTGCCCTCGACGAATGGTGGCGGACGCATCCTTTCCTCCCAACTCGGCACCGACGGCGCCCAGGCGGAGCTGCTCAACATCCCCGGCGGCGGTTCGGCCTGCCCCGCGATGCCCGGCTGCACTCCGGCTAAAACCGCGACCCTCACGATGCAGGGACGCGAGGTGTTTAAACACGCCGTCAACGCGATGCGCAAGGCCGCCGTCGACGGCGTCGCCGCAGCCGGTCTCACGATCAAGGACATCGACCTCCTCATTCCCCACCAGGCGAATCTCCGCATCATCGACGCCATCGTCGAGCGCCTCGACTTCAGCCGCGAGAATGTTTTCATCAATCTGGAGAAGTACGGCAACACCTCGGCGGCGGCAGTAGCCATCGCCCTCGACGAAGCGAACCGCGAGGGGCGTATCAAAAAGGGCGACCGCATCCTGCTGGTAGCCTTCGGAGCCGGACTCACCTGGGCAAGCGCGGTCATCGAATGGTAAAATGCGCGAGCAAAACAGCAGTTACGGTGTCAAACTCCCCGTAGCGTGATGAACCTGTTCGCCGAAACCACCTTTCAGCTCGCCTATCCCTGGGTGCTTGCCCTGCTCGCGCTGATACCTCTGCTCGCTCTCCTCAAGAGCCGTTCGGGAAATCAGGGCGCGGTCAT
>JBDNIL010000065.1:0-3293 GCA_041688355.1 Verrucomicrobiales bacterium | reverse complement strand
TTGAGTTCCGCGATACCTTCGGGGATCCTCGCCAAGGATGGCCCCGACAGGATATCGTGTTCGACGAGGAGTTAATTCTCCAACTCCAGTAACCAATAGAAAAAGGAATTCCCGGGGTTGCACCCGTTGGTTCGGAACGTGCAGGGTTGTGGAATCAGTTCAGCAGCAAATGAAACACGCGCAGCGCGGTGCCTGCGCCTTTAGCGTCGTGGCCTTCGGCAATGCGCACCTTCACCGTGTGATGGCCGTCTTTGAGGCCGTCGTCGAGAATCAACGCCCAAGGCAACTGGAGGCCGGTACTCCAGCGCGTGAAGGTCTCCGTCAGGCGATACTCACTGCCGTCGATGCTGCTCTCGATGCGTCCCTCGTCTGGCCCCGCAGCGATGAAAAGACCGCAGCCGGTGCCATCAAACTCGAACTCAAACTCCGCGCCCGGCTCCGTGCCACGCAGCATCTGCTCGGGATGATCCGGGATGTTCGACGCATCGTTCACAGCGGCTTCCACGAACAGCGGATCGACCAGTCCATGCGACAATACATCGCGCTCCAGCCGGAACGCATGCGGCACCGATCCCATCGAGCCGATGCCCGCGCTGATGAAGTCAAACTTCGTGGCCGGATATTTCTGCTGGAAATACTTGATCGTGTGATCACGCCATCCTCCGCTCGCCGTGATCGAACCACCGAGGAAGGCAATGCGTCCCGTCTTTTCGCGCTCGAATTTGATCCGGCAATTTGCGAGTCCATCGCGTAGTTCGAAGTATTCGCGGCCTTTGGGAAGGACGTCCGGGTCGTAGCCCGCGTGGGCGGCCAGGCATGCGAAGAGCAGCGTGATGATGATGTGTTTCATGGATAAAAGGGTCTTTGGGGATGGCGTCGGCAACGGTCTAGCCGGGGAAGTCGTAGCCTGCGAAGTTGAAGTGAACGTCGTTCGGATTCTGCATCGCGGAAAGGTCGGGTGTGATCGTATTAAAAAGATCGTCGGTGGCGACACCGTGCTTCCCGCTCTTGGGTAATTGCTTTTTCAAGTCCAACGTTCCCTCGCCGCCCATCGGCCCGGGGTCGGAGGGGGTTCAGGGAAATTTGGGGCCTTCGCGGGCAAGAATCGCCTGATTCGAGCGGATGAGTCAATGCTCTTCGGTTCAAAATCGGCGCTCCATTGCTGAACGAGCTGAATACTTCAACTTCGCGAGCGTCGAGATCTCACGGGACATTGCATCCGGCGGGATTATCCGGGAACCGCAGGCCTACGACTTTCCATCCAGATACTTCCAGGCACCTTTGTATCGCTTGAATCGAGAGACCTCATGCAGTTCGCAGGGTTCGTCATCCACGTAGTAGTCGGCCACGAACTCGACCTTGCCCCGCTTGTCATCTTTGCCCCCTTGCGCCACCCCCAGGATGGTGAGATAGCTCCAATTCGCCTGATGAATGATCTTCTCGAGTGACTGCCTCAACCCTGGCTCGCGGGTGTCGGGATGGGTCGTCTCCACCAGGTAGTCGACGAGGCGAAAGAAGTAGGCACTGTAGCGCGAGCGCATCAACTGCACCGCCGTCTCCGGCCTGGCCTTTCCCTGGTGACAGGGCAGGCAACACAGGGCATAGGACTGCCGGCTCTTGCACGGGCAGAGAGATTGCTCCCGCTCACGGGGAATGTGGTCCTCGACATCCGCGTCGTTGCTCTCCTTTTCGTAATCCTCGTCGCGCATCAGGTGGAAGTGAAATCGGTGAAGTGTGCCCGGAGCGGGATCGGTGTCACCGTATCCGGCGACAATACCATGGGATCAACCCTTTGCGAGTCGCAACCTGGCAATGGCCCGGGAAACGATCAGATCTTGTCTGGGCTCTCTCCGACTTTAGGATCAGCTGCCTCCCCCGACTCAACGACTTCACCCCGGCCTCGCGAGCCACTTCGGCGTTGATGGCTTGTCCCATCAGTCAAATTTTCGCTCGGCCCCCGCGGCGAAGGACCGATTTCGCGCAAGCTCTTCCTGGCTAACTGGGAGATCGGTGGCCGATGCCTAACTGCAGCAGAATCGAGAGTTTTTGACTTACTCCGAAACCGTGATGGAGTTTGTGAAAAATTACGCAAGTCGACGCCAAGACCCTTCTGGTCGGAATTCCCAGCACGGTCAGGGAGAAAGGTTTCTGCGGGGAACGAATCATCTCTTCGAGGTGCGCCTTGGGGTCCTTCTCGAGAAAGGCCTTATTTCGACAGTAATCCGATAGGCCTCGTCTCCCGCATTCACCGTGAGGGAATTGTGTTTGTAGGAATCGTATTCCGCCGAGATCGAATTCCAGGCGAGCTTCCGGTCCGAGCCATCTCGCGGGCGCGAGTCGCCGCATTGCCCTCGTCAAGACTGAGCAATTTCTTCCAGGCATCGGGGAGGTCCTGAAAGGATGAGAGTAGCGTCCGTGCTTCGCTCGGAGATGAGGGTTCGAATCCCTCCGGCGGGAATTCATTCCCGCTCCCACCGTTACTCTTGAGATGGTTCCCCGAACGCGACCTTCCTGCGCCATGTCTACGATTTGTGAGCGATTCTCCCGCAGCGCGCGGGTAATCGTTGATCCCCAGGAACAAAAGCGATCAGCGATTTTCCCCGATCTTTTGACGGAGGCCGCGATAGGCAAAGGCTCCCTCAATCTCTCGGCAGTCTTCGTCTGTGACCCCGCAGGCACGGGCGGTGTGATTTCAGAAATGACCTAAGACCGCTTCGACGTCTTCAAGGATCATTTTTGCTTCGTCGGGATCGAGGGGAAAGCGGCGGGATTGGCTGAGCAGATTGTTGAGGTTTGCAAAGCGCCCGAAATCGCCGCATTCCATGGCGAGATCCCTCTGCTCGGTGGAGACGAGAGTCGACGGGATTTTTTCAGAAGTCATTGTCTGGTCCCCCGTTCGTCGTTCGTCGTTCGTCGTTCGTCGTTCGTCGTTCGTCGTTCGCGGGCACGGCGTCGTCCGGAATGGCTGGCCAAGTGCAATCCCTCGGCGTCACGCGAGGGGACGGCGACCTCGTCCAACTGCCCCACCCTGGCAACCTCCATGGCCTGAAAACCCACGCCCCTCCACAATGCGGGATTCCTCGACTTCTGGAAATTATCAAAATCACTGAATCTCCGTCGCGTATTCCCAAATACGCCGTATATTTTCGCGCAATACATGGGAAAAATACTGACTGGAATTCGACTGGCGCTCCTCCTCCTCGCCGCACCGGCTTTTACGCTGAGGGCCGAAGAGGCGCCGGACTCCCTCGGGCTGGAATACTCGATCACGGCCAACGAAGACGGGGAGCTCG
>JBDNIL010000435.1:0-6492 GCA_041688355.1 Verrucomicrobiales bacterium | reverse complement strand
CTAAACCGCTAAACCGCTAAACCGCTAAACCGCTAAACCGCTAAACCGCTAAACCGCTAAACCGCTCCCAAAATGAGTTTCTCCAACTTCTCCTCTCTCAATCCCGAGCAGCAGCAACTCGCCGGCAAGCTCGCGACCGGTCTTGATCGCGACCAGGCTCTCTGGCTCTCGGGTTTCTTTGCCGGACTCGGCTCCGCCACCGGTGCCGCCGTCGGATCCCTGCCACCCATGCTGCCCTCGGCCGGGAAGCGCAAGCTCACCGTGCTCTACGGGTCCGAGTCCGGGAACTGCGAGAAGCTCGCCGGCGTCGTCGCCAAGGCCGCCGCGAAGCATGACTTCAAAGTCACGATCGCCGACATGTCCGATGCGAAACCCTCCGATCTTGTGAAGGTCGAGCATCTCCTCGTCGTCGTCAGCACCTGGGGCGAAGGCGATCCGCCCGATGGCGCCGTGAGCTACTACGACGGTTTCATGCTCGACACGATGCCCCAGCTCCCCGGTCTCACCTACTCCGTCTGCGGTCTCGGCGACACCAGCTACGAGCACTTCTGCAAGATAGGGCGAGACTTCGACTCCCGTCTCTCCGAGCTCGGGGCCGTGCGTGTCTATGATCGGGTCGATTGCGACGTCGATTTCCAGGCCACCTTCGACGGCTGGCTCGCGGGGGCGCTCAATGCCTTTCCCGAACCCGAGTCCGTCACTTCCACCGCCACGATTCACGGTCCCGTCGCGACCTCTGTCATTTATGACAAGGAAAATCCCTACTCCTCCGCGATTCTGCAAAAGGTCGTTCTCAACGGCACCGGTTCGAGCAAGGAAGTCCTCCACGTCGAGCTCTCTCTCGAGGGATCGGGCCTCGTCTACGAACCCGGCGACTCTCTCGGCATCTACCCGGAAAACCGCGCCTCTGACATCGACGGCATCCTCGCCGCAACCGGGCTCAGCGCCAACGCGAAGCTCGGGGACAAGACCCTCGCCGACGCGCTCCGTCACGACTACGACATCACCACCGTCGCGCCGACCATCGTCGACAAGTACAACGCCATCGTCGGGAATCCCCTCCTCAAAGGGCTCCTCGAGGCCGAGGGCCGCACCGAGCTGAAGGCCTGGATCGACAGCCGCCAGCTCATCGACCTGCTCGAGACCTACCCTTACCAGAACTGGACCGCCGAGTCCTTCACCGGCATCCTCCGCAAGCTCACCCCGAGACTTTATTCCATCGCCTCGAGCCTGAGAAAGCACGAAGACGAAGTCCATCTCACCGTTGCAGCGGTGCGCTACCACACCCACGGTCGCGATCGCACCGGCGTCGCCTCGTGCTACCTCGCCGACGACCTCGCGGTCGGAGACAAGGTCCGCGTCTTTTTCCATCACAACAACAACTTCCGCCTCCCCGAGAACGACAACACGCCCGTGATCATGGTCGGACCCGGCACCGGGATCGCCCCCTTCCGCGCTTTCGTCGAGGAACGCTCGGCCCGCGGAGCCAAGGGGAAGAACTGGCTCGTCTTCGGCGACCAGCATTTCTCCTACGATTTTCTGTATCAGTTAGAGTGGCTCGACTACCTCGAAGACGGCACCCTCACCGACCTCAGTCTCGCCTTTTCCCGCGACCAGCGGGAGAAGATCTACGTCCAGCAGCGTCTCCTCGAGCGCGGAGCCGAGATCTACGCGTGGCTCGAGTCGGGTGCCCACCTCTACGTCTGCGGCGACGCCTCCCGCATGGCCAAAGACGTGCAGCAGGCATTGATCGAGATCATCGCCGAGCACGGCGGCAAAACGCCGGTCGACGCCAAAGCGTATCTCGAGACATTGAGAAAAGCGAAGCGGTATCAGCGGGACGTGTATTGAGCATTCTACAGGGTTGGGTGCCGCATCCGACCCTGTTGGGTCTCCGTCGATCTTCTCTCTAAAGCCGGCCGCAAGGAGGGTGGACACTCCCGTCCACCTCTTTCGACGTATAACCACTACCCGGCTCTGCCTGCCGGAGCCAAAAGGATTTCCGCATGTGACGCCGAATCCACCCACTCGAGTCGGTCACTTCCCATCGCCTTTCGGCCAACGAGAAGTAGTTCCACCATCCTCGGATGTATCTTTGCCATTGGTCACGCTGTTGCTCGCTGGTCAGACTTTGTCGGGCGTCCCACAGGTTTCGGACTTTCGCCTCGAGTTTTTCGACAGCTTTCGGACTCACGCTCACCTTGCCATCCTCATGGATGCGAAAACCCGGCAGACTGCTGTTTCCGGTCGGCCCTACGCCGCTTTTGTCGCGGTTGACCTCTACCTTCAGGTGTTTCTCAATCCATTCCGCGATTCCTTCATGGATGCGTTCAGCACTCCGTTGGCTGCCGGCAAAGATGGCGATGTCGTCGGCGTAACGCACGAAACTCACCCCTCGCTTTTCGAGCTCTTTATCCCCCGGATCAAGGTAGACGTTTGCCGGCAAAGGGCTGAGCGGTCCGCCTTGCTGCTGACTTCTCTTTCGCTCTCGCGCGTGAGATCTCCCGAAGCGTCGGCCCGGCCGGGCAAGGTGCATGGACTTTCGGCCCGTGCCGTCTGGATCTACCCGATGCGTCTTTCGGTGACGGTTGGATTTCGCGTTCTCTAGCACGCTTATCGCCCGCATCGCGGCCTCGCTTCCAGTTCGTTTTCCTACGGTCGTGCCTTTGCTACAAAGTTGCTGTCGCTTCGGTCCACCCCTTCGGGGCCGCCTTCGGCTGGCTGTCCCCCTTCGGTCGGCTCTTTCGCGCTGAATCCCGCGCGGAACCCGCCTTGTCCTTCACTTCGGTTGTTGACACTCTCTCACCCATGCCGCGCACACTGGTGGTGACCTCCACGTCGCCACCGCCCTTGCCCGAATATGGTGGCGACGTGGACGTCACCACTACCGGCTGGTGGCTGCTGAAAAGAGCGGTGCCTAAGAGCAGATCGAGGCAAATGCATCGGCAGGATGCCGATGCTACAGGCTCCCACTCACAGCGATTGCAGTTTCCGCTCAACCGCTCTAGACTGGACGAGTGTATGAGCGGTGAATCGAACAATATCAAAGCCCTCCTTGAGGAATGCTCGGCATCAGGCCTGCGCCGGACGGCGGCTCTCGAAGCCTGCCTGAAGGTCCTCGTCTCGGCCGATCAACCCATGACGCTGCAACAGATCGCCGCCAACTCGGCCTTCGATGTCTCGTGTGATCCGGCGACGATCTATCGTCTCGTGAGCCGCCTCGAGGAGCGCCGCATCGTCCGCCGCATCGGCTTCCACAGCCGTGCGGCTCACTACTGTCTGCGCGAGAATCACCATCAGGATTACCTCATCTGCCGCGACTGTGGCACGGTCGAGGTGCTGGATATCGCATGTCCGGTAGAGCACCTCGAGAAACAGATCGCGGAGGACAGCGGCTTCGCCGACCTCGAGCACGAACTCGAGTTCTTCGGTCGCTGCGGTGCGTGCCAACAGTGATCTCGGGCGGCGCGGAGACCTGCGATTTCTTCTCACAATTGCGATAATCGCAAAAATATCGTGTTTTCAGCTTTTAGAGATTGAGCACCGTGACAGATTTGATATAGTGGCCAGGGTTGATTCGCACCACTGCGAATTCACCACCGACCGACCTATGAAATTGTCCTGGAATCGTCTTGCCCTCATCTTCGGAGCCTTTATTCTTGCGCTCATGGTGGTGGATGGACTCATTCGGATGAATCAGTCGGTAATGTCCGATTTCGGCATCGGGGAGAGCACTCTCGTCGCCGCTGACAGTGCTGCGGCTCTCTTTCTCGTGGGCCTGATCGCCGGCGTCTTGCTCGGAATCGCGATTTTTTTCGCTTACCTCATCTGGCGCGAGAAGAAGTTCGCGGAAGAACCCGATCAACTCGATCTGCTCCTTGAAGAGATCGCGGCCGACGAGAAACGCAACGCGCTCTACGTGGATGACAATGCCGCTCCCGAAGAGCGGGCCGAGTCTCTCGATCCCTGGGAACGCGGGGCCGACTGGTGGAAAACTGCCGACGAAGAGTAGTCCCAATCACCCGCGCGGGTGGAATTTGCGATGCACGTCGCGCAGGTGCTTCTGGTCAACGTGGGTGTAGATCTGGGTCGTCGCAATATCGGCGTGGCCGAGCAACTCCTGGATGACACGGAGATCGGCGCCGTTCCCGAGGAGGTGGGTCGCGAAGGAGTGGCGCAGGAGGTGCGGGTAGACGTTGGACTCGATCCCGGCGAGTTTGGCGCGTTCTTTGACGATCTGCCAGATGCGTGTGGTGCTGAGCTTCTTCCCCCATTTTGAGAGGAAAATTTCACTCCCGCTGTGGTGGCTGACGAGCTCGGGCCGCTCCCCCGCGAGATATTGCTCGATGGCCTCACGGGCGGCAGAGCCTACGGGCACGATGCGGGTCTTGTTCCCCTTGCCCGTGACGCGGATGGCGCCGTCTTCGAGGAAGAGATTCTCGAGGCGCGCACCGGTCAGCTCGGAGACGCGGAGCCCGCTCGCATACATGAGTTCGAGCATGGCCCGGTCGCGTCGCGAGAGCGGCAGGGTATCGTCGATGGACTCGAGGAGCCGCTTCACCGAGGGTTCGTTGAGGGTCTCGGGGAGGTATTTCTCGAGGCGGGGAGAATCGATCTGGTCGGCGACATCGGACGCCACTTTTCCCTTGGCCGCGAGGTGGCGAAAGAAGATCTTGATCGCGATGAGCTGCACCCGCAGACTCGAGGCGGCGAGCCTGTCATCGAGGCGGCGATGGGCGAGGTAGGCGGTGAGATGGGAGAGCTCGACCCGACCCGGTTCGTCAATGCCGTGCCCATCCTTCAACCACTCGGCGAAGGCCTCGAGCGAGCGCCTCACCGAGAGCTGGTAATTGAGCGAGAGCCCTTTTTCAACAGCGAGGTAGCGAATGAATCGGTCGATCTCGATCTCCATACCGAGTCACGGGTCAGCGGAACCATCCCTCGGTGAGGTACTCGGTGATGACAAAATGTTTCACGCCGTGCCCGAAGGGTTTCTCGTCGAGGGTCACGATGACGGCGAGCGGCTCGTCGCCGAGACCGACGACGCCCTCGAGTTTCTTCGCGAGTTCCGTATCTTTTTTCACGAAAGCATACTCGGAGAACTCGTTGAGATCACCATAGGGCGGGCTGACCTGGTAGACGTAGTAGTCGCCCACGTCGGTGAAGGCCTCGCGGTCGGTGCCGTAGTAGTCGGAGACGCGCTCGATCACGACGCGGAAGGTCTCGGGACGCGGCATAGTGCCGTCGCGGAAGCGTACGAAGTGGCGGTCATAGAACTCGGAGTAGATCTGCCAGTCGACTTTGAGATTCCCGTCCTCGACCCGGATGATGAGGGGGAAGCCCTGGTCCGCATCACTGGTGGAGACGAGGTAGACCCAGTAGGGACCACCCAGCTCGGCCGATTGCTCCATTTGGAAAAGTTGCAGGGAGTAACGATCGATTTTGTTGTCGGGCCACTTTTTGTAGTAGTCTTCGATGGCAGGTTGGAGGCTGTCGCCCTGGTAAGCATACCTGGTCCGGGTCTGCCAGTCCGGAGCGCGAAGGAAGGCATCGATGACGTCGTTGATTCTCAAGAGTGGACTGTCGCTCGGCCCGGGGGCGGCAAAACTCGCGGGCGGGTTGTAGTTCGCGCTCTTCCCCGTGTTGCCGAGAGATCGGGAGGCAGGGTCGGCAGTCTCGAGCCCGGCAGGGCCCTGCATCGCGGGATCGGCAGCCTCAACGGCGGAGCTACCCGGGGCGACTGACGGCGAAGTGGCGGCTGCGGCAGTGCCAACCGCAGCAGTAGCAGCAGCCACAGCTGGAGCCAGTGAGGTCGGGGTGTCGAATCGGGTTATCGCCTCATCCACGAGATCAAGGGAAGGTTGACCGATCACTGAACCGCCGGTAGCGGGAGGCGCGTCGGTTCCGTTGACGATCTGTTGGACGCGCTCATCAAGCGAGAGCGCGGGGGCTTCGGCCGCCGCAGAGCCGGAGTCGGTCTCGCGCAAAACGGCGACAGGATCGATACTGGCCGGGGCCTCTCCCATCGGCGCCTCGTCAAGCTCGACGGGGGCCGAGCTTGCCTTGCCCTTCGATCCCCCCCCGTCAGTCTCGACGACGGAACCTTCTTTGTAGGCGTCTTCGGGCTGCCGTCCACCCAGGAAGAGCTGGCCGAGCAAGACCACCATCAACACCGCGATGACCGCCGCGCCGACGAGGCAGGAGATCATGACGACGGCCGTCTTGCTGAGTTTTTTGGAATCATCCGCCCGGCGGAGAGATGCCCCGAAGAGTTCGTCGAGAACGTCGCCTTCGGGCTGATCGGGCGTTTGCGAGACGGGCGCAGGCAGAGGGTCGATGGCACGAGGTGCAGGTGCAGGTGCAGGTGCAGGTGCAGGTGCAGGTGCAGGTGCAGGTGCAATTACAGAGGCCATCCCGGGCGGCGCAGGAGCCGCCCCTGCTGCTGCTTGTTGCTGCAAGAAGAGTTTCCCGAACGAGCCCTCGTGAAGGGGG
>JBDNIL010000064.1:0-7957 GCA_041688355.1 Verrucomicrobiales bacterium | reverse complement strand
TCGGGTCCGATGAGGAGCAGAATGTCGCCGCCCTCCACATTGAGCCGACGCACCCGGGTGCGAATCTTTTTCCCTTTTCGAGCCACCCCCAGCAGGGTCACGCCGAAGCGCCGCAGCAAGCCAAAGTGAATCGCCGACCGCCCGATCACCGCGGCATTAGTTAGCACCACCACCTCGGTCATCAATACCGCTTCACTGGTCAGACTGGCGTATTTCTCCGCGCCGCTATATTTCAGTTTCGCCGCCCCCAAAAATTGCTCGATAGCCTCGGGGCCACCTTCCAGCAGCAGAATATCGGCACGCTCCACCGTCTCCCGCATCGCCAGGCCGGGCAGTCTTTTCTTGCCGCGGATAATGCCTACGACCGAGACATCACTCTCCTCCGCCAGATCGTGCAAGACGCGGGTGGACTCGCCGATGAACTTGTTCTCCTCCGGAACGATCGCTTCGGCGATGTAGCCATCCAGATCCCGCAAGTCCTGCAGCACGTTACCCCGAACACAGGACTCCGGTAGCAGTCTCCAGCCTACCAGCGCCACATAGAGCACGCCAACTCCCGCCACCACAAGGCCCACCGGAGCGAAGTCAAACATGCCGAATGGCTCGCCCAGAGCCTCCCCACGGTAGGTCGCAATCACCACATTGGGCGGGGTGCCGATCAAAGTGATCATCCCGCCCAGGATCGAGGCAAAACTCAGTGGCATCAGAGTGAGGGCCGGGCTGCGCTTGGCCTTGGCCGCCGCCTGCATGTCCACCGGCATCAGCAGCGCCAGAGCCGCCACATTATTCATGATCGCCGACAAAGCCGCGGCCACCCCGGACATCAATCCGATGTGCAGCCCCAAGGGTCGGCTCGAGGAAACCAGATAGCGCGCCAGCACCTCAATCGCGCCCGAATTCGACAGACCCCGGCTGACGATCAGCACCAGTGCGATAATCACCGTGGCCGGATGACCGAACCCGGCTACAACGGAACTATTCAGGTCCCAATGTGCGGCGGCTGCCGCAAGGCGAAACAAGGAATGCCGCGAGACCGACTGGCAATTTTCGTGCGAAGATTCCAGGGTAAAGCTCAAGTCGCTATACCATGCTTTTCAAGTTTGACGGACTACCAGGTCGATCCAGCCTAGCGCTTGTGAAGGCTTCCGCGAACCCGCCCCCAACCCGGGCCTTCGGAGGGAAGGGAGCCGAAGGGTTGAAAAAGCAGTTCTCTGCAGTTCTCCTCGAATTCCTTCAGGATACGGATAGGTTACCGCTCCATGGAAAAAGGCAGAGAATCGAGATCTTTAAAAGAGCGAATCCAACAATGGAACGCAGAGCACGCCGCCGACTTCCCCGCAGAAGTGCAGGCCATCTTTGCGACAAAGACCGAGGAGATCATCCAGTCCGGAATCCTCTCGCAGTGCATGCGAGAGGGAGATAAGGCTCCCGACTTCGCGATTACCAATCATCGCGGGGAAACCGTCGCGCTTCGACAGAAGCTCGAAAATGGTCCCGCCATCCTCAGCTTCTATCGCGGAACGTGGTGCCCCTATTGCAATCTGGAATTTCGCGAGTTGCTGGACCATCTCCCGCAGTTCCGCTCGCGGGACACGGTGGTCCTCGCCCTCAGTCCTCAGGTTATCGACCGGAACGAATCCCCGGAGCAACAGGGATTCGAAGATCTCAGCGACCGGGGCAATGCCGTCGCCCGAACCTATGGTCTCGTCTATCCGCTCGGTCAGGAGATTCGGCGGATCTATGAGTCCTTCGGCCTCCGCCTTGAGGAACTCAACGAAGATGAAAGCTTCGAGCTGCCCCTCCCGGCGACCTTCGTTATTGATCGTGATTCATCGGTTCGCTACGCATTCATCAGTGGCGAAATCAGCGAGCGTGCCGAGCCCGAAGAACTCGTCCAGATCCTCGCGGATCTGTAGCAGGATCTCACCGGAAGAACTCACGTCGACAGCTAGCCATTGGAATTTCGCGGTATTTCACCAATGGCAAGGTTTCAAGCAGAGTCGCTTTTGCGGAAAGAGGCGCCATGTCAGGGACAGACTTCTTGTCCCGCCCCACCCATCCATAAGCTGACCGGCGGCGGTTGCCATAAGAAATAAAACTCGTGCTCCCGCCGTTGCTTTCATGATCCCGGTTCTCGCCACCTCAACCACCTTAGCTCTGCTGCGTGCAGCGGAAAGCCAGGGGCGTGGCGGGAGAAAATGATCGCGGAGTTTGATCCAGAGGGGTTTAAAGGCCCATCCTGGCAAATCGTGAATGATGGTGTCATGGGCGAACTCTCGAAAGGGAGCGTTCAAATTTCAGAAGGGATCATGACATTTTCGGAGACTCTCTCCCTGGAAAACAGCGAAGTATTCTCGCTGGTCGCAAGCGGGGACATTACTCTCGATCTGAGCAGCGGTCTCGGCACTCTTCTTTCGGTCAAAGGCGAAGTCGAAGTGGACTGGCTCCGCACCTGCGGAAAAGCCCCGGGAGCAGTGACGCCGGGCTTCAGGATTCGAAGCCGGGAGACAAAAAAGGCGCGTCAGAACGAGACCTGCAGACTCACCCCGCCATGGAGGGCGTCCCCCTGAGGAAAGTAGACTCCCCACTGCTGCACGCCGTTGTAGCCGATGTAGGGAGTGAGCGTCGTCCGGCAATTGAGTGCGATGGGGAGCGATGCCGCGAGGTAGTAATGACTCCAATCGTGCGTGCCCGGCACCGCGTAGAAAAATCCGTCGTGATAGGCGACTCCTCCGCTCAGGTGGAGGGAGGTGGATTCGCAGAGTGGGATCGTCTTTTCGAGTCCCGCCGTGTGTATCCATCCGTCGCCGCCACCCGCCGCGAAGAAGGAGTCGCGCGACTGCAGGCCGAGAGTCGAAGACGCCACGAACTCGACAAATCCGAAATCACGGCGGAGCTCGAGAGAGACCTCGCCGTAGTCAGTCGAGAGATCACCGGGCGCTCCAGTGAAATCGATGAAGCGATGCAGGTAGCCGAGAGACAAATCGAAGCCGAGAAAACTTCCGAGTTCGGCCTCGATTCCCACATCCGTGAGATCGACCGGGCCCACCGCAGTGTAGGGAAAATGGTCGAGATCCCCATCGATTGGGTGACCCCGATCGTGAGGGGAACGATCGACTCGAATCGATAACCCGCTGTGACCGCTACGGTATCGCGATTCAGCCGCATCCCGTGGATGAATTGATCGCTGAGGTAGGTGATCCCGACGAAACCTCCGAGTTCGATACACTCCTCAAGAGGAGCCTTGCCGGGGGCAAGCGGTTCTTTTCCGCTCCCCGATAGCTCCCCACCGTGGGAGGAATATGAGATAGCGAGAGCAAAGATGGTGAGGGCGGAGAGATGCTGTTTCATGGCAGGGAAGAAGAAATGAGGATGAGAAGAGATTCAGAAATGCTAATGAAAAAGGCTCGTCGGGCGCACCGGGCGACGGGGTTTTGCTTTCTTCGACTTCGGCGTCTCGAGACGGGATTCGAAGAGTCCGGTATCGGATAGATCGCCGCCGCTGAGAGTGACCCGGAAGGTCTCTTTCCAGACTCCCTTCCCGGGTCGTGAGTAGGCCACCTTCAGATCGGCTGAACTCCCCGAAGCGAGGGGCAGCTCCATGCCGGCAAGCACGAGGGCCGTCACATTCTCCCCATCGAGCATGTAGGTGACCCGGTCTCTCGCACCGCCGCCAGTTGCGTTCAGGGAGAAGACCCCCGCACCCGAACCATCGTTCTCAAGGATGGCGTGGAAAGAGCCCACCAGTCGACGCGATTTGCTGCGCGTCCGCGCCGTCTGACCGCTGCCCGACTCGCTGTAGAAGTCCTGGCCGATGAGCCGGTTTCTCGCGGGTCCGATCTGGACATCGGGCTGAGCAGAAAGGTTCACCCCGCAAACGAGATAGGCGAAGAACGGAGTTTCTGACTCTGCGACGAGTTCCCAGTTCTCATCGAAGGAGAAAAAATAGGTCGTGGCCTCGTTGGCCCCCTCCTCCTCGAGCAACCACGGATCATAATACGGCATGGCCGAGAGGATGAGGCGACCTTCGTAGAATAGGAGCCCGATGACATAGAATTCCTCAAGGCCCGGCAACTCTGCCACGACCTCGAAGACACCCTCACTATCCCAGCGACCCAGGCTGGCGACGGCTTGCCAACTCGAGTCATCAGCCATACGGAGAAAGAGATAGAAACGCTCCTCATCGGAGTTCCAGACGAGATATTCCTCCTGAGACGACTCCTCGGGCCTCGACTCCCAGGCATCGACCACGGTGACCACACCACTCTCGAGATCGATGTGGACGAACTCGCCATTTTCGTCGAGACCAAAGGGCCTACCCGATCCGTCGAAAGCGAGCCCCTCGACGGTGAGAGGGATCTCGGAAGGCACGGTCAATTCTTTCAAGACCTCCGCTTCTCCCGTCGCATCCTCGATCGCCACAAAATATCGTTGCCCCATGATCCCGAAGAGATCGCCCTCGCCATTGCGCGCCAGGGTGGAGAAGCTCCCGGAAGCACGTATCCCTCAGCCCGAGCCCGACACTTCGCGCGACGCCTGGCTGCCCTTCCCCGGCAGCGCGTTCCAGGAAGCCTCGGGGGCCGCCTCACTGAACCGCGTGCTTGAGATGGTCTGCGCGGCGGTGCGGGTGGAGTAAGGAGGGCGGGATAAAATGCCGGGTAGCAGCCCCGCCTTTCTGATCATTCTATTTTCGGCCGACTCTCTCAGCCCGCTCGTTTGATGGAGTGGGAGGCGAGGCTCTGGACAAACAGAGCCGCCGCGAGACCACCGCTGCTGAGGAGCATGAGCATGACGAGGATCTGGTAGCGGACAGCGATGAGGGGGTCTGCGCCGGCGAGGATCTGGCCGGTCATCATGCCGGGCAGCTGGACAAGGCCGACGGCGAAGAAGGTATTCAGAAGCGGGATGAGAGAGGCGCGGATCGCGATGGCGCGCGCGGCGGGGTGGTCGAGGTCGCGGGCGCGTTCGGCGAGGTAGCGCTCGGCGGAGAGGCTGATCTGATTCATCGAGCTGGCAAAGATCATGCCCGCGAGGGGAATGACGACACGAGGGTCGTACCAGAGAGGAGGCCGGAGGACGCCCCAGACCGCGAGAGCGAGGGTGCTGCCGCCACAGAGGAGGATGATGGCGAGGGAGCGGAGATAGAGGGCAGCGGATTTTTCGGCGAGAGGACGGAGGGCGATCCAACCGGCGGCAGCAGCCATCAGGGTGAGAGCCACGAGAACCCAGGCGGGATTGTCCGTTCGGAAGACCCAGACGAGAACGTAGCCGATCAGGGCCAACTGGGCCACCATGCGGACCGAGGCGTGGAGCAGCGCCTTTCCCTGATCGGTCCAGCGGAAGAGCAGGACGAGCATGAGGGCGAAAGGGGGCAGCATGAGCAAGAGGCGCCACCAGGGGATGGAAAGGGTGGAGTCTTGCATACACGGCGCGATGGCATGGGATGGTCGGGCAGAAAGGAGAGACCCGGGCTGACCAGCGACAAAAACAACTACAGGCTCCAATTCTAGCGAAGCCCGCGCCACCATCAAGCCCGGAATCGACGCCGGGTAACCGCTCGATCTCCTTTTGAAGAGCGGAAATCCCTCACCGCATTGGCTTCATTGAGACGGAACGAATCTCCACCGTCTCCCCCTCCCGTATCGCGAGGGTGATCACGAAATCCTCGACGTAGTCGAATTGGAAATGCACCATCGGCACCGCCCGACCGTCCCGCCGGATCGTGAAACGGTTGCCCTCGCGGCTGAGTTCGTAGGTATGGAAGGCCCGCTCTTCGAGGGCGGCGTCAGCGCCGTCTTTCCCGGCGAGCTCGAGGTAGAGCATCTCGTCTTTGCCCGCTGCGTTGAGGAAACCGAGCTCGTAGCCGCCCCGGAGCTCTATGGTGAAGGCGAAGTCACCCTCGGGCAGGGCCGGGTGGACGAGATGGGCGTGGCGGTGAATACCGCTAGTGTTGGTGATTCGGGTAGCGTCAGGGCCTTTGGTGATCGTCATCTTTCCGAGGCCGAGATCCTCCCATCGACGTGTCTCCCCGTTCCAGCATCGCACGCTCCATGCCTCGGGGGCGAAGCCGGGCTTTGCGGGATCTCCGAGGCAAGGCGAAAGATCGAAGGCCGTCAGGGCCGCGATGGTCAGCAGGGCTACTTTGAGTGAGGCGTTTTTCATGCGTTCGGGTGAGTTGTGCTTGCTGATCTTTGCTCGAAACGTTCTGCGAATCGAGTCCGGGTCGATGGCGTCTTCCCGCCCCGGGGTCCGTTCTTTCTCCCTGTCTTCAGCGGGAAACGAACCTTCGAAGATCGATCGCGGCAGCTGGGCTGTCGCGGTCCATGTTGTCTTTTACGAGGTGCGCTTCCGCCCGAACCACAGGATCATGAGGGCTCCGCTCGCGAACATGAGCAGACTGTAGACCACTGCCGGCATGGCGATGCGCGAGCTGTCGAGAAGCCCCAGGGCGATACTCAGGGCAAGGGTGCCATTTTGGATGCCCGACTCGATCGAGAGAGATATTGCCTGCGGGCGCGTGAGACGGAAAAGGGCAGCAGCTCCGAGACCGAGCCCCATGCTTCCGAGATTCAGCGCGAGGGCGGCGGGACCTGCGAGCAGGAACTGTTGTCCGAGATCTTTTTCGCGAAGCACTGCCGCGAGGATCACGAGTGCCAGGAAAAAGAGAGAGACAATATTGACCGTCGAAGTCATGCGCCGGGAAAAGCCCGGGCGGACCTTGTTGACCCACATCCCCAATGCAATAGGGATCAGGGTCACCACGACCAATTGCACCACGGTTTTGACGAATGGCAGGGCGATTGCCTCATCCGCTTTCAGAAAATGACCAATCGCGAAGCCGACGAGGAGAGGAATGGTGAAGACGGTGATGACGCTCGACAAAGCAGTGAGAGTGACGGAAAGGGCGGTGTCGCCGCGGGAAAGGTGAGTGATGATGTTCGAAGTGGGACCACCGGGGCAGGACGCGAGAATCATGAGCCCGACCGCGAGATCGCCGGGCAGACGGAAGAGGAGGATCAGGGCAAAAGCGAGCAGGGGCAGCCCGATGAGTTGACAGGAGAGCCCGAGCACGGTCGCGCGCGGGGAGAGGGCGACCCGCTTGAAGTCTGCCGTGGTGAGGCTCATGCCCATCCCGAACATGATCGAGATCAGGGCGAGGGGGAGGAAGACCGTCTTGAGCAGGTCCGGAGACATGCGGCTCACTGTGGCCGTTGTCGGCGGGATGTCCAAAAGAAACGGTGCCCTTGCCCCTGAGAGGTCGGACTTGCGGAACCAACTGAGCGCGAAAGAGAGGAATTCCACCCGAAAATGCTTGAACTGGGGCCCCGCTTCAGGTGAAACTCGTCGCAGTGGTGGCAAATGGGGCCGACAGAAATTGACCTATAGACCGATCCTCCAGTCACCGCCCCGAGAACACTGCCCCCAGGCGGCACACCATCCCCGAACCTCCCCTCTCTGACATGAACCTACTCGATCCATCCATGCAGGGATTTCTCTGGGTTCTCGCGATCGCTCTCACGATCCTCGTCCTCGACGTCTTTTTCGAGACCGAGATTCTCAGTGTGGCCGCGCTGGTCGGCATCTCGATCTATTTTGCCCTGCTCTTCGACGTCTCGATGAAGTGGAAGATCCTCATCGCGCTGTTCTGCTGGCTGGCGGTGACGGCGCTCTTCTTTGCCGTGTGGAAGCGGGCCATTGCTCCGCTCATCCGCCGGTGCCTGCCTGCCGGTGCCAACGAGTCCATCCACTCAGCACTCGGCGCGGTCGGGGAATACCGCCACATCGCCGGGAAAAATTTTGTCGAATGGAATGGCGATCTCTGGCCGGTCGATCTCGATCCGACCGGCGGGAGCGACGATCCACCCTCCTTTGCCGACCATCAAAAGGTGACCATCACCGGTGTCACGGGTGGCATTTTTTCCATCGCCGAACGCTCCCCTGCCACTACCACTACCAC
>JBDNIL010000063.1:0-15298 GCA_041688355.1 Verrucomicrobiales bacterium | reverse complement strand
GGATGCGCAACGGCGGGGGCTTGACCTGCACCGCCCCGTGGAGCCTGCGGGCCCGCGGCGGTGAGGCCGTCTCGATGCCGGTGAACTGGTCAGATCTCGGGACAACAACCGCCGACCGTTTCACGATCCCGAGCCCCGGCTTATTCCCAAAGCGCTCCTGCGACTTCTCATCGGGGAAAAACCAGGGGCAGCAGCACATACCAGAGGATGAAGCTACTGAGGTTTGCCATGGTTCTGCTTTTCGCACATCACGTTCCATCTTCCGGTTGGGCTCCTTTTCCGGCGTAGCGGCGCGTCAACCAGCGACCGAAGAAGAAGAGGGCAATAAACGCGATGACAATGGCGCTGACCATGACAGGATTGAGGTTCAGGACTGCCTTTCCCGCACTCACCGGCAGCAGCGAGAAACCGATGTAGACCGGCAGGGCGATGCCGCAATGGTAACGAAAGGGCAGATCGGTGAGCGCGAGGAGGTAGAGCTTCGCCGCATACGGCGGGCCGTGGATCGAGGCAAAAAGTGTCGTGAACCAGAGACGATGATTCTCCTTAATCGGCGGGATCTCATACCCGAACGAGGCGATGCGGCGCCTGATCTTTTCCCTCAGCCCGCTCTGCGCAATGCCGTAGGCGACTAGAAGATGAAAGAACATCCCCACCGTGACGATACCCATCCCCCGAACGACTCCAAATCGCAGACCGAGCAGCACTAACAATACACTTACAGGAAACCCCAGAAGCGGCAGGACAAAAAACGCCGCGATGATGAGCGAGGGCGGCAGCGACATGCCGTAGGCGAGGATGGATT
Organism: Verrucomicrobiales bacterium; assembly: GCA_041688355.1. GTDB lineage: Bacteria > Verrucomicrobiota > Verrucomicrobiia > Verrucomicrobiales > DEV007 > Arctic95D-9. The sequence continues at coordinate 14,493 of JBDNIL010000063.1, read as the reverse complement.
CCCGGTCGAGGGTGCCATCGTGATGGCGCACGAGATACCAGGCCCCCGCCGAGAGGAGCAGGATCACGGCGAGAGCACCCCGGTAGCGCTTAAGAAACCGTCCTGTCTTCTCCATCTTTATTCTGGTAGAGTGAGAGCTCCGCGCAGAGCGGAAAATGATCCGAAGCGATGATCGCCGTCGCCGTGTGCGGCACCTCGACGCGCTCCACCGAAAAGTGCCGACTCACAAAAAGATGATCGATCCGCAGAAAGGCCCGCAGCGTCGGAAAGGTCGCGCGGACTCGATGCCCCGGGAGCCCCGTCTGGACGTCGCGCAGTTTTTCGCGGAGCCGGCCATGGACGAGGGAACGCTCCTGCGAGTTGAGGTCTCCGCAGAGGATGACGGGCTCATCGTCGGGGATGCCGCCGAGCCAGTCAGGACCAAGGAGCGTCTCGACCTGTCGGCGGCGTTCCTCGCGCCCGAGACCGAAGTGCGTGTTGATGACGTGAATTTTTCCCACACCCGGCAGGGACGAGAGCGTCACCCACATCGCCCCGCGGGCCTCACGACGACGCGGGTGGGCGGGAGTGAGGTGTTCGGTTTTCACGAGTTGGAAAGGGAAGCGGGAAAAGATCGCGAGACCATACTTTTCCATGCCCTCTTCGAAGACAGCGTAGAAGGCGTGCTCCATGCGGAGATGATCAGCGATCGCCCTCGCCTGATCGTGACCGCCCGAGCGCGGCCGATGGGCATCGACCTCCTGCGCCGCGACGATGTCGGGATCAAAGGAATTGATGACCCGCGCGATGCGTTCGGGGCGTGTCCGCCCGTCGAGCCCGACGCAACTGTGAAGGTTATAGGTCATGACCCGAAGCGGCAAATCGACCTCGCGCGGGTTTCCGGTAAAAGCGGTTTCGCGGCGGTCGCCGTCTTTCCCGAGGTAATGCCGCACCACTTCCCGCAGGTCGGTGCCGCGCATCCAGCGACCGCTCGCGGCGTGGTGGGCAAGATGCCAGCGGAGGATGCGATCGGGGACGAGGACAAAGCCATGCGTCTCCTCGCTCCCGGGTCCACCGTGGGCGCCGCGCTCGCGGGGGAAGGAAACGGGCGGCGCTTGCGGATCCCATCCGCTGATGATGAAGTCCCCGGCGTCGGGGTGCCGCGAGAGCCGCACGAGATCCTCGACCACCGATTCGAGAAAGGGATGATCCCGCCCGATGACCTCGGCTCCGTCGCGCGGCAGGCTCCATTCGCCGCGCACATTGCGCGCCCGCAGCGCCCCGCCATCTCCGTCCCCGGTGCGATAGAGCACGAGAGGGATCGCGGCGGCTTCGACGAGCGCGGCGGCGTAATCGGCGAGATCGTCCGCCGAAAGCGCGAGAGGCAGGTAAATATAGCCGATCGGGCCCATCGCGGTGATGTTGATCTTTTCCGCGCATTCCTCCATCGTGCCGAATCCCGCATGGCCGGGCCGCTGCTGGAGGAGTCGCCGGCGCCTCTCTTGAAGACTGTTAGGGCGGTCGGGGCGACGGCGTTTTCCAAGCTCTTTCCCTGCCGTAATGCCCCGCGAGAAGACTTCGGCGATGGCCTCCTCGACGGGGCGACAGTGGAGTGCTTCGTAGGGCGTGGATCGCTCCTGCCCATGGTCGGAGTAGATGAGCAACTCATAATCGACCAGCGGAGTCCCACCGGCGGCGCGGTGAATATCCCGGATGGTGCGGTCGATCCCGCGCAAAGTCCAATGGGCGAACTCCGAGTCGGGTCCGCGGCGATGCGCCTGCTCGTCGTAGCCGAGGAAGTTCGCCTGAATCACGGGGACGCCACGCTCGATGTCGAGAAGGACGCGGAAGCGGATCGCCTCCCGCGCCGCGAGACAGATCCCGACGCGCGCCGGGACAAAACGCAGCTCGTCGAGGAGATTTCCGTTGGCGATAGTGCCGCCGATGACATCCCATATCGCGATGAGAAACTCCAGCAGGGCGAGACCGGTCACCCGAATGATGGTGGGAAAATAGACGAGACCGAGGATGAGATTTTTTATCGGATGGAGCCGCTTTTTGAACCGGTCGATGGTGAGATCGCCCGAGCAGTAGTGTGACTCGGTGGCACCGCCGCGATAGATGTTCGAGTAGACGTGTGCCCCTTCGAAAAGCGGTTCTGCGCCCTCCGCGACCATGCGACTCTCGATCTCGTCGGCGGACTCCGCCTCATACATGCGGAAGATGCGACCGCTGCGATGATCGAGAAACTCGAAAGAAGGCACGACCGCTTTGACCCCGTAAAATATCTCCCCCTGCACTGCCGGCGTCGTCGAGGGCACTCCCGAGTAGAAGCTCGCCAGGGAAAAGTGGCTCTGCCGCAACAGACGCGACAGATAGGGCATGCGCCCGTCTTTCATCGCCTTCTCGAGTTGAGATCGCGCGAGCCCGTCGATCTGTATCATGATAAGACCCGGCTCCTCTGCCGGCTCGGTCCGCACTGGATGCCCGAGGATCCGTGCTGCCAGCCTCGAGCGGTTCCATTTCCGCCGCACCCATCGCCAGCGCACCGGGAGCTTGTCAATCACCTTTCACCTCCGTCGTCATTGGTTCCATCAGTCCCGTCGCGGCGGCGGACATTTTGGCGGCGAAAAGATCCCATTCAATCTCGAGGGAATTGAGAAAGGGATCCCAGGGCATTCTCTCTTCCTCGCGCCGGATCGGTTTCTCGCGGATAAGTCGCTCATACAGATCGGTCACCTCCCTCGCGCAATGATGATGGTCGAAGTCGACCGCCGATGAGCGCGCCATGCCGCTCCGGCGCCGCATCGCCCCCTCATCCGCCGTCAGGGCGCTGAGCGCTCCGGCGAACTCGCCCGCACTCGCCCCGCCGGGTAGGAGAAATCCATTCGCCCCGTCGATCACGATCTCCCTCACCCCGGGACCGTCGAGAGCCAGGACCGGCTTCCCGGCAGCCATCGCTTCGGCGAGGACCAGGCCCTGAATCTCGCTCTGCGAGCTGAAGACAAATACCTCCATCGCCGCGTAGGCATCGACGAGGTGAGGTCCGGTCAACTGCCCCGGCCGATGGACCCGGTCGGCGACGCCCGCTTCGGCGAGGATCTTCAACATTTCCTTCCCCTCATCGCCTTCTCCCACGATGAGAAAGGCGGCGTCGGGTTCACCCTTCAGAAAAATCCCTGCAGCCTCGGCGAGGAATCGCAGATTTTTCTCAGGCGCAAGACGACCGACATGACCGATCAAGAGGGCGTTTTCCGGGATGCCCGCGCTGAGGCGGAAACGCGCCCCATCGCCCGATGAGAAGAAGTCGGTATCGATCCCCGTCGGGATAGCGTTGACGGGCACTGTCACTCCGCGCTCGATGAGCAGGTCGCGGATACTCTCGCTCGGCGCGATAACTTCGCTGCAGAGATTGCAATATTCCGTCGCGAGCTGGATCGCCATGCGTTTCAGCGTGGGGGAGTCCAGCGGCACATATTACGTGTAGCGCTCGTAGAGAGTGTGATGAGTGAAGACTGCGGGGATCTCCATCCGCCAGGCCTGGCGCAGGGCCGAGTCGCCGAGGAGAAAGGGATGGTGACTGTGGATCACGTCGGGCTCGAACTTGTCGATAAAGTCGCGAATCATCGCCGGGGCCGGGAGCCGCACGGCAAAGTCGCTGCCGTTGAAGTTCTGAATCGCGGGGACTCGCAGGACATTGGGAGACTCCGTCGCATTGGCGAACTCGGGCGCGACAATTTTCACCTCGTGCCCCAGTTTCCGGCATTCGTCCTCGAGCGTCTTGACGGAACGGGCGACCCCGCCGACGTGGGGAAGATAGGTATTGGTGAACATGGCTATCTTCATATTTTGCTTCGCCTGGGGGCTGGTTGGAAGAATAATCTGACTCATCGTTAGAAGTGCGAATCAGGAGGATGGGCTGGTGATGTTCTTGAAGACTCGCCTTTCGCGGGCCGGTGTCGCGCCCCTCCACGCGTGGCGGCGCTGCGTTGATGAATCGGTGAAACCGCGCGTATTCCCTTACGCAGGAGGCGTGCCGCGACGATTTCTCCGCTGTGTCAATGTAAGACAAACCCTAGAATCTGATAACCGCCGCATTATGCATGGTAAAAGCCTGCAAATTGCAATGCAAAGAGGCCGTGAGCCCGTTGTCCGCCGCTCCCGTTACGACCCCTCAGTCCTGGCATCCCTCATGCGATATGGCTTCCAAATGATCAAAAAATTCCTGCCCGAGTTCCTGCTCACGATTACAATCCGCGGCGTTTGCAGCGCTGAAAAAAAGACCCCCTCCAACAGTGTCGGAGAGGGTCAAATCGCTGACCAAACAGGGTCAAGTCACTGAACAAAAAGAGTCTCACTGCCGGTCGCGCGTGGCGTCCGCAGCTTCTTCAAGGTTGTCGGCTTTCCGCTCGGCGGAATCGCGAACGGCGTCGGCCGCGTTTTCCTGAGCATCGGCCTTGCTCTCGACAGCGTCTTCCCGGGCATCTTCCCGAGCCGAATCACAGGACACGGCCCCAAAGCCGAGGAGTGCAGCGCCGATACAGGTAATAATGTATTTTATCTTCATAAGTTAGGTTTTCTTGTTCCGGTTCGTCCGGTCACCCCGCTTCAGTCGCAATGAACGTGCCATTAGCAATTTTGGACCTTCTCGGAGCGAAACGCCGGCTTTCCCGTGCAATTCGCCACGTCGCGCCCCACATTCTGCACGAGCACCCACAGAAATGAACTTCAGCCACGAACGCAGCATCCCGCAGTCGCGCCGAGAGTGCGGCAGAGGAGGCTCGTGAGATCATCACCGCCCATGCCGCCACGCTCACAGCGTCGGCTTTGATCCTCTATTTTTTCGGATCACTCCCCACTGCCTCGCCGGCGCAGTTTGTCGCGGGCATGATCGTCGTCGCTCTCGCCGCGATGCTTGCCGAGCAACATCGACCGTGAACCTTTGACCACGTCGCCCACCGCACACGCCGCGAGGGATGGGTGAGTTTCCCCGGACAGGTGGTCACCGCAGAACTCGCTGCCCGAGTCCACGGATATGCGGATCAGTGAGTTCGTGCTCTTTGCAAGATACCTCCCGCAACTTGCAAACTGTATACAACTAAAACCAAACTTGATCATAAATTAAATACATTTAACTCGCTCATTGTTAGTATCTTAAAGTTTCTATTAGAGTCTTGGCACAGCGCGTGCAATGCAGTGGACTGAATCCGGGTAAAACCCCCTCTCTTTTCCCTAACCAAGCGAAAAAACGAAGGCGATCGACCCGCCTTCGCCTATCGCCAGTGCCGACCAGCCCCACCTCGGTCTGTTGTGAGCCGTCTCGTCGCCAGCGACAAAACCTAAACAAAAACCCTAGAAAACCAACCATCATGTCACACTCCGTAATCTGTCTCGCTACCACGCGTGCCCAGGCTGAACACATCGTCGATCAGCTCAGGGATGCCAACTTTTCCAGCAACGACATCTCCGCCCTCTTCGCCGATCACGGCACATCCCGCGATTTCGCGCATGAGACGCATACGAAAGCACCCGAAGGCGCCGTCACCGGAGCAGGCACCGGCGGCGTGATCGGCGGGACGCTCGGCTGGCTCGCCGGTATCGGAGTGCTCGCGATCCCCGGCGTCGGTCCATTCATCGCAGCCGGCCCCATCCTCGCCGCGCTCAGCGGTGCTGCGATCGGAGCCACGGTGGGCGGCATCACCGGCAGCCTGATCGGAATGGGCATACCGGAACTCGAGGCGAAACGCTACGAGGGTAAGCTGCAGGAAGGCAACATCCTCATCGCCGTCCACGCCGAGGACTCGGACGAAGTGGACCGCGCCAAAAAAATATTTGAAACGGCGGAAGCTGCGGACATCTGCACGACGAGTGAGAAGTCCGTGCCGAACGCGTCTTGAAGTCACGAGAGAGGCACGAGCAATCGTGCGGGCCACTTTTCGTTCGGCCATTTGAGGCACAGCGCTTGCGAAAACGCCCCGATGGCTCCCTCTGCTCCCGGTCCATCGCCGGGGGCGGAGGGATACGACGCCCACTATTTCGCTTTCATCATCATGCAATCCCAACAGAAAATGCTTGCCGGTCGGCGCGCCCTCGTCACCGGTACAGGCTCGGGAATCGGAACTGCTTCCCACCCTCTCCCTGAAACACCGTTTCTTAACTACCATCCCCTTCCCCCTCTCCCCATGTCCCAGCAGACCATTATCCAAATTGAAAGCTCCCGCCCCCCGGTTAGCAGCTCTTCCTCCCTTTCTACTGCAGTCGGAACCCGGGCCCCCGAGAGCGCACTGACTGGGGCGACCATGTGCATTATCGTTATTGGCGCGATCGGTTGGCTTGCCGGTATCGGAGTGCTGGCCATCCCCGGTATTGCACAGATCACGACGAAAGACCCCGGTCTCGCGGCCCTCTGCGGGATCGTCGTGGGCGCGACCATCGGCGGGGCCGCCGGCGGCCTCATCGGCGGGCGCATCCAGTATCCGTCGCGCTTGCGTATCCCTGACTCCTACCGTGAGGAATGGGCGAAACTTCGGACCTGCGGGCGGAAGCACCTTCGGACCTGCGGGCGGAAGGAATCTCCCACCATGAGAAACTGATTCATGCCAATCGAGCGACAGCCTCGTCCGGACAGCGTCAATCTCCGCTTTGCGGAATACCTTGACGGGCAAAAACAGGCCATCATCGGTGAATGGCTGCAAAGTGTCCGCGCCGATGCCACGATTCTTCCGCCCCAATTTCTCGATGAAATGGCGATCACGAACCTCCTGCCATCGCTCTTAGACGACCTCAATGCGACCTTGCGTCATCTCGGTTCGATCCTCGTGGCCGATCAGGCGCTTCGCGATGCCCGGAAGCACGGCGCGACCCGTTCCACTCAGGGCTATGTGCGCTGTGAGGCGCTCCGCGAGATCAAACACTTTCGCTCCCTCCTGATCCGTCATCTCCGGAACTTCGAAAATATTCACCCCGGCTACGCCCTCGTGGCGATGCTCTTTGTCTCGACGATCGTGCATCGCTTCCTCGACGAACTCACGATCAACGCGGCCCACGGATTCCGAGCGGCTTGAATGGCTGGGAAAATCGTGGCGAGAGCTAGTGTTCCCTCCCTATCCACGGGGAATACGGCGGGGGTATTCGCCCTTATTTCGCAAAAGTCAGCCGAATCGACGCGCCTTTGGCGGGGGACTCCACCAGAATGGAAATGTCGAGAAGATCACACAGTCGCTTTACGATAGAGAGTCCCAGACCTGTCGAGATCTCGCCCCCGGTGGGGCGAGCGCTGAGGCGGGTATAGGGATCGAAGAGCTTTTCCCTATCGTCATCAGAGAATCCCGGCCCCTCATCCGCCACGATGAGAGAGAGAGGGTGGTTCTCGATCGTCATTGTCACCGTGGCCCCTAGCGGGGAAAACTTGATCGCATTTGTCACGAGATTTTCAATGATACGCAAGACCGCGTCACGGTCGCTCTTCACCCTCATTATGCCATCGGGCATCTCGAGATCCAGAGCGATATTCTTTGCCTCCGCTTCGGCCCGGTGGTAGGCGATGCTGGCCTGCGCGAGGGGGCCGAGGTCGAATACTTTGCACTCCAGCTCCAGTGCGGTGCTCACGGCACGGGCGTTCGCGAGATACTCATCGACGAAGCTGAGCGCCTGGGCAGTGGACTCTTTGATCATGCCGGAGAGCCGACGGCTCTTATCGCTGAGACCATCCATCTCGTCGAGGAGCTGGGCACTGAAATGGGAACTCCCGACCCATTTGCGCAGGTCCTGGGCCATGACCTCAAGAAAGTGCTCGGTCTTACGGAGAAGATGTTTGCATTGCTCACGAGTCTTTTTCAGTTCCAGGTGCGAACGCACCCGGGCAATCAATTCGGCCTTGTTGAAGGGTTTAGTGACGTAGTCAATCCCACCCGCTTCGAGAGCCGAGACGATGGAGGACTCTTCCTCGTCGGCAGAGAGGAAGAGGATCGGCACGCCGGCAATTTCCTTCATTGCGTGCAGCTCTCGACAGATCTCGAGACCGCTATTGACCGGCATGAGAATGTCGAGGAGGACAAGGTCGGGGGCCCTCGCCCTGACCCGCTCGATCGCCTCGATCCCGTCCCGCGCGATCACTAGGTCGTAACCAAGGGTCTCGAGCATCGTGCTCACGACCTGAACGTCAGAGAACTCGTCACCCACGATGAGGATCGATCCTGAATCACCTGAGAATCTGTTCATGTGCGGGCGTTTCGATGGGGAGAACTATTTTCAGAAGGATAGTGCGTCGGACGGGCCGATTTTGCGAGAGTTTTCCCTTATCCTGGCGGGATCGTTCCAGAATGTCGGGGGGCTTGCACGGTTCGAATGGAGCATTTTAGCCTCTCCTGAATACCTTGCGAATTGCATGATTAGAGGCCGCGCTCGGCTTGCGATTTGCGAAAGATGTTTTGGCTGGAAGCCACCCCCTCGCTGAAATAAACTCCTAACATATTGCTTATTAGTTAGTTACGATCAAACTCAGAAGCAAGGCATACAATATGCGACGGCGGAGGGGATGGATATCCTGATAATCGACGACGAGAAAGCGATCCGGACGAGCACCCTATTCGCGCTCGAAACCGACGATCATTATGCTGAGGCTGTATCCAGTGGGGAAGTCGGTCTGCTGCGAATGAAGGAGGAGGACTTCGACCTCGTCCTCCTCGACCTGAACCTCGGGACGGAAAATGGGCTCGACATACTGCCACAGATCCAAAAGCGCCACCCCCGGACGCCCGTAGTCATCTTCACCGCCGAGGCGACTATCAGCACCGCCGTGCGTGCGATCCAGGCGGGCGCCATGGACTATCTGGAGAAGCCCTTCACTCCTGATCGACTTCGCAGCGTCGTAGCCAGAGCCAGGCAATGGCGGACGCTCCATGAACGAATCGAGGAACTCGAAACGGAGATCTCGAGCCAGTCACCCCCTCCCCATTTCAGGTCGCGCGACGCGAAGATGAACGAGACCCTCGATCTCTTTTTCCGCGCGGCCCCCACGACTGCCTCCATCCTCATCCTCGGCGAGAGCGGCACGGGGAAAAGTCTCGTTGCTCGCGAAATTCACCGGCGTAGCCATCTCAAAGACAAACCCTTTGTCACGATCTCGTGCCCCAGCCTCTCGAAAGCGCTCCTCGAGAGCGAACTCTTCGGACACGTCAAAGGGTCCTTCACCGGGGCGATCAGGGACAAGTGGGGAAAGGTCCATGAAGCGAACGGCGGGACTCTTTTCCTTGACGAGATCGGCGAGCTCCCTCTCGACATTCAGCCCAAGCTCCTCCGTCTCCTCCAGGAAAGGGAATATGAGCGACTCGGCGAGACCAAGACCCGCATGGCCGACGTGCGCGTCATCGCCGCGACCAATCGCAATTTGAAAAAATGCGTCGAGACCAATCGCTTCCGCGAAGATCTCTACTACCGCCTCGACGTCATCTCTGCGGCGATGCCCCCGTTGCGCGAGAGACCACGCGATTTGAAGGAGTTCGCTGAAAAATTCGTGACCTTTTTCGCCGGAGTGAGCGGGCGCAAGATCGATGGTTTCAGTGTTGACGCGGTGACCCGCCTCCTCAGCCACCGGTGGCCGGGAAATCTCCGTGAGCTGCGCAATGCGATGGAGCGGGCCGTCATCCTTACCCGCTCCTCAAAGATCGAAGAGGACGATCTGCCCACCCCGACCTCGGCGATCAGTCCCGAAGAAGAGGGCGAAACCGCCAGCATCGTTCCCGGGGCCTCGGTCACTATTGAAGAGTTGGAGACTGCGCATATCCGCCGCACCCTCGCCCGGACGAGGACCATGCAGGAAGCCGCCGCGATTCTCGGGATCGATCAGGCGACCCTCTACCGAAAGCGGAAGAAGATCGGCCTGTGACGCTCATGACGCCCTCCGCTTTTGGAGAGACTCGAGATTCAGGATGTGACTCGACACCCGCGGGAGCAGCGAGGACCGGATCATCTCCTTGCAGTCCCCGAGCACGGCATCGTTCTCGAGGGCATTTTCATACATCGTCTTACCGATCTCCTCACCCTGCTTGAGGGAGGTGATCGCCGATCCTTCCCCGAAAAAGTTGGCCGTGCCCTGGATCGCCTTCGTGAGGCCACCCCAGGCGCCGGAGCTGTGATCCGGATCGCCGCCCATGGATTTCACATTCTTACGGAGACGATTCGCGCTGTCGATGTGCTCTCCGCGAATGTCCCGCAGGATCACCACTTCCGGCTCGTCGGTATATTTATTGATCGTGTCAGAGTAGGTTTCAATGGCAGACAGCTCTCCGCGCAGGAGATCGTTGCAAACATCAATGCATTGGCTGGAATGGGGAAGATTGCTCATATAATAAGTTATTGTTAGGATTTTCTGAAGTGGCGCGGACAACTCGCCCGCCATTCCCCTGCCTATTATCGCAGGTTCTGTGCCTTCGTTCCCATATCTGATTTAGAGCGCTGGTTTTCAATGACTTGCTGAATTACAAAGGGAGCAGAAAGACGGGGCGATGCAGGCAGAATGACCGGGGACTCGTGCAATTTGAACCTGATCTGGACGTAATGCATTTTGCACGAAGGCCCGGTCATGATGCGCGGATTTTGCACGTTCCTCCTCATCCTGAGAGACGCCCCTGATTTCACAATCTATTGATACATAGACACCTGCGGAAACAATTCTCCCGATGGCACGGTCACTGCGCTCCATACCGAGACATGAAGAAGAATGCCGCCCTCGAGAAGGAAAAAAAACCAAAGACGCCCAAGCGTCTCAAGGAGAAAAGCACCAAGAGTCAAAAGAGCGCGGGCAAGGCAAATTCCGCTGGAAAGGCTGAGACAAAGGCTGCGGTTACATCCGCCAAGGTCAGTGAACGCGTCGCCGAGACCGGAGAACACCTCCAGGATCGACTGCACGAAGTCGCTGACGCCGCCGCTCACGGTGCCGTGCAGCGGGCCGACCGTTACGTGCAACTGGCCTCGGATCGCGTTCGAGAGATCGAACAGACGGGGCACGAAGCCGCCTCCAAACTGACCCCGCACCAACCCGAGCTGCTGACCCATACGATTGACTACCTCGCCGACCGCCTCGGCGGAGTCGCCGATTATTTTGAACAGAGGGATGCACGCGACATCCTCGACGACACCCGGCGCCTCCTCCGCGATCACCCGGTCCCCATGCTCGGTGCCTGCGCCCTGCTCGGGATCGCGACGGGGAGATTCCTCCTCGCCGGCAGTAACAGCATCGAAGAGTAATCAGCCAAACCCGAGCATCATCCTGACACGACCATGTTAACCCAGGAACACCCGGCGCCCCGCGCCGACCATCGGACAGAGCGTGCCGACGGATCCCTCCCCCGCCCCGATGCGGGGCTCCCGGAACTCCTTCGCAGGCTTATCGAAGACATCCTCACATGGATCACTCTCGAGGGGGACCTCGCACGGGCCGAGATCTCCGAGAAATCCCGGATCGCGTTGCGGGGACTCGTCCTCGGCGCGACCGGCGCAGTGATCCTGCTCTGCGGCGGCATCGCTGGCCTACTCGCGATCGGCTTCGCCATCAGCGGGGTTCTCGTCATCGCCGGGGTCAGCCCCCTCTTTTCCCACGCCCTCGGGTTTTTGCTATCCGGTCTCCTTGGGGCCATCGCCGGCTGGATCGCGCTGCGGCAAGCTCGGGCCATGCTCACCGTCTCCAATCTCGCGCCCTCCCGCACCATCACGATCCTCCGCCGGGCCGTGTCGTGGGCGGGGGCAAAACTACACCTTCATCCCCTCGACAATCATGAACAGAATCCACCGTCACCCTGACGATCACAATGGGCACGTCAGCCCCGAGCGCCTTGCGGAGGATCTCGAAGACACCCACAACCGCATAGAAATTACCCTCAACCAAATCACATCCAAAATGAATCCAAAATCCATCGGCTCTGAAATCGGGGCCTACCTCGTCGACTCCCTCGAACACTTCGAAATCGGAGACCTCAGGCACTTCGCGTCCCGTACCGCCGACCGGACCGGTCAGGTCGTAAAAGATCATCCCGTCCCCGTCCTCCTCGGTTGTCTCGCCATCGCGTCCTTTTTCCTCCCTCGCGAATGGCGCTCCCTCCGTCGCGAGGAAGAAGATCAGGTCCGGGGCCGCCTCCGCTCCGCCGCCGCGGCAGCGGCAGAAAAAGCCTCGGCCACGGCAGAGCGAATCAGCTCGGTGGCCTCGCGTGAGGCCGAGGTGATCGCGAAGACAGCGCGCTCGACCGGCCACGCCGTCTCTGAGTATGCCGAAAACGGTATCGAAAGGCTCGATGATCTCGCTCACGCCGCCTCTGACAAAATCGCCAGTGCAGCTCACAGGACAGCCGACGCGGCCCGCGAGTCCTCGGCGCGCATCCGCTCCGCCGCGTCCGACACGGCCGAGAATCATCCGCTCGGGATGGCCCTTGGCGCTCTCGCCGTGGGATTCCTCACCGCTCTCGCTCTGCCGAAATCGCGGAGAGAAGAGCGACTCATGGGTGCCACCGCCCACGACGCCAAAGAATGCGCGAAAGGCGTCGGATCAGCCATCGCCCACGACGCCAAAGAAATGCTGCACGAAAACGACCTCGATCCCGCCGGGCTGCAAAAGCGGGCCGTCAGAGCGATCGACCGGGTTGCGGCGAAGGCCCGACGCGGCATCGAAGACCACCTTGATCGTTGATCACTCCCGGGGAGAGTGCCGGTATTTTCCGGTTCCCTTTCCCCTCTACGCCGTTGACATCGGTGACCCTTTCCTCCTCACGGGGGAGAGGGTCTGTCATGTACGGGACAGGCAAACCAGCGCGCATTTCGCATCCTGCTTGGGGCCATCGGCATCAGACATCAACAACAGGCCCGGCCGGAGAAGCGGCGGCGAGAGCCACCACGCAAGCGGCGGCTTCGCGGATCGACGTGACCACCTCATCCGCTCCGCATTTCTTCAAGAGCGCCGGGGCATCGTGCGACCGCCCCGCAACATCTCCGAGCGCCACCACGATCTTCATGTCAGGAAAGCGGGATCGCAGTTTGAGGCAGAGATAACGCACCTGATAAAGAGTCGTCGGCGCAACCGCAGTGAGGAGAATCACTTCCGCCGCCGCTTCCCCTCCCCAGTCGGCGAGCCCTCCTGAGACGAGTGCGGAGGGGGCCATCCCCGCCGTGAGCCCCTTGCGGTGCAACAGGCTCACCGCCATATTACCAGCCAGTTCATCGCGACGCGCGCCTGCCGGGAGACAAAAGATACGGGAGATGTTTTCCTGATCTACCACAAGGGCGGGATCCTCCAGGCTGAACCTCAGGTCGACATCCTCGATGAGCACAACGATGCGTTGATGAAAGGCATCGAGTTCTTCTTTCGAGATCATTTCCTCACGATAGTCGGACTCGGCTGCCGACAGGACCGGTACGAGCACTTCATCGTAAAGTCCCTCTTCGCTATGAGACTTCAGAAAGTCATCGACAAACTCGAACTCGTCGCTGTCCCCCGGGCGCTGCATCCGCTGGTAGCATTCCTCCGCCGGACTGTGCGGTCGATCGTCGCTCAAGATGATGCTGAAGAAAGCAAGGCGCGGGATGTGACGTCCCATCACAACGAGACACACGGTGATAGGAGTGGCGAGGACCAAACCTACCGGCCCCCACAGCCACGTCCACGCGAGCGCAGCCACGATCAAAGCAATGGGAGTCACCCCGGTACTCGATCCATACAGAAGCGGCTCGGCAATGTTGTTGCTGATCAGCTCGAGCACGACAAATAGCGCAATGGTTGAGATCGGCGCGATCCACCCGGGCGACACCGTGAGTGACATGAGGAGGGGGAAAAGCGCGCCTATCCACGGTCCGACGTAGGGGATGAATCGCAGAACCGTGCAGAGCGCTCCCCAGAGGATCGCGTTGGGCACACCGATAAAATAGAGCCCGATCGCGACGGGGATACCGTAGGTGACATTCACAACCAGCTGCATGAGAAGATATTTCGCCACGCTCGCGCCCGCCTCGTTCATCGCCCGCGAGGTCGCGCTGATCCGCCCCTGGCCAACAAGCAGGAGGAACCGGTTGCGCAGGTCATCACGTCTCAGAAGCATGAAGATCAGAAGAAGAACCACCAGCCCCGCCGAGGCGAGTGGCCCGAGGATGGGCGCCAGCACGACCTGAACGAACTCCAGTCGATCGTCTTTTCCACTCACCACCTCTACCTGCGTAGCCGGCCGCTCTTCGGGCCCCCTGGCGGATGCACCAATGCCGGGGTCACCCTGTTTGAATCCCGGGATCGCTTTGGCTCCACCTTCCAATACTGCACTGACATCTGCTTTCAACGCCTCTATAGTATCCGTGATTCCCTTCATGGAGCTGGATTGAGGCAGCTTGATATCGCGCAGCTTGGAGCTGATATTTTCCTTATAGTTGGGCAGTTGCGTGGCGAGATCGACAGCCTGCCGCGTCAGCACCCAACCCACGAAGCCTGTTGCGCAGGACATCATCGCGACCACAAAAAGAACCGCGCCGACCCGTCCGAGC
>JBDNIL010000434.1:0-6106 GCA_041688355.1 Verrucomicrobiales bacterium | reverse complement strand
CCAAAGGTGCGTGGGAAGCATTTTGGACCCGCGTTGGTCTCATCGGCCTCTAAAACGTCTGATTAGACTCTTTAAGCAAAATCCTAACAAAAACTGAATAGTGTGCACAGGTTAGTTACATTCAGCTCCGGTCACACCCCATCACTTGATCTCGTCTTTGGTTCGAACTCCCAACTCCGCGCCATTTCAGAAGCCCATGCCAGCGCGGACGCCGGACAGAAATTCGTCACCGACTTTGTCGCCGCCTGGAACTAGGTCACAAATCTCGACCGCTTCGACCTTTCCAGAGCGGATTCCGACCATAGACAAAACCAACGCTCACCTGAACCGATCCTAAACTATGAAAACAAAGCTCACCCACACACGGAATAGTCTTCCCAAAAAAACACGCACCGAAATGGCGGCACTGCTGCAGACGCGCTTGGCCGATTCCATCGTTCTCATGATGCACGCCAAGCAGGCGCACTGGAATGTCAAAGGACCGCACTTCTTCGCACTGCACGAACTCTTCGACAAGGTCTACACGGATACGGGGGCCTACGTGGACACCATTGCTGAACGCATCGTCCAACTGGGTGGTATCGCACAGGGCACGATTCGCGCGGCGGCAAAGGCGTCGGGCATGCCCGATTATCCCCTCGACATCACCAGCGGTCATAAACACGTCGCAGAACTGGCCCATGCCCTTGCCTTCTACGGCGAAATGATCCGTCAGGACATCGCACTCTCCACCGAACTCGGCGATGCCGGCACGGCGGACCTCTTCACGCAAATCTCCCGTGGAGCAGACTTGAATCTCTGGTTCGTGGAAGCGCACGAACAGGCGGAAAATTGATTCTGATCTTCCAGCCAAATCGCCCGCCGCCCCGGCACGTATTTCACCCCCAACCGAAACAACAAAACCCTCCGGACCGTCCGGACCCATCCCAAATACCATGAACGAAAACCCCCTCAACACAGGCATGCTCGAAGAAAATTCGGTCGGAATCGGAGAGATCAGCGGCGAGATGGTGGCGGACCGCGCGAAGGAGCTCGCCTTGATCGCCGGGCGACCGGTGAACCAATCGGATCACGACCAGGCACTGCGTGAACTCACCGGCGGGCCCTCGATTGATCCCGAAGAGGCCTTGCTCGAATCCGTCACTGAAGACGAGCGCTGGGATCCCGTGCCGGGCTCGACCGGACATCAGGCGAAAGAGTCTGCCAGCGAAGACGAGGGCGAAGACGGTCAAACCGAAGGCGCGCGACTCGTCGAGGAGGGCGTCAGCGAAGCCGGACACGATCGAATGCTCCAGGCAGCAAGGGCCGTCGATCAGCAGGATCGGCCCGAGCGATGACTATTCCATGAACTCGACTCTCCTCACCGGCACTGCGCAGGCCCTGGTCACCAAAGACAAAGGCATCCTCGCGATGGATGAAAGCAACCCGACCTGCAAGAAGCGCTCCGCCGCGCTTGGAATTCCACAGACCGAAGAGCCCCGGCGCGCCTATCGTGAGATGCTCGTGACCACCCCGCAACTCGGCGAGTGCATCAGCGGTGCGATCCTTTATGTCGAAACGATCCGCCAGCAGACGAAAGACGGGACGCCCTTTCTCAAAGTGCTCACTGACACGGGAATCATTCCCGGGATCAAAGTGGACACCGGCGCGAAGGCACTGGCCGCTCATCCCCGGGAGACCATCACCGAAGGTCTCGACGGCCTGCGGGAACGGCTGAACGGGTATTTCCGACTCGGCGTCCGTTTCGCGAAGTGGCGCGTCGCGATTCCCATCGTCGAACCGGAAGTCCTCATGACCGGGGACCATTCTCTGGTCCGCTGTCTCGAGGTCACCCGGGAAGTCCTGCGAAATGTTTTCCTCCAACTGAATTGCCAGCGCGTCATCCTGGAAGGCATGCTCCTCAAGCCCTGGAAATTGGCGTTTTCGCTTGGCCGGGCCATCCAGCAACCGGCCTTGGAGATCTGGTCCGGGCAGGAGGCAAACGTCCCCGCCGCCCGGGAGGTGCTCCTGCATCGAGCCCAGTGCAATCGCGCCGCGCGCAGGGGTGAGTATATCGGGACGATGGAAAGATACCTCGCATGACCCACCCTCCGTACATCCAACCTACTTGTCTGCTCAAAGCGACGAAAGTCGTCGGCATCGCCGCCGACCACGGCGGTCACGAGTTGAAGGAATATCTGGCCGGGATGCTCCGGGAGGCCGGAGCCGAGGTCATCGATTTCGGCGACCTCGATCTCGTGCCGGGGGATGACTACCCGGACTTCGTCGAGCCGCTCGCCCGCGCCGTCGCTGCCGGTGAGGTGGAGCGCGGTGTCGCCATCTGCGGCAGTGGAGTCGGCGCTTGCATCGTCGCCAACAAAGTCCCCGGCGTGCGGGCTTGTCTGATCCACGATCCCTTCTCCGCACATCAGGGGGTGGAGGACGACGATCTCAATCTCATCTGCCTTGGCGGCTCCGTCGTGGGGCATGCCCTCGCGTGGGAACTGGTGCGGATCTTTCTTTGCGCGCGTTTCTCAGGCAAGGAAAGGCACCGACGCCGCCTTGAGAAAGTGATGGATCTCGAAAGCCAGACTTTCCCGATCCCCCTTGGCACGTCGAACCACGCAAGGGACACCACGGAGCCCGCGAAGCCGGATCTCGTCCGCAGCGCCTCCGGCCACGACACCTCTCTCAAGCTCTACCTCATCCGCCATGGCGAAACGGAGTGGTCGCGCTCGGGTCAATACACCGGGAGTACGGATATCCCATTGACCGAACACGGCGAGGCTGCCGCCCGCGAGGTCGGCGAAAGGCTGCGCGACATTTCCTTCGCCCGGGTCTTCGTGAGTCCCCTGCAACGGGCGCAACAAACCTGCGCCCTCGCGGCATTGGATCCGGATCCCGCGATCGAGCCCGGCCTCGCCGAATGGAACGTCGGCGACTACGAGGGCCGCACGCCCGGGGAGATTCACGAGTCCGATCCGGAGTGGAACCTTTTTCGGGACGGATCTCCCCACGGGGAATCCCCCGCTCAGATGTTGGACCGCGTCGATCGCCTCATCGGGTTTCTCCGTACGTTAGAAGGCAACGTCGCTCTTTTTTCCCACGGGCATCTTTGCCGTGTCCTCGCCGCCCGTTGGATCGGACTGTCGGTCGAGCACGCCGAGCGTCTCCTTCTCAGCACTGCCTCGATCAGCATCCTCGCTTACGCGCACGATTGCTCCGCGACGCCGGCTATCGACCTGTGGAACTCCGCCCCGGCCGATCACTCGGACAGGGTCCGCCTGAAACGCCGAGCCCTCGATCGATGGGAAAACGAGGGCGGCCCGGTAGCCGACTCCGAAGGCGACCGTCCGGTTTCAGCCGAATCAGTCGAGCTACCCCTCTAAAAACTGGAGTTGATAGAGCTGCCGGTATTCGCTGCAGCGTTCGAGGAGGATCTCGTGCGGGGCCATGTCGACGACGCGGCCCTGGCTCATCACGACGATCTCGTCCGAGTCGAGCACGGTGGAAAGGCGGTGGGCGATGGCGATGACCGTCTTGCCTCTGGACAACTCTTCGAGGGCATTCTGAATCGCCTTTTCCGATTCGGAATCGAGGGCCGAGGTCGCTTCGTCGAGGAAGAGGATGGGGGCGTCGCGCAGGATCGCGCGGGCGATCGAGAGGCGCTGCTGCTGGCCGCCCGAGAGGGTGCAGCCCTTGTCGCCGAGCATCGTCTCGTAGCCCTGCGGCTGCTCGGTGATGAACTCGTGCGCGTGCGCCATGCGCGCCGCCTCGAGGATCTGCTCCCCGGTCGCTTCGAGGTGACCGTAGCGGATGTTGTTGTAGATCGTGTCGTGGAAGAGGAAGGTGTCCTGGCTCACCAGCCCGATCTGATCACGCAGGGACTGCTGGGTGTAGTCACGGATGTCGCGCCCGTCGATGAGGATGCCGCCTTTCTCCACTTCGTAAAAACGCAGGATGAGGGAGAGGATCGTTGACTTCCCTGAACCGCTCTGGCCGACGAGGGCGTATTTTTTGCCCGGCTCAAAGCGCAGCGAGACGCCGTTGAGGGCGGCCCGATCCCGAGTGTAGGAAAAGGTTATGCTCTGCATCTCGATCGCCCCGCGACTGTCAGTCAGGGCGACCGCGCCGGGCCGGTCACGCACATCGGGGACCGCGTCGATGTAGCCGAAAACCTTCACCGCCGCGACGTAGCATTTCTGCAGCTGGATCTGCATGCGGCTGAGCATCTTCGCGTGCGGGTAGATGCTCATCAGTCCGAGATTGATCGTGAGAAAGGTCTCGGGTTCGATCTGAGTGTACCAGGCATAGACCATCCCGATGGCGATGCCGAAAGATCCCACGATCTCGACCATGGGACTGGAGATCTCCATCGCTTTGCGCCAGCGGATGATGAACTTGACGATCTGGCGGCTGCCCTCGTTGAAGCGCGAGCGCTGGTAGTCTTCGCGTCCGTGCGCCTTGATGAGCCGGATGCCTGAAAAGCTCTCGTGCAGGGTCACCATGAGCCCCTCGGATTCCTTTTCCTCCCCCCCGCCGGCCTTTCGCACTTTGCGGCTGATCATCGCCACCGGGACGATGCAGAGGGGGAAGACAAAAAGCGCCCCAAAGGTGTAGAGCGGGTCCATCATCGTGACCATGAAGATGATGGAGATGATCGCGGCGGGATGCTGGATCAGGGCACTGAGGAGCTGGCTCCCGGCGTCGGCGGTGGTGCGGGTCTGGTTCGCGACGGTCTGGATGAGCTCGCCCTGCTTCACCGTATTGTAGAAAGAGAGCGACTGTCCCATCAGGCTCGTGAAGGTCTCGTCGCGGAGACGGTAGAGGATCTTCATATTGATCCAGAGCATGCAATACTGGTGCAGGAAGTAGAAGGCACCGCGGATGAGCAGCAGCAGGGGGATGCTGAGACAGACGATGAGGACAAAGATCCACTCCTTATCCGGCGGCAGGTCGGGGGCGGGGATGCGGATGTCGGCGAGGGCGGATAGATGGAGGTCTTTGAAGGGGAGGTAGTATTCCGGGACAGGTTCGCCCTGTGCTCCGGGCAGGACGATGGTGAAGACAGACTTTAGAACGAGGAGGAGGACGCCATTGAAGACCCCGGCAAGGATTCCGAAGAAGATGCCCCAGATGAGGCGGACTTTGAGCGGCTTCACGTAGCCGAGGAGTCGCTTGAAGACGGCGCGCCGGTCTTCCGCGAGGTCGTCGGAGGAGGCTCTGGCAATGTCGAGCGCACGCAGGGGCGAGGGCGCGGGAGATGGGGGAGGCTGGGACATGGCGGGAAAAATTCCCCCGCAATGGGCGGGCGGAGGCATTTGTAAGGGCGGATGGCCGATTTCGCAAGGTTTGGCAGAGGGGGGGGGGCGGACAAGCGGCGGCGGAGATTCCTGAAAAATATTCTTGCTCTGAAACGCAATTTCTAAAATTTCCGGTAAAACCTCTGAGACGAAGCCTTTCCCCTTGCTCCCCGCTTTGTCCGCGTTCACTCGGAGGCTTCGTGGATTCTCCCGTCGCCTGCTGCCGCAGCGGTCTACAGACGTTTTTTCTCCCCGTGTGCCTCCGTTATTATTAGCCTGTGTTGCTCTGAATTTATCCTCATGCCCCTGCTAAAGACGTTCGATCTGGAAAAAGTGACCGTAAGAGAAGGCGATGATCGGCGTTTGCCTGAGTGAGGGTGGGTGGCGGGAGTTTTCGCGACCTTCGCCGCACCAACCGTAGCGAAACTCGTGAGAGCTTCGGAGGGCAGAGCCATCGCCCGAAGGTCTCACGACCTTCGCTACGTTCCCCATCGTACGCCGAAACCGTAGCGAAACTCGTGAGTGACGAGGAGCGGGATACTTCGTCGTCCTCATGCGCAAGCTCGAGGCATTTCTGGGTCTTCGTGTCGTCACTTACGTGGTGATTTCCAACCACTTCCACCTTCTTCCGATGGGAGCTACAAATCATCGTGCGTTACCAGCTTCGGCCTGAAGCGCAAGACCGGGGCGCGGCGAATGCGGGAGGCGGATTGGGAAGACCTCTGCGTCCTACGGGACCTGAAGAACGACCTGATCGGTGAGCCTTCGGAGCGCTCGGCGCGTCCGCAGTGAAGCGTGGCGAGGAGAAGGCGTGAGCCTCCCCT
>JBDNIL010000433.1:0-28892 GCA_041688355.1 Verrucomicrobiales bacterium | reverse complement strand
GTATTTCCTGATGGGCAAACTGGGTGGCCTCGACTCCGGAACTGCTGCCCAGATGGAATCGATGAAGGAGATGATGGGGACCGCCTCGCTCATCAATTTAGTCGTCTACGGAGGGGCAGGCGTGCTCATGATCGTGGTTGCAACCGGCTGCCTCCTCTTCAAACGCTGGGCGAGGCCCTTCACCCTCACGCTCGGCTGGGGCTGGCTCTACATGGGTGTGGTCATGATGGCCTCCCTCGCCCTCATCATCGGACCGATGAAAGAAATCATGGACGATGCCATCAAGACCCAACTCGCGTCGGCCCCGGAAGGTACCTTACCCGCCTCGATGGACACCTTCATCAGCCTCTTTATCGTCCTCTATCTCGGATTCATCTTTGTCTTTCTTGTCCTCGTTCCCGGCATCCTCATCTGGCTGAATTGGAATCAGGATGTCCGCCACACCTTCGAAAGTCGTGACCTCAAGACCCGCTGGACCGATCGGCGACCCGTTCCGATCATCGGCCTCGTCATCTGCTCGATCACCTTCGCAGTTTTTTCTCTGCCGGGTCTCCTGATGATGAACCAGCCGTGGATGAGCCACCTTTCCAAAATGATGACCCTGATGTTTTCTCCAAAAAGGATGGGGGTGCTGATGGGCGTGTCGATGTTGCCCGTCATCGGATACCTGCTTTGGGTGGTGCGCTTTTTTCGTTCGGGGGCGGTTTGATCGGCGAGGTTGAGCGGACAGGTTCGGACCGAAGACGTGGGCAACCGTTATCCGGGCGGATCATGCCCTCGAAAACTGAAATCCCAATGAAACAGGGACAACAACTTGCCCTCCTCGCGGAGACCGGGGAATTCACGGTCACTGAACTGAGCCGGCGGTTCGAGGAGTCGCGGCGAACAGCGCAAAAGACTGCTGACGCGGCCGCAGAGAACATTACCGAGGCTGTCGGAAAACTCGCGAGATCTTTCAGCGCTCGGCAATTTCTTCCGCTAGCTGGCCTCTGTAAGGGCCGGAACGTTGAGTCCTGGACGCCCGACCGGCCTCAGAGAGGCCAGCCACAGGAGATCCCGCTGAAGTTTAGCCCGCATTCGTCATACCCTTTCGTCGCGAGACCTAGCGAGAACCTGCACCGGCGAGGCGCGGACTGGATTTCCCGAAGGGCTGTATGGGGACATACTGCCCAAGGACAATTCGGCCCGGAACGAAGCTGGGGCTGGCCGCAGCAAGTCGCAGAAGAAAGGGTATGAGAAATTCGGGTTAGGGGTAACGAGTGAGTTTACCGACAGACTCTACCGCCGAGCGGCGTTTGCATCCGACTTGGGGATCAAGTGCCGCAGGGGACTTGGCCGCGAGGTTCCTCCCCGGGGGAGTGCCGATTCGGCGAAAGCCGAAGCTACTTCGGCCGACTTGCCACCTTGAATGAGCGAAACGGCAGAATTTCCCCACGTTCACCGCCCTTTTTGATGTCCATCGGGCGGCAAATACGCTTTGATTTGGCGGACCTGCCCCTGTTGAGTCCATCACCAGACCCTCCCGGGTGTTCCCGCCGACGACATGACCCCGCCCCCACTGCCACTCCCCTCCCAACCGGACTCGCTCGCGATGCGGATGAACGATTTCCCGGGAGGCTTCAGCCCCATGCTCGTGAAGGAGCTGCGCCAGGGGATGCGGACAAATCTGTTTACGGTCGCTTTCATCCTCCTGCAGACGGTCATGATCCTGAGCCTTCTCGCGGGACTCTCCGATCCCGGGGCGGCGGAGATCGACGCCTTTTTCTGGTTCTTCATCATCATGATTCTCCTCGTGGTGCAGCCGCTGCGCGGGTTCAACGCGCTCAGCGCGGAATACCAGCTCAACACGATGGACCTCATCCAACTGACCCGGCTAAACGGCTGGCGCATCACGCTGGGGAAATGGACCGCGCTCAATGCCCAGACGCTGCTCTTTGTCACCGGGGTGCTGCCCTATATCGTGATGCGCTATTTCCTGGGCAATGTGAACTTCGTCGTCGATCTGGCCGCACTCGGGATGCTGGGCCTCGGGTCGGCGCTCGCCAGCGCGATCACGATAGGCTGCTCGGTCTTCCGCTTTTTCATCCTCCGCGGCATCATCCTGATCGGTTTCGCGATCGGATTCAGCGGACTCTTTGTCGACTTGCAGAGCACGCTCTTCCGCTCGGGTCTGAGCGGGAGCAGCGATCTGTGGCAGCTCGCGCTGATCGCACTAGCACTCGTCTACGGCTGTTTCTTCTTCCTCTCCTTCGGGGCGAGCCGTATCGCGCCCCTCTCGGAAAACCACGCGACCCGGAAACGGCTCGTGGCCCTGGCCGTAACCCTGCTGACGCTCGGTCTCAGCTTCGCCGGGATCGAGATCGAGACGGTCGTCATGGTGAGCGCGATCATCCTCGGGCTCGCCTCCATTGATGCCCTGACCGAACCTCTCCCGATCTATTCGCGAGTCCTCGAGCCGTTCCGGAAAAATCCCCTCACTCGTCTCGCCGCCCTCTTCCTCGCGCCGGGCTGGATCAGCGGGATCGGCTTTTTCTTCGTTTGTGCAGTGCTTTGGGCGGTGGCGCTGCACGGGGACAATTTTTTTGCGGAACGCAGCCCCGGAGTCTCGGGGGTCGTGAAAATCGGGACCTTCGCCGTCGATCAGGGGCAGGTGATCCTCTATCTCTCGATGATCAATCTGCTGCTCTTTCCGCTCATTATCATTCACCTCTTTTTTGGAAAGCAGACGACGGGGAATTTCACCTTTGCGCTTTACGCCTTCATCCAGTGCGTTCTCCTCTTTCTCACGATGATGATCATGACTCTGGCGGGAGCGATGTCGAGATATGAGGAGCTAATCTTCACGCTGGCGCCTCTGCCCTCGGTCATGTTCTCCGCCAACGCTCAGGGCGAAGCCGATGAACCCATCTTCCTCGTGATCGCGCTGGCGACGACTTTTTTCAGCGTGACGATCCCTCTGCTGCGGCACCGGGCGGCTTTTCGCCAGTTTCAGCATCATCTCAAAAATCCCTGACCCGTGCCCCTGCCTCTCGACAGCGCCGACCTCAATGCCCTCGCGGGACGGGCGCGCGCCTACGCCGAGCGCTTTTCCCTGCCGCTGAAGGATCGCAACTGGCGCGGCAGTTCGGGGGACTATGCCGGAGCCGGGATCGGGAGTTCGCTCGACTTTCAGGATCATCGTTCCTACATGCCCGGTGACGACCCGCGCCACATCAACTGGCAGGCCTACGCCCGCACCGGGAATTATTCGCTGAAGCTCTACCGCGAAGAGGTGCGACCCGTCGTCGAGATTATCCTCGATGTCTCGGACTCGATGTTCGCCGAGCCTGACAAAGCCACCAGGGCTCTGGAGCTTTTTTACTTCGCCCGGGCCTCCGGGGAAAAATCGGGAGCCTCGACCTCGGCCATCCTCGTGAAAGGCGATCATTGGAAGGCGCTCGAGGCCGGCGCTGTCTTCAGCCACCGCTGGCAGGATCTCGCCACCGCCCTCCCCGACACTCCGGCCTCGGCCGCCCCGAATCTCAGCGCGGTGCCGCTGCGGGCGCGCTCTCTCCGGGTGCTCATTAGCGATCTGCTTTACCCGGCAAATCCCGAGCCTGTGATCCGCTCCCTCCAGCGCGGCTACGGACGCGCCATCGTCCTCGCTCCGTTCTCCGCCGCCGAGTCCGATCCGGCCTGGTCGGGCAACTACGAGTTCATCGATAGCGAGAGCGGCGGCCGCCACGACCGCCGCATCGACCCGGGTCTGCTGCGCCGCTATCTCGAGGCCTATCGCGATCATTTCGGCCGTTGGAAGGCCGCGTCCCTGCGCGCGCAGACCCCGCTCGCACGCATCGCCTCGGCCCCGTCTTTCGAGGCTTCGCTCAGGCTCGAGGCTATCCCCGCCGGAGTGCTGCAGCTCGGATGAACTCTTGATTTTCCCCCACTCTCTCGCCATGCCGCTCCTCTTCGCCAATCCCCTCGGTTTCTGGGCCCTGCTCGGAATCCCGGCGGTATTGCTGATCCACTTCCTCCAGCGCGAATCACGGCGGCTCCCCGTGAGCACGCTCTTCCTCCTCGAACGCATCGATCGGGAAAGTGTGAAGGGGCGCAAATTCGACCGGCTGCGGCAGTCGGTCCCGCTCTGGCTGCAGTTGCTCGGGGTTCTCCTCCTGACCTGGCTGCTGGCCGAACCGCGCTGGACGAGTGCCCGCTCGGTCCAGAGAGTTGTTCTCGTGCTCGATCACTCGGCCTCGATGGAGGCCTTCGGGGAGGAACTCACCACCGCCCTGCGCCGGGAGATCCCGCCCCTCACCGCCCTCGTCGGCACGACGGAATACACCCTGATCGAGTCGACCCTGACGGGATCGAATCTCTACCGCGGCACCTCGTTCGAGGAACTGATGGCAGCGCTCGTGAACTGGGCTCCATCCGCCAGCGCCCACTCTCCCGAGGGTGCGCTCCGCGTCGGACGCAGCCTCGCCGGGGCCGAGGGAACGCTTACCTTCGTAACCGATCATCCCGTCACTGAGTTGCCCTTCGGTGCGGCACTCCTCAGTGTCGGCGAGCCGGTGGAAAATGTCGGCTTTGCAGGGCTGCGCGTCATCGAGGAGGAGGGGAAAACCACCTGGCAGGCGACCTTGCGGAACTATGCCGCGACGCCGCAAAAGCGGAGCTGGTTCCTCGCCTCGGGCGAGCAACGCACGGAGGCTCGGGCCGTCGATCTGGCCCCGGGGGAGACGCGCACACTGCAGGGCCAGTTCCCCGAGGGCGGAGACAGGCTCCGACTCGTGCTCGAACCCGATCGCTTCACCCGCGACGACACCCTGCATGTGGTGCGTCGGGTGCCGAAGCAGCTCCTCGTCTCGCGGACCGGGGCAGCGAACGTGGAAGAACTCGTCGCGGGCCTCATCAACAGTCTCGACGACGCCGCGCAATCAGCCGCCGGGGAGACGCCCGACCTCGTCTTTGCGACCTACAATCCCCTCCAGCCTGGTCCGCTCCCGGCGGTGTCGGTCGTATTTCTGAATCAGGAAGTGGTGCCGCAGCAGTTTTTCGACGGCCCCCTCGTCGCGGCCAACGACCCACTCATCGAGGATCTCGACTGGCAGGGCCTGATCGCCCGATCAACGCCCTCGATCCCACTCATGGCCGGGGAAAAGGTGCTGCTCTGGCAGGGCGAGCGGGCGCTCATCCTCCTGCGCGAGGAGGACGGGCGGCGGCAACTCATTTTCAACTTTGACGTCGTCGCCTCCAACGCCCCGCGCCTGCCGGCTTTCGTGATCCTCGCGCACCGATTCGCGAACCGGATCCGCGATCAGAAGACGGGGCTCGAATCGCTCAACACCGAGCTGCGACAGCCCCTCACGATCGCTCACGATGCCACCTCTACAGGCGAGTCGCTCACACTCGTCTCGGAAAAAGGGCGTCTCACGATCCCGCCGGAGAGGGCCCGCTTTTTCCGTGCGCCGGCGGAGCCGGGATTCTTCCAAGTCATCCAGGGGAGTGAGCCGCTCCTGAACGCCTCGGCCAACTTCGCCGATACGCGGGAGGCCGATTTTTCAAAGGCCGCTTCTTTTTCCGACCTCGGCGCTATCCCTGCAAAGATCAGCGAGCGCCGCACCGTCTCCGATCCGTTGTGGCAGATCTGGCTCATCGCCCTGGCCGGGACGGCGCTGCTATGCTGGTACTACCTGGGGGCACCTGCGAAGGAGGCTCGCGGCCCGCTCGCGGTTTAACACGAGGTCGGCACCCCGACGGCGAGTTTCACGGTATGCGGGATGGCCGCTTTGACAAACCCGAGGCACTCCACTGCGCCGCTCGGTTTGCCGGGCAGGGCAATGACAAGAGAGCGCTCCACGATCGCTGCGAGACTGCGGGAAAGGATCGCATTCGGCGTAATATCGAGAGATCGCATCCGCATCGTCTCCCCGAAACCGGGGATCTCGAGTCGCATGATGCCCCGAATCGCCTCGGGTGTGACATCGCGCTCGGCGATGCCAGTGCCGCCGGTGGTGAGGACGAGCCCGCAGCCCTGCCGCGAGAAGGAGAGGATGGCGTGACGAATGCGCTCCTGGTCATCGGGGACGACTGCTTCGGCGATCACGTCCCAGCCGTATTCGGCACAGGCCCCGCACAGGGCGGGACCGCCGTGGTCCTGATACTCTCCCGACGAGGCACGGTCCGAGACGGTGATAACCCCAACCGTAATGATGTGGTTCATCCGGAAAATCGGGAAAGGTCGCTCCCCACGGGATCACTGACCAAACTGAATGCGGCTACCTTCGAAGCTGGGCACCGGATAGCTGCCACCCGGCTGGGGAGGTGCGGGAATGGCACCCTCACGAGGGAAGGAGGTCGCCGCCGGATCGCCGGGGATCTGAATGGGGGCGGAACCCGCGATCGCTTGTACGTTCGGGACTGGCGGGGCAGTGATGCCGCCGGAAGGATAGGGAGAGGTCGGAATGGAAGGCGCGGTCGGGATGGTGGGTGGAGCGACGGCTCCGGGAAAAGCGCCCGTCACGGGAGCGCCCGGGGCAGTGTAGGAAGGTGTCGCAAAACCCGCACCGGCACCCGCAGGAGCGAGAGCGCCCGGAGCCGTGTTCATCGCCAGATTTGATGGAAGGGCCGAGGTGGGCACCTGCAGCGTCTTGCCGGCAATGATCTTGGTGTTCGTCATGCCATTGGCCGCCTGGATGCGACTGATGCTCGAGTTGTACTTCCCGGCAATGCTCGAGAGACTGTCGCCCGAGACGATGGCGTGGGGGACGAGCTGCTCGCCCTCCCGAAGGCTGAAGGGGGCAGGCGCGGCCGCCGCCGCAGTGGCTCCATTGGTGGCATTGGATGTCGGGGCTGACGGCGCGGGAGCCGCAGCGGAGGTAGCGCCCGCACTACCTGCGGTGCCCGCTGCGCCCGGGTAGTCTGAAGAGCCGGTCGGATAGGCGGACGGCGGAGGTGCCGCGCCGGTCTCGGCGACGTCTTTGTTTTTGTTCGAAAAGCAACCTACCGAGAAAATCCCGGCAGAGATCGCCACTATCCATCCTGCAGACTGTCGTCTTTGTAACATGGGAGAATTTACCACCTTCCGCCCCTCTCGAAAGTTAGATTTTTAAAAATTCTTACTTTTTATTCTCAAATTTTAATATTTTCGCTAATTTGAATATAAAGTAAGGTGGACTATCAATCTCGCCGAAACATCCTTTGGCCCGGGCACAAAAAAAGACGAGGAGTTGGCCTCGTCTTTTTTCGCGGAAAATGGACCTCTCCCGGCTCAACCGAGCATGAGTCGCTCGGGATTCTCAAGACAGTCTTTTACTCGCACGAGGAAGGTGACCGCCTCTTTGCCATCGACGATACGATGGTCGTAGCTGAGGGCGAGATACATCATGGGTCGGATCACGACCTGGCCATTGAGCGCGACGGGGCGCTGCTGGATGCTGTGCATCCCGAGAATACCGGACTGGGGCGGGTTTAGGATGGGCGTGCTGAGGAGCGATCCGTAGATGCCGCCGTTGGTTATGGTGAAGACTCCGCCCTGGAGGTCGGCGAGGGAAATCTTGCCGTCGCGGGCCTTGCTCGCGTATTCGACGATGCCTTTCTCAATCCCGGCGAAGGTCTTCTGCTCGCAGTCACGGATCACCGGAACCATGAGGCCCTTGTCGGTCCCGACAGCTACGCCAATGTCGTAAAAATGGTTTTCAATGATCTCATCGCCTTCGATTTGCGCATTGACCGCCGGGACTGCCTGGAGGGCATCGACGACGGCTTTGATGAAGAAGGACATGAATCCGAGCTTCACTCCGTGACGGGCGACGAAGTCATCCTGCACGCGCTTGCGCAAGTCCATGATCGCCGTCATGTCGACCTCGTTGAAGGTCGTGAGGATGGCGGCCTCGTGCTGGGCATTGACAAGGTGGGTGGCGATCTTGCGGCGCAGAGGGGACATCTTCTTCCGCGTCGTCTTTTTGAGAGACGAGCCGGAAGTAGTCACCGGCTCGGCAGAGGCAGAGGCAGAGGCAGAGGCCTGTTGCTTTGCCGCGCTGTGGTCAGAAGCGGCATCGAGGACGTCCGCTTTCGTGATTTTACCGCCGGCACCGGTGCCGCTAAGACTGGAAAGGTCAATCCCCTCGCCTTCCGCGATCTTTCTCGCGACGGGTGTGGCTTTGACATCGACGCTCTCGCTCGCGGCAGCCCCGGGAGCAGGTGCGGCAGCGGCCTCCTCTTTCGGCGCCTCCTGAGCGGGAGCGGGCGCTGCGGAACCGGCGGGGGCTTCACCTTCCTTGATGGAGGCGACGGGAGCACCAATGGCCAGCTCGTCACCTACTGCGGCGAGGTGGTGGAGGAATCCGTCGCGATCCGATTCCAGTTCGGTGCTGATTTTGTCCGTCTCGATCGTGAGGAGGACATCGCCTGCCCTCACATACTCGCCCTCGGCCTTGTGCCAGGTGCCCAGGGTTGCTGATGTGATCGATTCACCTACGGAAGGGATCTTTATCTCGTG
This sequence comes from Verrucomicrobiales bacterium, assembly GCA_041688355.1. Taxonomy (GTDB): domain Bacteria; phylum Verrucomicrobiota; class Verrucomicrobiia; order Verrucomicrobiales; family DEV007; genus Arctic95D-9. The sequence goes on along the minus strand of JBDNIL010000433.1, from coordinate 20,413 downwards.
CGCCATTTTATTACAATCGGTTTTCGGAAAATTGGGAAAGGAAAATCGTCACGTCCCTCTCTCGAATGGAGTCGGGCTCGTTCCGCGCGGAGGTGGTCTACTTGTTGAAAGCCTCCTCCAGCAAACGCCGCTGCTCCATCTTGTGGATGGTCTTTGAACCGCTCGAGGGACTCGAGGCGGTGTCACGGCCGGCGTAGCGAACGTGGTGGTCGGTGAGCTTCTGAAGCCGGGGGCCGATGAAGGACCAGCCACCCATGTTGAGGGGCTCTTCCTGACACCACACCCACTTCTTCGCGTTGGGGTAGCGCGAGGCGATCTCGGCGATCTTATCCCCGTGGAAGGGATAGAGCTGTTCCATACGAATGATGGCGGCGCTCTTGATCTCATTCTCACGGCGGAACTCGAGAAGATCGTAGTAGACCTTGCCCGAGCAGAAGATGAGCCGGCTAATGCGATCTTCCGATCCCCGCTCTTCTGTTGCGTCGTCGAGGACCTCGTGGAAGTAGGTCCCCTCGCCGAAGTCTTCGATGCTCGAGACGCAGACCGGATGTGTGAGCAGGCTCTTGGGAGTCATGATCACGAGTGGCTTACGGAAGGGGCGGTGCATCTGGCGGCGCAGGACGTGGAAATACTGGGCCGGCGTCGTGATGTTGCAGACCTGCATGTTGCATCCGGCACAGAGCTGGAGGAATCGCTCGAGACGGGCGCTGCTGTGCTCCGGACCCTGGCCTTCGTAACCGTGCGGGAGCAGCATGGTGAGGTGGCTGGCACGCTGCCACTTCGACTCGGCCGAGGAGATGAACTGGTCGATGATGACCTGCGCGCCGTTGGCAAAATCGCCGAACTGGGCTTCCCAGAGAACGAGCGCGTCGGTCGCATGGAGCGAGTAGCCGTATTCGAAGCCTAGCACGGCGAACTCGGAAAGGTGACTGTTGTAGACCCAAAGTTTCTGCTTTTGACCCGACTCGAGGTGATTCAGCGGAGTGTAGCGCTGGCGGGTCTGGGGATCGTAGAGAACGGCGTGCCGGTGACTAAAGGTGCCGCGACGACAATCCTGTCCGGAAAGACGGACGGCCATGCCCTCTTTGAGCAGGGAACCGAAGGCGAGCGCCTCCCCGAAGGCCCAGTTGATCCCTTTACCGGACTCGATCGCTTCGCGGCGCGGACTGAGGAAGCGGGTCGCGAGCTTCTGATTGACCTTGACGTTGGAAGGGATCTCGGAAATGCGACGACCGATCGCGCGGACCTGATCGACCCCGACACCGGTGTAGGCGGGCCCATGGGCATACTCGGGCTGCGGTTCCCACGGCTTTTCAGCGATGAGATGGCCGTCGCCTCGCTCCACTGCCGCCTCGAGCTCGGCAAATTCGCGATCCAGTTTTTCCTGATATTCACCTTCGATGCCATTCGTCTCGGCCTCGTCCAAGTCACCGGCGGCAATCAGCTCGCGGCGGAAGATCGCCAGAGGGGTGTCGTGAGCGCTGATCTCACGGTAGGTCTTGGGAAGGGTGAAGGCGGGCTCATCCCCTTCGTTATGGCCATGACGGCGGTAACAGACGATGTCGATGACGACGTCGCGCCCGAAACGCTGGCGGAAGTCGAGCGCGAGTTCGGTCACGTAGAGGACATCCATGGGCGAATCGCCGTTCACATGAAAAACGGGCGCCTCGATCATCTTCGCAACGTCAGTGCAGTAGACGGAAGAGCGGGCGTCCTTCGGAGTGGTCGTAAATCCAATCTGGTTGTTCACGACGATGTGGATCGTGCCGCCGGTGCGGTAGCCAAGCAATTGCGAAAGGTTGAGCGTCTCGGCCACACTCCCCTGCCCGGCAAAGGCGGCATCGCCATGGATGAGGACGGGGATGACCGTGTCGCGATCAACAAAGGAGTCCCGCAACTGGGAATCCTTCTTTCGCTGCCGGGCGCGGGACTTGCCCTCGACGACGGGGCTGACCGCCTCGAGATGGCTGGGGTTCGCCGCGAGCTGAATCTTTACCTTTTTACCCCTTACCTCGTGATCGGACTCGTAGCCGAGGTGATATTTCACATCGCCGTCCCCGAAGACGAGGTTGGGGACGTAGTTGTCCGAGAATTCGTAAAGCAGGACCGTGAGCGGCTTTTGAAGGAGGTTCGCGAGGACGTTGAGTCGACCGCGGTGGGCCATACCCATGACCATCTCGACGATCCCGTGCTCGGGGAACTTCTGCATCAGCCCGTTCAACGCGACCATGAGCGAATCACCGCCCTCGAGAGAGAAGCGCTTCTGCCCGACATATTTGCGGTGGAGGAAACGCTCGAAAAGCTCCGCCTCGGCGAGCCACTTCAGCGCCATGCGTTTTGCCTCGATCCCGGCGGAGGGCTGGTCGATACGGGTCTCGACTCGCTCACGGATCCAGTTCCGCACTTCGGGGGTCTGGATGTGCATGAACTCGAACCCGACCTTCCCGCAGTAGGTGCGCTGGAGCCGGTCGATGAGTTCGCCGAGCTTCATGCGGCGGCCATCTTCGTAAAACTGGGTCGAGATCTCCTCGTCGAGCTGAGAGGGATCGAAGCCGAGTTCTTCCAGGCTCAGGAGAGGCTGGTCCGGAGCAGCCTCGTCGAGCGGGTCGAGCCAGGCCGCAGTGTGCCCGAGCGTACGGTAACTGCTGACGAGGGAGACGACACGAGCGCGCGTGGCGAGATCGAGGCCGCCGGTGTATTCGGCGACAACTGTCCCACCGGAAGGGGCTGAGTTCTGTGGGGCGGGCTGAGTGAGACCGAGCTCGAAGCCTTCAAAAAACATGGCCCAGCTCTGATCGACGGAGTTTTGGTCCTTCTTCCAATCAGAGTATTTCTGGTCGATCAAATCGACATTGGCACGGGCGGAAATAGTATGGCTCATCAAGCGGCTGGTGGTGGTCTCGCACAGGGTGATCAAAGTCGCTTCATTAGGGATAACTGGCTAGAGAAAATTCAGGATTTTCCCCGCAAAAACGTGAGCTCTATGAAAGCGGTCGAGATTCTGCACCGCCCCGTCGGCAGACACTTCTCCGAAAAGAGCTTACAAAGCACCACAACTATCTAACAATCAACAATTAAAGTCACAATTAAAGACCGGCCTTAAGTCGACAGGCACGGATCGTGTTCGCCATGAGCATGGCGATGGTCATTCGCCCCACTCCCCCGGGCACGGGAGTTATGGCCTCGCATTTGTCCTTCACCGCCTCAAAGTCCACGTCTCCGACGAGCCGTGATCCTGCTTTGGCGGTGGGGTCATCGATGCGATTAATGCCCACGTCGATAACGACGGCACCGTCCTTGAGATGGTCGGGGCCGATGAAATGCGGTATCCCGATCGCAGCGACAAGGATGTCAGCCTGACGGGTCAGGGAGGGCAGGTCTTTTGTCCGGGAATGGGCAACGGTCACGGTGGCATTAGCACCCTTCCCCTTCCCCATAAGTAAAAGAGCGAGGCTTTTGCCCACGAGGAGGCTGCGTCCGACGATGACGACGTGTTTTCCCTCGGTCTCGATCCCGCTCTCGAGGAGCATGCGCTGACAACCCGATGGGGTGCAGGGGGCGAAGCCGGTCGGGTCGTCCATCGCGAGCTTGCCTAGATTGACGGGGTGTAGCCCATCGACGTCCTTGGCCGGATCAATCCGGCGTATCACCTCCGCTTCGTCGAGGTGCCGGGGCAGCGGCATCTGCACGAGGATGCCGTGAATGGCCTCGTCGGCATTGAGCGTATCGATCACCGCGAGCAGGTCGCCCTGACTGATGTCGGCGGGCTTTTCGATCTTGAGGGAGTGCAGGCCCAGCTCGCGACACTTGCGGTCTTTAGACCCTACATAGGCTTTCGAAGCAGGATCCTCCCCCACGAGCACGACGGCGAGACCGGGGAGGTGGCCGGCGGCCTTGAGTTCTTCAAATGATGTCTCGCACTCGCGATAGACGACCTCGGCGATGGGGGCTCCTTCAATCAGTTTCATGGGCGGGATTCATCAAATATTCTACGCGGAGACGCTCCACTTCGAATGCCTCATCATCAAGACCGGATCGCACTTCGGTGCAGGGCCCGAGGTAGACGTCGACGGTGGTAAAAGGTCTCGGCAGGCGAAAAAGATCCCAGCTTTTGAACACCCAGCTCGATCCATACTCGATCCGGACCGGGAGAATGAGGGCACCGGTGACCTCGGCGAGCTTGATCACGCCGGGCCCGAGCCGGTAGCGTGGTCCGCGCGGTCCGTCGGGCACGATCGCGACATCGTAGCCGTCGCGAATCCACTCGATCAGCCCGAGGAGGGCGGCCGATCCTCGACGCGAGGATGATCCGCGCACTGCGTCGCACCCGAATCGGGCGACGAGGGCGGCGATGATCTCCCCGTCCCGGCTGGCGCTGGTGAGGACTGCCCCCTTTCGCGAGATGAGGTATTTATGATAGACGGCCGGGAGGACAAAAATGCGATTGTGCCAGAAGGTCCAGATCATGGAGTGGTCCGGCGGATTCTTCACGAGTCCGTCGGGATCATGAAGGCGCCAGCGCATCGTGAGGGAAAGGAGACGAATGAAGATCGCTCCGATCCAGCCGATGCGCCGGGACTTGGGGGAGAGCTGACGGATCGCGCCCTCTTTTTCGGCAGGTGAAGCCATTCGGGTTTTCCGTGATCAGAGCAAGCCCGCGTCGCGGAGCACTGTGGTGAGGGCGATTTGTTTGTCGAGCTTATCGCTATAAATCGGGACGAGGTCCGCATTCGGGAGGCACCGGGTATTTTCGTCGAGCGACACGAGACGAGCGCAAAGCGCTTTGTAGCTCCCCTGCCCGTCGGCTCGCGCCGCCTGGATCGCGCCGCCCAGCCCGGCACCTTCCGAAGTGGCGAGACTGACGACGGGAACCCCGAAGACATCGGCCGCGATCTGTCGCCAGACGGCGCTCTTGCTCCCTCCACCGGTGAGTCGAATTTCTCCGGGAGTGAGCCCGAGGGCATCGAAGCGGCGCAACCCGTAGGCTAGGCCGAGCGTCGCGCCCTCCATCGCGGCGCGCATGAGGTGAGCGGGGCTCGCCGAGGCGGGGTTGAGCCCGTGGATGACACCGCTGCCATTGGGCAGATTCGGGGTGCGTTCCCCGTTGAGGTAGGGCAGGAAACTTACGCCCCCGGCCGCAGCGGGGACCGAAGCGACCTGGCGCTCCATCTCGGCGAGGTCCCAGCCGAACCAGCCCCGCACCTGCTCGGTCACGACGGTGACATTCATGGTGCAGGCGAGCGGCAGCCAGTGATCGGTGCTGTCGCAAAAGGCGGCGATCTCGCCATCAGGATCAATGATGGGTTTTTCGGCGCAGCCGTAGAGAGTGCCCGAGGTTCCGAAGCTCGCGGTGATGATGCCGTTGGCGATGTTACCCGTGCCGATCGCCCCCATCATGTTGTCCCCTCCCCCGGCGCTGACGATGACCTCGGGCCCGATGCCCCACTCGGCTGTGAGAGCGGGGAGCAGTGTCCCGTGCGGGACATTCGAAGACCCGAGAACAGGCAGCATCCCGTGGACGGCAGGATCGACGAACTCGATCAATTCCGTATCCCACTCGCGCGTGCGGACATTAAGAATGCCCGTGCCCGAGGCGTCTCCGAACTCCATGCGCTTCACCCCGGTGAGGAAGAAATTGATGTAATCGTGAGGGAGAAGAACGGAGCGAACCTTTTTAAAATGATCGGGCTCGTTCTCTTTCAGCCAGAGGAGCTTGGGAATGGTGTAACCGGGCAGCATGGTGTTCCCGGCACGGGCGATGAGTCCCTCTTTTCCGCCGAAGGCGGCGACGAACTGATCGCACTGGGCGACGGTCGAGGTATCGCACCAGAGCTTGGCGGGCCGGACTACTTGATCGTGCTCGTCGAGGACAACGAGGCCGTGCTGCTGACCGCTCACCCCGATGCCGCGGACTTCGGAACGGCGCGAGCCGAGCTGATCGAGGCAACTCGAGATCGTCGCCTTCACCGCCGCGATCCAGTCCGAAGGGTGCTGTTCGAGGTGGCCGGCGGGCAGGCCGGAGATCAGTTCATACGCCTGCGAGGCCTGGGCCACGATGGAGCCGCTCTCGAGATCGAGCACCACGGCTTTGGTGCTCTGGGTTCCGCTGTCGATACCTATGTAAAACATGCGGTAATTGCTAGCGGCGAATCGCTGCGGGATCAAGGAGCACTTGCCACATTGAGCCTGCGAAAAAGGCGATGTGTTTGCGAAATCAGCTCTTCGGCAGCAGCCCTTCCTTGAGTGCCTTGGCGACGGCCCCGGTCATGGTGTTGACGTGGAGCTTGCTGTAGATCCCGCGGATGTGTTTATCAACGGTGTGGAAGGAAAGGTCGAGTTGATCGGCGATTTCTTTCTTCGTGAGGCCTTCGACCATTTGCTCGAGAACCTCTTTTTCCCGCTCAGTCAGGCCATAGTCGCGGCTCTTGGGTGCGAGCTCGCTGAACATGTCGAGGACACGACGGGCGATGAGCGCATTGATAGGAGCACCGCCGGCGAGGACTTCGCGGATCGCATCGGGGATCTCCCCCATGCTCGAAGTCTTGAGAAGATAACCGGAGGCCCCGGCGCAGATCGCGTTGAAGACTTTCTCATTGTCGTCGAAGACGGAAAAGACGAGGATCTCGATCTCGGGCAGGGCCGTCTTGATGCGGCGGATCCCCTCGATCCCACTCATGCCGGGGAGACCGATGTCGAAAAGCATCACATCGGGACGTTCGCCGGCGACGAGCGCTTCGATGGCGTCCTCGCAACGCTCATACTGGTGGACACACTTCATGTCCTTCTGCCGGTCGAGGACTCGCGCCACGGTACGCCGGAGCGTCTCATTGTCCTCCACCATCCAAACTCTCGTCGGTGCCTTGGTGGCTTCTTCGGTCTGCGTTTCCTCACTCATAGTCTTGATTTGGGGATTAACTTGGCCGCAAAGCAATGATTTGCATCCGAAAAATCTGGCTCATTTAGGGCATCGGAACCATCAGCTGAACGGTCGTGCCCTCGTTCAGGGCACTGCGCACTTTGAGACTCCCGCCGATAGACTGGGCCCTCATCCGCAGGTTCCGCAGTCCGTTGCCCTCGCGGAATTCGTGGTCGAGATTGTTAAATCCCTTGCCGTTGTCGGCGATTCGCAGCTGGAGCCGGTTGCGTTTGTAGTCGATCTCGATCTCTACGGCGTTGGCCCCGGCGTGACGCACAATATTATTGAGAACCTCTTTGTAGATGAGAAAAATATCCCGTTTAAACTCCAGGGGGAGCCGGTCATCGTGCGCCTCTCCGTGTACGACGAAGGAGTACTCGTGCGCCCGCAACAGTTTCGAGGCGGTCTCACGGAAGCGGGCCAGCATCTGCTGCCAGGTCTCCTCCCCCGGTCGTATGAGCCAGACGATGTCGCGCATCGACTCGATCGTCTTGTCCGCCGTGGCCTTGATGTCGGTGAGTTCCTCAATGACAAGGTCGGGTTCATCTACCTCGGTTTTTCCAAGCTCAGCAAGAAGGGCGATGCTGCTGAGGTTGCTCCCGATATCGTCATGCAGATCGCTCGCGATACGCTGGCGCAGGGCTTCGAGATCCTTACGCCGTTTCACCCGGCCCCGCGAGAGAGCGACAAGGACGAAGGCGAGAACCCCGGCGACCCCACTCGCCATGTAGGTGATGCCGTGGGTGACGGTGCGATCCACGAGATTGAGACGTTCGTCTTCTTTATCAAGCCAGCGACGCACTAGCCGATTGCGCTTGAGCAACTCGGAGAGCCAGATCTCGTAAGAGACGAGGTTGCGGCGGCTGCTGTAGCCATCGACGAGATAGTCGGGTGACCAGTTCCCGATAACGAGGGGGTGCATTGCGGTGACCGTTTTGCCCGCCGAGACATTCCGTATCCCTGAGTAGACGATGAGTTCGGCGAGATCGAACGAGATTCGAGTCGGCGTCTTGTTGCCCTCCACCGAGACTCGCACGTAGCGCCCGTAGCCATCCTTCACTGGCACGATCAGCGGGTTGGAGCCTATCATGCTGATCTGGGAGGGATTAAAATTCCCGACCACTTCCGATTGCCGCATGTCCGGCGACTCTGAAATCTCGATCTTCATGGGATAGGGAAAACGCACCGTCGGGTCGGGCACCATGGCGGGCGGATCGGCGAGGATGATCTCGATCTGGTCAATTGCCATGGCTTCGCCAAGGTCGACCTGGACCCAGCTCTGGATGGCGGGTTCCTCGGATCGGGCGCGGAACCCGAGAGAGGGGCTCTCGGCCTCACCGTGCGGGATACCGAGGGTGGTGATGCCGTCGCAGAGGAACTTCTGCGACCATTGATCAGCCCGCTCCTCACTGTCGAGGGCAGTGACCACCTTTCCTGCTGCCAGATTGCGCCCGCCTTTCAGCACCATGATTTCACTGAGGGCGAAGACCTCCTGCCCGCCGGCGGGAGAGCGCCACAAAGCCGTCGCAGTGACGCGGATGTATCGGCCCGAGTAGCCCTGCACCTCGCGGTAGTAGGGCCAGCGCTTCAGCCCGGCCGCATCGTCCGAGCGGCCTTCGACGATGGTCTCGTAGTTGCCAAAATCAGCCTCGTTCGAGATGTCGATACGAAACCCCTTTGGAAAACCGTAGCCATAGACGGTCTCGTCGTCGACCTCGGCGGTGACGGGGAAGAGGGCGATGCCATCCGGGGTGACAGGTTCCCCCATATCGATCTGGACCCACTTCGGGCGCTGCTTGGCGCTGCCGGAGAGGTAACCGAAGCCGGTGACCCGCTGGATCTCCCGGGGGACGCGGGGGAGCTTGTCCAGCTGGGCAATGATGTCAGCCTGGGTCTCTTCGATGTCGCGCAGGTCGCGATTGAAAAGCCGGGCGATGCGGTCGGCGCTGGTCTGGCGGGGGTTGATTACGGGCTCGATGAGATCGGGCGGCAGATTTTCGCGCAGGTCGCCCCCCCCGCTGGACTGGGAACCGGTGTCGGGAAATGGTGAGAGCTGCCCGAAAGCCGGAGCTACGGCGCAGAGTAAAGCCGCTATGAGGGGCTTTTTCATCCACGAGAGGAGTCTGGAGGCGGGCGTTTTCAAATCGAGCCGAAGCGGGAACGCCGAATCATACCACAAATCGGAACGGTCTCCACCCCGACAACGCGCGCGACTGCGCGCTGAGCACCCTAATTGTCCCCGGGGAAAGCAGCCCCTCCAGAACGGCAAAACCCCGGAGATCGCTCTCCGGGGTTCGAAAAGGAAGAGAAAGGAGTAAGACCCGATCAGGCCGTCGCGACGGCAGGTCCCTGGTAGCGAGCGCTGCCGAACCCGAGGATGGGATAGAAAATCGGGCCGATAAAGATAAGCCCCATCGCAAAACCAGTTCCCTTGCCGAAACTCTTTGCCAGATCGATGGCGAGGATGAAGGCAAAAACAAGGTTCACGACTGGAATCAACAACATCACAAACCACCACACCGGACGCCCCACGATCTCGAGGAGCACAATGATGTTATAAAAGGGCACAATCGCCGCCCAGCCAGGCTTTCCGGCCTTGGTGAAGATTTTCCACATCGCGGCGATGAGCACAACAAGGACGACGAGGTAGACGAGAAAACTCACGATCCCAACAGCAGCCTCGGCGGCTCCGGGTTCGTAAGTTTCAGTTTGAGCGAGCGTGAGGTTATACATAGCGGTAGATGACAAGTGGTTAAGTTAATTGAACTCTATGAGCCAACGCTGAACTTTATACTTTTCAACGCGGCGATAGCAATAACGAATCGCCGCCGGAGTTACTCACTTTTCCCGCAAAAAAATTGCCCGAGCCGCCGCAGCGTCTCTCGCGATTTGCCCTTTGAGCGCCTCGAGCCCCTCGAACTTCTGCTCGGGTCGGATGTATTCGATGAACTCGACTTCGAGGTCTTCGCCGTAGATATCGGACTCGAGCCCGAAGAGGTGCACCTCGAGGAGACGCTTCACCTCACCGCCCTCGACGGTGGGCCGATAGCCGAGATTCGCCACTCCGTTCCACGAGTCCCCCGATCCCGTCGCCCTCACAGCGTAGACGCCGGTGGGCGGCAGTTGCTCGCTGTGGACCGAAAGATTAGCGGTGGGAAATCCGATCGTGCGACCGAGTTGCCGCCCTTTGATCACGGTCCCGAAAACAGTGTAGACCCGACCGAGGAGGGCGGCAGCCACTTCGAAATCCCCAGCCGCAATGGCCTCGCGGATGCGAGTACTACTTACGCGCATACCGCCGACCTCGACGGTCCCGACGCCGCTGACCTCAAAACCATAGCGTTGTCCGAGCGACTCAAGCAGGGCGGTGTCGCCCGAGCGCCCCTTTCCGAACTGCCACTCCTGCCCCACACAGATGCGGGCGATGCCTCCGACCGGTACGGCGGCGATGAGTGAAGCGACGAACTCCTCGCCTGTCTGTTCGGCGAACTCCCGCGTGAAAGACACAACGAGGACCTGGCGAACCCCGAGGTGTCGCTCGAGGAGATGGAGCTTATGGTCAGAGGCAGTGAGGAGCCGGGGGGCGTTGCGCGGCGAGAGCAACTCGATGGGGTGGGGATCGAAGGTGACGACCACGACGGAACCGCCCGATTCCCCCGCAGAGCGCTTCGCTGCTTCGATGACGGCCCGGTGCCCGCAATGGACCCCGTCGAACACACCAATGGCGAGGTGGAGGGGTCCCCTCACCCCTTGCAATTCGGCGATATCCGTCAGTATGTCCATGCTCTGCCGGCGGAGACTGCACCCGGGCCCCTAATCAGGCTCCGCGCAAGCGCGAGACCTCGGGCAGGGTCAGCATTTTTGATATGATCTCGTTGCGATCACCGTGCTTCAACTCCTCGAAGGTAACGGAACGCTCCAGATCGAATTTGCCCGAGCGAGTCCGCCGCAGCGACTTGAGGTGCGCACCGCAACCGAGCAGCCCACCGATGTCGTAGGCGTAGGTTCTAACGTAAAAGCCCTTGCTGCACTTCACGGTGAATTCGACACAGGGCAGATGGATCCCGTCAATACGGTAACTGTAGACGTGGACGAAGCGCGGCTCGCGCACCACTACCTTCCCCTGCCGGGCGAGTTTGTAGAGGGGCACGCCGTCCATCTTGATGGCCGAGACCATCGGGGGTGTCTGGTAGAAATCCCCTTTGAACTGCTCAAACGCCGCCCGGATCTCGTCTTCGGAAAAATCGCGCACCTCACACTCGGTCTCGACGGTGCCTTCGGCGTCCTGAGTGTTTGTCGTCTTGCCGAGCTCGAGCGAGCCGGTGTACTCCTTGTCCTCGGACATGAGGAGATCCTGAATCTTCGTGGCCTTCCCGATCACGAGGATAAGCAGGCCCGTCGCCATGGGGTCGAGTGTACCGCAGTGACCGATCTTTTTTGTATTGAGGGTGCGGCGGGCCACCGCAACGACGTCGTGCGACGTCATGTCCGGCCCTTTGTCGACCAGCAAGACTCCGTTGATAGGATCGGGACTCATATTTTCCAGGTATCTACCGCCGGTCTGACGGCGGGGGCGCGAAAAGTATCCCTCCGGAGGGGAATTGAAACCCCTAATTTCACCTTTGCGGTTTCGCCCGGTCCTTAATGGCTCCTTCTATTTTCGAAAACTTTAGTTTTAACCTTCATTTATTTTATAAAAAGGTTGATTTTTTATGGAAAATACGTTTCAATTTTAAAAAATCACCTCTTCCTTACATTTTAAACCGCAATTAATATGAGAAAAGTAACCATCCTACTCAATAGCCTCGTTCTACTCGCCACTGGTGCCTCAGTCGCCGGCGACTTGAGCAGCACACCTGCAAAAGGCCTCGCCCCGCTCGCGCCACCTCTTCTGGAGGAATCCTGCCTTTCCTATGACTTCATCGACCTGCAGTATATGAACACCGACTTCGGAAGCGGCTACTTTTCCAACGGCCACGGCTATGGCGCGGGCTTTTCGAAAATGGTCTCGAGCGACTTCTTTGTAACCGGTTCCTATTCTTTCGGTGAGATGGACGATGCCTTCTGCGGTTGCGAAGACCTGGCCGAGAATCACAAATACCGTCTCGGCAGCGGGTTCCGCAAATCCATCGCCGACTGCGTCGATCTCACCTTCGAAGGCGGCGGGGAGTTCCTCGATTCCGACTATCAGAAAAACACAAAGCGCAGCTTTGACTCCTGGGGCTACTACGTCGGTCCCGGCATCCGCGCCCGTGCCGGACGTTTCGAAATGTTCGCCAACGCCTACTACTTCCACCGCGAGGGCGACAACAGCCAGGACCACATCTGGCCCCAGTTCCGCAGCGGCGGCTACAGCCAGGATCCCTACGGCTGGCGTTTCACGGCCGGTTTCATCTACCACATCACCGAGACCTTCGGTTTGAAAGTCGCCGGTGAAGTCGAAGACTACGACAGCACTCTACTCGTCGGTGGTCGCTACCACTTCTAACCCGACTGCGGATCACATTTCCGCAAAGGCATCCTCCCCTGAGCTTCGCTGCTCTCGGGAGGATTTTTTTTGCCCTCTGGCATCACTCCGATGGCGCTGCGTTTCCCGAAACATCAAAGCAGATCAGACGCGAACCGAGTTCATTCTGATTGATGTAGAGCCGTCCATTGCTCACCACCGGCGGCGCCCAGGTCTCCGGAGCGTAAAAAACCCGCGTCTTGTGGAGGATACGGAAGCCAACAGCGGTCAGGTCCATCCGCAGAAGGTCGCCATTTTCACTGAGACAGAGGAACGCGCCATCGACGTGGATGAGGTGGGCATGACCGAGACTAATGGGGATTTCACGGCCCTTCCACGGAATCGTGGTCTGGTAAAAGGCCTCGTTCCAGAGGTGGCGTCCGGTCGCGACGTCGTAGGCGAGCATGAGCCCGCCATTCCCCCCGAAACCATAAAGCACCCCATCGTGGTAAATGGGTGTCTGGAACTGGCAGCCGAACTCGGGCGACGTCCACAGCACCCTCGGCATGAAGTCGGGCCCGTACTCGAGCATCACCCCGCCGAGGCCGTAGTCCTCACTGATAAAAACGCGATTTTCCCCGCACGGGACTGGCGTCGCGGCATTGACACTCGCGAAGTTATCCGAACGCCACGCAAAATCGCTATCGACCTTCCCGTCTGCGAGGTTGATGCAGAGAAGTCCGCCTACGGGCGGCTTGACCATGCCACCGGCAAAGACGAGGAGGCGATCCTGCCCGTTGATGGGCATCACCACCGGCGAGGCGTAGCTGCCATTCCACGCGTGATCGGTCTGCCAAATTAGGCTGCCGTCGTTTTTATTTAAGGCCACGACACAGGCCTGGTCCGCGCCGACCTGGACGATGAGCTTTTCCCCATACACGAGCGGGCTCGAGCCGTAGCCGAAGAAAAAAGGCGACGGACCGAAGAGATCGGGGAGTTTGCTCTGCCAGACGATGGCTCCGTCTTTCAGTTGAAAACAGATGAGATCCCCGTCATTACCGAGGGTGTAGACCCTCTTCGTTTCTGTATCGATCACCGGGCTCGATCTCGGTGCATCGACGATGCCATAGCTCTGTGCCACATCGACGGGATAGGAATACTCCCAGATTTCCGACCCGGTCGCGGCATCGAGACACCGGACCTGCTCCTTCTTCTCGACCTGATGGATGAAGACGAGCTTGCTGTCCGCGACGACAGGACCGGCGTGCCCTTTGCCGCGCTCCACTTCCCAGAGGACCTTCGGTCCGGATTCGGGGAAGTCGAAGTTGAGCCCTGTCTCCGCGCTGTGGAGGTCCTGACGCGGACCCAGAAAGTGCGGCCAGTCCTCGGCGGGTCCGGCTACGGCGAAAAGGGATAGAGTGGCACTGATCAGGAAAGCCTTTAGCAGAGTCGGGGGATTCATCATGGAAGAGTACGCGAAATCGTCGGTCTTGGTTGTTATTTTCTTTACCGGCCCGCGCTTAGGCCCGCCACTTCAGCGCCCGGGTCGCGGCGAACATGGGCATCCAGCTCTGGAGACGGGTTGACTCTTCATCCCACCCGTCTTCGTAGAATCCGGTGATGGCAAAGCCCGCCTCGCACTGGCCACCGAGTTGGGCTTCCCAGCTGTGACTGTATTCCAGGCTCAGTTGGGCTTCGAGCTGCTCTTCGAGGAGCGCCATATTGGGGGACTCGATGTCGGCGTAGGGCAGTCGGTGAAGGCCCCGCAGTTCCCCGGTCTCCTCCAGCACCTCGTGGTCGAAGAGGAAAAAGGCCGGATTCATAAATCCGCAGAGAAGTTGCCCGCCCGGCTTCAGGACTCGGTGACACTCGCGCCAGATCGGGTCCAGCGATTCAGCAAAGACATTGGAGACAGGATTAAAAATAAGATCGATCGTGTCGCTCTCGATCACCGAGAGGTCAGCCATATCGCCCTGTATCGTCTCGATCCTGAGCCCGTGACGGGCGCAGGTCTCGCCATCTTTTTCCAACTGCACATCAGAAGCGTCGAGCGAGATCACCTCCGCCCCGGCAGCAGCGAAGAGCGGGACCTGCTGCCCGCCCCCGCAGGCGAGAGCGAGGATCTTCACCCCGACGAGGTCGGGAAAGGCCGGAAACCACGCCGCAGGGACAGGCTTGTTCGGAGTGAGAATGACAGACCAGTCGCCTGATTTCGCCGCGTCGATGAGCTCGTCCGGATAGGGCGTGCTCCAGCGGCAGCCTTCCAGCGACTGCAGGTTCCAGGCGTTGCGGTTGTATTCGGTGATATTCATCGCGTGGTCATTCGAGGGACTGATTCTCCGTGCTGTCGAGCCGGAACTGCGCCTCCTCCGTGCCGGGAAAAGAGACGACCAGTTCGTAGGTCTCCGCAAGGCTGTTCGTCCGATATTGCAGCCGGTCCTCGCCGGCATTCCCGGAATAAGGCAGGCCGGTCCATGGATTGAGGAGCGACTTTTCGACGAATCCCCCCGCCGCCAACTGCTTCACGAGTTCCGCCCCGCTCATTCGCTTTTTCGGATACAGTTCTTCCGCGACGTGGTAGCGCTGCAAGCCCTCCTGCACCGTCAGCAGCATCGCCCGGACGCGGCGCTCGGTGCGCTTTTCCGCGAGAGGCAGCCCGATCAGGGTGACCGCCGCGAGAGCCACGACGAGCAGTCCGACGAAGCGGATGAGGAATGACCGGGAAGGTATCGCCATCATTTATCCGAGAAAGACGGGGAGAGGGACGAGGTAGAGAGCCAGTGAGATGGCAAAAAGCACGAGCCCCATCCAATCGCGCTCAGAGAAGTGGTCCTTCCCGCTGCGCCGCCGCACGAACTCGAGGAGCCACCCCGTCGGACAACCGAACTTGCAGTAGGCCATCGGGTAAAAAAGCGAGATCGCCAGTCCGACGAGCGCTACCACGATCGTCGCGACCCCCGCCCCCTGCAGAAGATAGGCATCAAAAGGCTCTATCCCCGCGAGATCGAGATCGAGCTGGAGGAAAGAGACTGCCAGCACTACGACGAGCAGCATCACCGGGATCCAGCGCGCGACCCACTTGCCGTCACCGGGGAGCGGACGTTTCCACGTCGCCGGGACCACCTTCATCGCCCATCGCTGGAGATTCCCGTGCGGACAGAGGAACTGGCAGTAGACCGGCTGCTTCGTGAACCACGGCAGCAGGAAGGCCGCCACGACAAAAATGACCAACCCCGGCGTCGCCTCCCACGGCACTCGGCTCTCGACCCAGCCTATCATGAGGGACTGGGCAATGAGGTCCCCCATCCAGATCCCGAGCCCCAAAATCGTGCCCACCGAGAAGACCCAGCGCCAGCGCTGAAAAGACTTTGCTTTCCAGAAGGCGAAGAGGCATCCCAGAGCGAGGAACCCCAGCAGCGCCCCGTCACGCCACTCGAAGCGGAAAACAGTCTCCATCCCCTCCCCGCCCGCCGCGAGGGCAAGGCGATGGGTGATGCTCTGCGCGACCGCCTCGCTCGTCCGCGTCGCCCCGGAGACCCCGTAGATGCCGGCCGCGTGGAGATCGGTGATCTCCGCGATCTCATCCCGGGACCGTCCGTTCCATTTTTCCATGAACAGAAAATCGCGCGTCACATCCTCGACGTGGCTGGGCGTATCGTAGCTGTGCCGGATCGCGACGCCGAGCCCTTTGTCCTCCGCGTCGAAGACCACCAGCACATCACTCGGCCCCGAGTAGCCGACGATCCTTCGCGACTCCGGCATAGTCCGCACCGCGTAGCCGATCTTTTCGCCCGCCCCGCCGTAAACCCCGAGTCCGCCGCGAGGACCGGGATCGACCCGGAGACGCTCCGCCTGCGGCAGGAAGGCCCTCACCTCAGCCACCGTGACCGGCCAATCGCCCTGCACCCGCCGATTCGAGTGGTGACTGCGGATGAGCCAGGCGATAGCGAGGAGGATCGAGATACGATAGATCTGGAGGAGGGCCGGTTTGATAAACGGACTTTAGCGCGGAATCGTCTCCCGCCAAGAGGCAGGAAAAAGGAATGTCCAAAGCCGCGCGTCCGTGCTCCCCGCGGTGAAAGTTAAAAAAACTCCGATAGCCCGCAGCGGGAGTATGATCAATATTCCGGTCTTTCCTTTCCCCCCTGTTCATGTCATCCCTTATCCCTCCACCCCCGAGTCCCCGCCCGCGCTCTGCCGGCAAACACATCGTCGTGCGCGGACTCCTCGCGGGATTGCTCAAGGGGGAATGGGAAGGCGGCGCCCGGCTCACCGAGGCGGAGGCAGTCGAGAAATTCGGGGTCAGCCGCACTCCGGTGCGCGAGGCCCTCCTCGAGCTGCAGGGGCTCGGGCTCATCGAGCTGCGGAGGAACTGCGGCGCGGTCTTTCTTCCCTTTGGTCCCGATCAGCTGCGCGAGATCTACGACGTCCGCTCCCTCCTCGAAGTCGAGGCGGCCCGTCTTGCGGCGGGACGTCTCGATCATGTGACGCTCGATTCGCTCTTTGCCGCTTTCACCGCGATCCGGGAGTCGGGCGGGATCGATCCGGACTGGAAACACGACCGCACCCTTCACCGGACCCTCGCCGCTGCTTCCGGAAATCACCGACTCAGTTCCGAAATCTCCCGCTATGGCGAAGTGATCCAGTCGGTCCGCGAGATCGTCGGCGAGCAGAGCTACGGCATCCACGAAACCACCGCCGACGAACACCTCGCCATCCTCGAAGCGATCCGGCAGGGAGACTCGGAAGCCGCCGCCGCCGCAATGAGAGCCCACCTCGCCCAAGCCTCGGACTCCGCCGCGAACGCCGCCGGGACGATGCGCTCGCTCAGCAGCGAGTGAGAGGACTCACTTCAGCTTCAGCAGGACCTCATTGCGCCGCATCAGGGCCGGGGTCCACGGCGGGTCGTAGCCGGCGTAGACGGGACCTCCACCCGACTTGAGGCCCTCTTTGACGATCCTCTCGCGAAGCTGGGCAAGCTTGGCGGCCCGGTCCTCTGCGGTGCCGCGTCCGCTGTAGCGCAGCACCGCGTACTTGCCACCGCTCATCTTCGAGAGCTTCACCGACGGATCGGCGGGGGCCGGGGCTCCTGCCTTCACAACATCGGCCGGGACGACAAACTGCATCTCTCCCGGGGCTCCATCGCCCGAGGCCGGCATGAAGACCGGCGTGGTCATCGCGATCTTCTGCTCCGACGCATTTTCTCCGGAGATGTATTTAAAAAGCCGCCCGAAACTGCCATTCTGCCCGCCGCCCTTCATCGGCGTCGTCACGACAACGAGACCGGCGTAGTCACGAATCTCGAAGGGACCGTCCTTTTTCACGAGCTCGAAGGCTGCCGTCTCATACCCGGCCCGGGAAGTCGCGACAAAGGCGATGCCCCCGACCACGACGACGGAGAGACTGATCCAGAGGGAAAGACGCGCCTTTTTCATTCTAACAATACGTCGCCGGGGTTCACCCGGGAGCGCACTCTTTACACGTGTTCACGCGCCCGGGTAATGAGGACGCTGACGCTCTCGCAATCGGGCAGGATGAATTTCACGACCTCGAGAGTCACCGCACAGACCCCGTCAAAGGCGATCACCGAAGCCGCGAGGTCTTCGGCGAGCGTCTCGATGAGCTTGCGCTCCCCCGTCGCGGCGACCTCACGGAGCCGCAGGGAGACCTGATAATAATCGATCGTGTGCTCGATGCGGTCGTCAAAGCCCTTGAAGGACTTTGACAGGGTGATCGTGACGTTGACCGCGACACTCTGCGGGAGCGCACGCTCCTCGGCCGGCACTCCCACCCGCGTGACGAGACGCAGACCTTTGATATGAATGTGATCGCTCATGAAGTTTTAGAAACAAGGGGGGGCAACATTCCGGTCGCCCAATGATCGACGCCCGATGACACGAGAGGGACAGGAGTGTCCCTCCTCCTTGGCGGATGATGCGGATCGTTCATTGAGGAGTCAGCCCAGCCGGAAGCGGATGTCGCGGATGTTTTCCGCTCCGAAGCGCTCCTGCATCCGCTGGAGGAGCTGGCCTTTCATCCGTTCCAGCTCGTAGTGGACGGTCGAATGGAGGACCTGGATGCTGAGAACTTTTTTCTCGAGAACGACGGGACGGGCGTTGCTGCCGATGAAGTTGTCGACCATCTCGTTCCACGCCTCGAAGACCTGCTCCTCATTAAAGCGGTCTTTCAAGCCGAGGCCTTTCATGGCCTTGCCGACGACGGATTCGATCTCCTGCTCGTATTTGGATACATCCTGCGGCTCCCAGTAGCCGCGCCATTCGGCGAGGACCCGGTCTTTGACAGGACGTCTGGGGCGGTAGCGCATACGGAGGAGAAGCTACGGCGATCCGGACCAAAACTCCATAAAAAAACGGCCCAACCCTGTAGGAAGCGCCGTTTTCCGTGGTGAAGGGAGGAAAATCAGACGTCTTTTCCGTTGTTCCCGATCGCTTCGACGGGGCAGCCTTCCATGGCCTCTTCGCAGAGAGCCAGCTCTTCGGGCGTGGTGGGCTGCTTGTAGACGTAGGAATATCCGCCGTCTTCGTTGCGGGTGAAGTTGTCGGTGGCGGTTTCACGGCAGAGATCGCAGTCGATGCACTGGTCATCGACGTAATACTCACCGACTATGTTGTCATCGTATCTGTTTTCGAGATCGGCCATACTGGTTTTTTACGTGGGTGCCCCCGTTTTGAGGCGCGCAAAACTAGGATTTTTTTTGAGTGGACGCAAACGATTTCGTCGGCTTGTTGAAGAGCTTGTCATCCCGGCAACGAATGGCAAGGTAAGATACCGTTTTCTATGAATCCCCACGCCTCTGCAACGAACCCAGCCGACTCGGACCGCGTCATCCCCCGCGAGGGCTGGCACGTCATCCATCTTTTCTACCACATCGAACAGGCCCAGTGGTCTCTCTACAGCGACGAAGAGAAGCTCGAGGCCAAGACGCACCTCGCCGAGCTCGTGCAGGAGATCCGCTCGACCGAGTCGACCCAGCTCCTCACCTTCTCCATCGTGACGCCGAAAGCCGACCTCGGTTTCATGATCCTGACTGACGACCTCCACAAGGCGAACGACTTCGAAAAACGCCTCGGTCGCGCTCTCGGTCCCGACATCCTCACCCCCGTCTACAGCTACCTCAGCATGACGGAGCTCAGCGAATACACCACGACCGCAGAGCAGTATGCCCTCAGCGTCACCGAAGAGGACGGCATCGCCGCCGGCACCCCGGAGATGGAGGCCAAGCTGGAGGACTTCCGCAAGCGGATGGCCAAATACAACAGCGACCGACTCTACCCGAACATGCCCGACTGGCCGGTCTTCTGCTTTTACCCCATGTCGAAAAAGCGGGGTGAGACTCACAACTGGTACTACCTCGACTACGAAACCCGCCGCAAGCTCATGGCCGGCCACGCCAAGGTGGGCCGCACTTACACAGGCCGCGTGCGCCAGCTCATCACCGGCTCGACCGGCCTCGATGAGTCCGAGTGGGGCGTCACCCTCTTTTCCCACAACACCCAGGACATTAAGGAAATCGTTTACGAGATGCGCTTCGACGAAGTGAGCTCCCTCTACGGTGAGTTCGGCGACTTCTACATCGGCCTGCAACTGCCGCTCGATGAATTGTTCCGACGGGTCGGGATCTAAAACTGGGTTTTAGGTTTTAAGTTTGAAGTTTGAAGTTGGCCTCAGAGGCTCTTCAAATACGCGGTGATGTCCGCGATGGACTGGGCGGTGAGGCCGAGGTTCGCGGGATCGTACATGAGGGATCGGCCGAGAGGCTCGGTCGACTTGATGCGATCCTTCGGGATCGTCTGCATGACACCGCCGATGGACTTGATGATGAGCGGATCTCCGCTCGCGAGGACCATTCCGGTGACGACGACGCCGTCGTTCATCGTCACTTTTGAGCCTTCAAAGCCGTGGGAAATGTCCGCCGAAGGATTGGCGAGGGCGTTCACGATGACCTCGGTCGGCTGCTGGCGTCCGAAGCTGGAGAGATCGGGACCGAAGTCTATCCCGGCTTCACCGACTTTGTGGCAGGTGTAACATAC
>JBDNIL010000432.1:0-6293 GCA_041688355.1 Verrucomicrobiales bacterium | reverse complement strand
TTCGGTCTCGTCGCTTTTCGCGCTCATTTGCAACACGGTCGCGCTTGAACCGAGCATGAGGAGGGCGGCGAAGACCGGGTGTAACAAACCCGACGCCGCGAGGAGAATGCCCGCCGCGTTGTAGACGAGAACGAATGAGAGAATCCGGTTGAGCCGTCGATCAACCGATCTCGCGACCTGCAGAATTTGGGGTAACTGCGAAAAGTGAGTCGCCTCGAGGACCCCGTGAGCGACCTCGTGAGAAACACTGCTCCCGGAAGAGAGCGCGATTGAGGAATCAGCGGCGAGGAGCGCTTCACTGTCGTTCAACCCGTCCCCGACGAAAAGGACCCGCCGCCCCTCTTCCTGAAGTTGTTTGGTGAGAGTTGCTTTTTCACGAGAGGACATCGACGTGTGCGTCGCGGCCGCGAGGGCCTCCAATCCTGCGGGGACGATGGAGTCTCCCGTCATGATTTCGATCCGGTATCCGCTCGCACTGAGATCCGCGAGAATCTCGGCGACTTTCTCACGGGGGCTTTCGGCAAGATGGGCGATGGCGACTTCTTCTCCGTTGAGGATCACTCGCAGGGCCCGTTTTGTCGCTGGCGCAACCGAAGAGCAGCAGCAGGCCTTCTTCTCCTCCCGCAGACCTTCAATGATGAGGTGCTGCCGAACCCCTTCCCTCTCAAAAACCGCCTCGATCCCCCGCGCCGGGAGAGCGGTGATTTCAAGGAGGTCGAGTTCGGCCGGTTCAGCCAGTCCCCAGAAAGGGCGCGCCACCGGGTGAGTCGAATGGCGCTGGATCGTCGTGAGCCAGGCACTCAACTGAGGAGGAGCGCCGGAAAGGATTTCCAGCCGGGCCAGTCCGATTTGCTCGTGTGAGAGTGTGCCGGTTTTATCAAAGACAAGGGTGTCCGTTCTTGCGATCCGGGAGATGAGATCGGGATCGCGCGGGGTCAGACCGAGCCAGCGGAGTTGGAAAAACCCACGCCGCGCGGCGAGCGGAATCGCGATCCCGAGACCACAGGGACAGGCGACAATCGTGACCGCCAAGCCGTGGAAGATCGCCTCAGACCACGAGCCACCGATCAACCCCCATCCCAGAAAGGTGAGCAGGGAGATGAGGATAACGGCGGGGACAAATCCATTGAGGATCTTCTGAGCAAGCGCTTCGCAGGCACTCGGCTTCGTCCCGGAAAGAGAAGCATGGAGGCGATCGATCTCGCGCTTGTCTCCATCGACCGCCGCGACGATCTCGAGCCGTCCGTCGAGGACCCGCGTCCCGGCAATGAGGGGCGCGCCTTCCTCCTTCGGCACCGGAAAGGGTTCCCCGGTGTGAGGCAGCTCCTCGACGAATGCGCGGCCGTGCTGAACCTTGCCATCGATGGGAATCATTTCGCCCGGTTCGACGATGACGTGGTCGCCCTTTTTCAGCGCGGCAATACTGATTTCGACGATCTCTTCTCCGCGTTTCCGCCTCGCCTTTCCCTGCATTCCGGGAATCGATTTTGAGAGATCGTTGAGCTTGGTGACCTGTTGACGTTTGATGACCTGACCGAGGTGATAAATCGCGAGGAGGACCAGGACCACGTCATAATAGATGTGTCCGATTCGAGTGACACTGGAGTAAACCGAAGCAGTGAAGGCGCCGATGATCCCGATGAGAAAAAGCGTTTCCAGAGTGATGAATCGCTTCGCAGCGCGGCGAACCATAGGCCAGCCGACAAAGACCATCGTAATAAGTGTGATCGAGCCGAGAAAGGCGTGCGTGACGGACCGCAGGACGCCGGGCGGTTCATCGAGATTGATCGCGAGAGTGCCGATCATGGAGACCCCGGCGATCATGGCGAGGGCACCGAATTTCATCCACTCGCGAAAGGAAGCAACGGAAGATCCTTTCTCCCATCCGGGGGCAGGATTGTTGATCACCTCAGTTCCGCAACAGGCACTCATTGGTCAGGGAATGGATCCTCCGAGGGTTTCCATGGTCCACGGAGCGTGCCCGCTAAACGTTTCTCTGATGCCACCCACAGTAGCCGGTTCCACCGGTGGAGAATCATTCCCCCACTCGGAGCGAATGTAGGTCAAAACAGCAGCGATCTGTCGGTCATCGAGCGTCGCGCCCTGCGGAGGCATGACGCCATTCCACGTTTGTCCTTTCACTTCGATCGGTCCCATCAGCCCATGAAGAACGATCGCGGCAAGACGATCGTCGCTGCCGGAAACCCACTCCGATCCGACGAGCGGCGGGAAGACTCCCGCGAGACCTTCGCCAGTCGCCTGATGACACGCGATACAAACCTGCTGATACACCTGCGAACCCTCTTTCCGAAGGAGGACAGAGTCGTCCCCGGTCGATGCCACCGTTTGAGGCACATCTGCCGGCGGCTCTATCATACTAACCATTGCCGTGGTCGAGCGGGACCCTTCATAGTATTCGTTCCATTTGAACCCTCCGGAAGCACTGAACAGGTAAAGCAGCGCCCAAATGAGGAGTGGAGCGTAGATACCATGCTTGAGCCATCCGGGAGCAGCACGCAGCAACTCGAACGGCTCGGGTTTTTCACGCATGATCTGCCCATGGACTTTCACCACATCCAAATCTTCGCCACGTTCGGATCCCGGTTGCTGCTTCATTCAATCACTGATTCGATTCGGGCCGCCGCCGCTTCGGGCACCTCGTATTCGGAAAGACGAAGCGACTGCAAATAGGCAACGAGATCGAGCACTTCCGCAGTCGGGACGACCTCCCTTCCCTCGGGTGGTGCGAACCCAGCAGGAATACTCAAAGCATCCGGCGAAGGCCCGGCCTCTCCAATTTCCTGCTCCTCGAATAAGAAACGAAAGGGAGGCATAATCGATCCCGGTGAAGTTGTCTGCGGGTCATAGAGGTGAAGTAGATGCCAGGTCAATGAGGGATTTCTGACGCCAATGTTAGACAGGTCCGGACCCGTCCTCATCGTCCCGAGCTGCGCTCTTCCCTGGTTCATGTAATCATGCGCGACGGTGCGGCGACTTCCCCATCCTCTCGCGAGATCGGTGCGCGCCCGTTCCGGGTGGACCTGCTGGCTGTGGCAGTAGATGCATCCATTTTTGACGTAAACCTGGAGTCCGCGTTGCTCCTGGTTGGTTAACAGAGGCGGAATCATTTCCCCCGTTTCGGGATCGGGGACCTGTTCGAAATTGCCGAGACCCCAGACCGGAAGCAGAACGAGACCACCGAAGGCGGAGGCGAACGTCAGGATAGAACCAATGAGAATAAATCGGAAACGGTTGCTCATGAGGCTGATTTGGTTTCCCCGGGTTTGCGGTTGGCGAAAAGGGTTGGTTCCGATCCGCGATTTCTTCGATCAATCACCATCCAGACGAAAGAGACCATGAAGGCGAGATGACCAATCGTCATGAGACTGCCGCCGACGCTTCGCCACTTCAGATAGGGGATCGTCGCTTCCACGATTTCCATGAAGGGCGTCTCTTTGAGATTCAATTCGATCCCCTGGAGGAGACCGCCCCGGGAGAGCATCACAAAGTAGATCGTGATGCCGATCGCCGAACCCCAGAAGTGCATCCGGATGAGCCCGCGCGAGGGCCACTCACGCTCCAGCAGTCGCGGCATGATGTAATAGATCGCGCCGAAGAAAACCATCGAAGCAAAGGCGTAGGCACCGAGGTGGGCATGAGCAATGGTGTAGTGAGTGAAATGGGTGATGTAATTCAGTTCCCGAATCGCAGAGAGAGATCCCTGGAACGAAACGAGCGTGTAGCTCATCGCTCCGAAGACGACGAAACGGAGCGTCGGGGAATATTTCAAATCCTTAAAGTGGCCGATCATCGTGAAATGGTGATTGATCGCGACGGTCACGACCGGAATAAACATCATGACACTGGCGACGACCGAAGCGGTGATGAGGAACGCCGGATAGGGACCGCCGATGAGGTGATGCATCCCGTTCCAGGCGTAGAAAAAGGCGAGCGACCAAAACCCGATGATCGAGAGATAGTAGGAGTGAATCGGTTTCCCGATGATTTTCGGAATCAAGTAGTAGACCGCCCCGAGGGCGATCGGGGTGAACCATAACCCCAGCACATTGTGCGCATACCACCAGTTGATCGGCGGTTGGGCCGGTGCCTGAACCGGAAAAAGAACGAGCAGGCCATGCGCGGTGAAAAAGAGGGCCGGCAGCCAGATAAAACCAGCCATGATGTAAAACTGGGAAATATAAATATGCCCGGGCCTTCGCCTCCGCATGATGCTGAAGGCCGTCATCGTCACGAAGGCGAATGAGATGAGGAGAAACGGAGCCGCGTAGGTCGGATACTCGAGCCACTCCACCGCGGTCGAGTCACCCCGGAGAATCCCCCAGGTCCCGACGACATTCCCGACATTCCAGAGAAGCGCCGCGAGGGCGAGAGAGCGATACTCTTCAATCGCAACGCCACAGAGACGCGAGAGAATCCAGAGCCCGATCCCGATCCCCGCGGTCGAAAGCCAGCCGTAGGCGACGACATTCAAGTGGGCCGGTCGCACCCGGCCGAAGGTTAGCCAGGGATTGTTCGCGAGGAACTCCGGATCATGCATCTTGATCGATGCCGCAAGCGCAAGAAGCGACCCGAGGACGAGCCAGAGGATGCTGGACCCGAGGAAGATACCGACCGGCCATCGCGCAGCCCGGTCAATCTCAAGACGGCGCTGCAGCATTTCCCTCTGCTCCGCCGGGGAAGCCGAAAGCCCTTCGGTTTTAGTGAAATCGGAGGCAGTCATTTTCCGGACGGAAAGATTTAAAAACTGAAATACCAGCCAACAGGACAAGGGTTAGGGGCCCAACCACATAGAAGCCGGGATTTTGGAGCAATGAGGTGAAAAGAGCCGTTTCGCTTTCCACTCCTGTTTGTATTGCAATACACACCGCACAGGGGTAGTCACCACTAAAAGTCATCTCCCAACCGCTTCGAATTCCGTGAGCTTTCGAGTAGCTCACGACCATTCCCGCCCAGGCAATTCCCTGGAGAATTGGCCAGTGAAGGAGCCAAAGCAGTAAGGCAATGCCGAGGAGGAAGGAGGGTGTCTTAACCTTTTGGGTCAGCTTCATCGCGGAGATTTTGCAAAAGAGGGTCGGTGGGTTTTCCGATCGGTTCATCGGCGTCGAAGATCGAACGCGCTGCTTCCTGTGGATTCTCAAACTGACCGCTTGATGCTGTCTTCGAGAACGCCAGCAGGGTGACGAAGCTCAGCGTCAGCATGACAACGAGGATCACGAGGGAGGGAAGAAGCATTGTTTTATCCGTTGATAACCACAAATTTAATACGGACTGGGGTATCGCGAAGGAACCCGCTATCGAGAAAAAGTTTGCCGACAACTTTCCCCCCGGGACAGGGAGTGATGCGAAACGGACTCAGGACGAAATCCGCGACCCCGAAGCCACCGCGTCCTGATCCCGATCCAGCTTATCGCAGATCAGGGCACAGAGAGGTTCGATGATGTCATCCTCGATCCGATAGTAGGAACTCGTGCCCCGATATAAATTGCTAGAACGGCTGAAGATGCTCATCCGATTGATCGAACCAATGGAGGACCTCAAGCAGAAGGTCGCGGAGGACATTCGCCGCATCTTCAACGCGGAAGACCGCGCCCACGCTGAGGGGAAGCTTTCCGCCTTCGTCGGCGAATACTCAAGCAAAGCCCCGCAGCTTGCCGCTTGGGCCGAGGCGAACCTTCCCGAAGGCTTCACCGTCTTCAGCTTCCCTGAGGCCGCGCGTAAGCGGCTGGGACCTCAAACATGTGCGAGACTCTCAACTCGCCGATCAAACGTCGGACCCGCGTCGTGGGGCTCTTCCCCGGCGAATCCTCGCTCTTGCGTCTCGCCACCGCCGTCCTCATCGAAATCTCCGAAGAATGGGAAACCGGCAAAGCCTACCTCCAGACCGCAGAAACCAAACCAAGCCGATAAACCAACCCGTTAAGCATCCCTCCTAAACCAATCGACAACCTTCAGCTTCCCAACTAGCGATCAGGCCCTTTTACAGGAAAAATTTGCGGGGCCCCATGATTTCTTTCATCGGTCCGATGATGAGGGCGAGGGAGGCCATCATGACCACACCCATGTAGAGCCAGCCCCAGCCGAGCGTGAGGGCGGAGGGCCTCGCCCAGCGGTTGAAGAGGAGGCAGCCGATGGCAACCACGATCATGAGCACGCCTGCCCCTCCGTAGACGACTAAATTGATGAGCGAGGCGGTCCCCATCATCTCCTTCATCGATTCCATCTGGGCAGCAGTTCCGGAGTCGAGGCCACCCAGTTTGCCCATCAGGAAATAC
>JBDNIL010000062.1:0-4723 GCA_041688355.1 Verrucomicrobiales bacterium | reverse complement strand
TCACGACACCGACGCTCTCGACTCCGCTGCCGGGGAGGTGCTTGCCGCTTTCCGCGAGAATATTTCCACCCTGCCCGAAGCCGTGCAGCGCCGCCTCGTCGCCGCGAACTACCGCAAGGGCACGCCCGCCCACGCCCTCGCTATGCTGGAACTGGCGGCCGATGACACTCTCGCGAAGCCGGTCCGCAAGGCCGCGCTGAACGGGCTGAAACAATGGGAAGCCGCGATCGAGACCGATCCCGTGCTCGGGCACTACCGGCCGCAGGTCGTGAAAGAGGGCCGCTCCTTCACCGCCCTCGCCCCCGTCCTCGGGGGAGCCCTCCGCGACTTCCTCGCCGTGCCCCACGATCCCGAGCTCATCACCCTCGCAATGGAATTCGCGACCACGGCCGGGATCCAACTCGATCCGGAGACGCTGCTCGCCCAGGCAAAAAATGAGAAACTCACCCCCGCTCTCCGAGTGGCCGTGATCGAGAGCCTCACCACCTCTAAGCCAGAGGGGACGAAGGAGCTGGTCACGTCGCTGCTCTCCGCCAAGGAAGCCCCCGTCCGCGCCGCCGCAATGACCGCCGCCTTTGCCCTCGGTCTCGACGGAATCGCCGACCAGGCAGCCGCCGCGATCAACGATGCCCCCCTCCCCGTCGCCCGCGCCGCCATTGCCGGACTCGCCGGAACCGAGGTCGAGACCATCGCCACGCTTTGGAAAGAACGCGCCGCGACGCTGCGCCCCGGACTCTGGCTCGACGCCTACCTCGCCCTCGCCGCGCAGAGTCACGGCGAAGCAACGAGCCACGCCGGGTCGGATCCGAACGCCGTTTTCCTCCTCGGATTGGAAGGCGGCAACGCAACCGCCGGAGAGATCGTTTTCACAAATCAGGGAGCCTGTCTCCAGTGTCATAAGATCGGCGGAGAAGGCGGTGACAAAGGGGGCATCCAGGGCCCTGATCTGCGTCAGGTCGCAACACGACTTACCCGCGAAAAAATCCTCGAATCTGTCGCCAATCCCGGGGCCGAGATCTCTCCCGGCTACGGCATGACGTCGGTCACGCGAAAATTGGGCGATCCTGTCCTAGGTCGTCTCGCCGAAGACAAAGAGACGCATGTGGTCGTGGTAGGACTCGACAACCAGCCCATCCGCATCGAGCGCGACCAGATCGCCACCGTCGCCCCGCCTATCTCCGCGATGCCCCCCATGGCCGCCGCGCTGCCGCCCCGTGATTTCCGTGATCTCGTCGCCTTCCTCGCCACCCAGCACGGCGGGAAAAAAGTGAAAGACGACTCTTCGCACGGGGACGATGAGAAGATTGCGAAGTGAGGTCTCTCTTCCGTAGAACGGGTCTCCAGGCCCGTTCCTTTGTAAGACCGGGCAGACGACGAACGGGCCTGGAGACCCGTTCTACTTTCATTCCAGGCGCCCCAACCCCTCACTCCCCCAGCATCCGCACCGCCGCCGCTTCGAAGATGCCCTGCCACTCGGGGGCGAGCAGACAATCGCTGTCCTCCTGCGCGCCGCCGCGATTTTTCATCTGCTCGACGGTGGGGGCGTAGTAGAGATAACCGTTCGTGTAGCCCGAGACAAAGGTGAGAGGATGCGGAGATTTTTCCCTGATCCCGAATCCGACCTCGACGGTCAACTCGGCCGGGAAGGTCACGAGCCGGAACTCCCCGACCCGCAGGCTCACGACTTCCGCCTCGACCGTCTTCCCGGCCTCAAGATTCGCCGCCTGATGCCGCTCGAGCAGGGCGAGATTGATCTGCCGCCGGGTGAGGTCCTCCATCACGCGGAGATTACGCAGGTAGGCATCCATCGCGGCCTCGTTGTTGGCGTCGAGCGTTTTCCAATCCTCTTTTTTCAGCATCTCGTCCTGCAGGTAGCGGTGAGAGGACTCGGAGGGGAAGTCGCCGTTGACGTGGTATTTCACATAGAGCGGAAGAAAGGTCTCGAAGTTCAGCTTTGTCCCCTTGAACGAATCGACCAGCACATCGATCTCCTTCCCCATCTCCGCGATGCGCGGGGCGAGGTCAGCGCGTGGTAGTGTCAGGGTCTCGCGGGCGATCGTAAGAGGCGCATCCTCGCTCGTCTCGATCTTTCTCAGTCCCGCGAGGACGCTGAGCCCGAGCTTGTTGCCGTGCATCTCGCCGTCGCGTGGGAGATTGACCGACTTGTAAAGGACCGGATTAATATCCCCGCCGCAACCTTGCAGGAAGAGCGCGGTGGCGCTGCCGTCCCCGAGATTCGCCTCGATCACCCGGGAAGCGAACCCGCTGAGGTCGGCGGTGTTCCCCCCTCCCGGCACGCCCTGAATGGGATGGCAGGCAAACTGATAGACGGCCGCGAGCGGTTCCCCGTTGTCGAGACGATCGATCCGCAGCAATCCGATCCGGGGATCGATCGGGCCAACGGCCGCGACTTCGTCATCGGGCGGCAGTGCGTAGGCATGACGCACGTCGATCTCGGCGCCGCTCTTCATTTTGAGCCGACGATTTTCCATGATGCCGTCCTCGTGCCCCACGCCCGCACCGATCCTGACGGGGACTCGACTTTCCCAGGCCGCCTTCACCGCCTGCACGGTGCGGGCCGCGATGTCATCGGAGACGAGGGCGTGGCAGTGACTCGCATTAACGAGGACGGACCCGGGCGCGATGCCGAAAGATTCGGTCAGGGCGGTCCGCACCTCGGCGAGGTAGGGATCACGGATCGAGCCTATCCCTGCGACGGCGACGGCATCGACGGTGATGATGACCGCGTTTGTCGCACCGCGGGAGAGCACGAGCGCCTTGACCATCGGCGGATTGCTCCCCGCATCGGCTCCCGGGCGAGTGATCTCGACCCTGCCCGCCCCGGCGAGCAGTTCGTCGGCATTGGCAGGGATCACGAAGACGAGAATCAGGAGAAATAAAACGAGCAATCTCATGAGACGAGTTTTCCCGACGAAGGTAACCCTGTCGACCTCTGCCTGAGCCCTGTCCGCGCTATGCCAGTCGTTATTTTACCCCGCCACCAGATCATACCCGCGCCATTCGCGCACGGTCACCTCGGCGAACTCGCCCACGGGCAGCTCGGCGGGGATGAAGACGGTGCCGTCCACTTCGGGCGCATCCATCTCCCCGCGCGCCTGTCCGGGAGCATCGACGAGGACCCGGAGCTTGCGGCCGACCTGACTGCGATTGCGCTCTTCGGCGAGTTTTTCGAGGCGCAGCATGGCCTCGTTCCAGCGCTTCTTGCGGGTCATGTGGTGGACCTGCCCCGTGAGCTTGGCGGCCCGGGTGCCGTCCTCACGGGAGTAGTTGAAGACGCTGGCACGCTCAAAGCGGGTCTCTTCGAGGAACTCGAGCAACTCGCGGAAATCCTCGTCGGTCTCACCGGGGAATCCGACGATAAAAGTGGTGCGCAGGGCGAGATCGGGGATGCCCGCCCGCATCCGGCGGATGAGATCACGGATGTAGTTGCCATCGGTCTCGCGCTTCATCGCGCCGAGCATGCGGTCAGAGATGTGCTGCAGCGGCATGTCGACATAGCGGGCCACTTTCGGGCACTCTGCGATCGTCTCGATGAGCTCATCACTCCAATGCGCGGGGTGGGTGTAAAGGAGGCGAATCCAAAAATCTCCCTCGATCGCATTCAGCGCGCGGAGCAGCGTCGCGAGCGAATCGCCTCTCGTAGAATCGACGGGGCTGCGGGGATTGGGGCGCTGCCCTTCCCACTGATCCATGCCGAAGTAGGTCGTGTCCTGCGAGATGAGGTTGATTTCTTTTACCCCCGATTTCACGAGTTGCTCGGCCTCTTTCACGACCGACTCCACCGTGCGGGAGCGGTGCTTTCCCCGGATCTTCGGGATGATGCAGAAAGAGCACGGGTGATTACAACCTTCGGCGATCTTGATGTAGGCGGTGTGCTGCGGAGTCAGGCGAAAGCGCGGGGTGTCATAGTCCGGGATATACATCGGCTTCGCGGTGACGTGGTTCTCCGAGATCAGAGCGACGTCCTTGGCCATGAGATCGCGGATGAGCGGGGCGACCGAGGTGATCTGGTCGAGACCGATGAAGGCATCCACCTCGGGCATCAGCCCCGGCAGTTCCTTGGAAAAACGCTGCGAGAGACAACCCGCCACGATGATCTTCTGACGCGGACGCGAGGCCTCGCGGTCATCGACGGCCCCGAGGATGGTATCAACACTCTCCTTTTTCGCGTTATCGATAAAGGAGCAGGTATTGATGATGAGGACGTCGGCGAGCTCCGGATTAGGCGTCATCATCATGCCCGCCTCCTGCAAGTGACCGATCATGATCTCGGAATCGATCAAATTTTTGGCGCAGCCCAGTGAAATAAGGCCGACCGTGGTTTTTCCGTCAACGGGCATGGGTAGGAGGGGTGTAAAGGTGAGGCCAGCGGGTTTTCCGGCGCCAAACGTGCCCTACAATCAGTCATTCGGCAAGTGGCGGCCGCACCGCCCCCTTTATTCGGGGAAAAAGTGGCGACCGCTCTGCTCTGAGGGGCGCAGACACGGCCCTTGGGGGATGCTGCGTTTTCCGCTAGATTTGTCGGGAATGCTTTTTCGTCCCTACGCTATCCTGATCCCTCTCCTGCTGTTTTACTCCGCACTCACGGCGCAGGAGAAAAAACTGGATTTCAATCGGGATATTCGCCCCATCCTCTCGGATAAGTGCTTCCAGTGCCACGGACCGGATGAAAAGACACTCGAGGGCGATCTCCGGCTCGACG
>JBDNIL010000431.1:0-5245 GCA_041688355.1 Verrucomicrobiales bacterium | reverse complement strand
CGGGTCTCCAGGCCCGTTCCTCATCAGGCCGGAGCAGTGCCAAACGGGCCTGGAGACCCGTTCTACTTTACACGCCACATCAGCCTCCCATCCTCAGGCACTCACCCGGTCAGCCATTTTCCCCCATTCGTGAAATTCGTGCCATTCGTGGTCCGAACAAATCGACGGGCAGATGACTTGGACGCAGCTCTACCTAAGAAGATTCTCGCCCGGGATAATGAGCCCCCCGCGGTCATTGATGTCGTTGATAAGCCGCAGTGTTTCATTTTTTACGGCTTCGACCAGTTCAGCCCCACGGAGAGATGCGGGTATCTCAAATCGTCCCGATTGTTTTGCGAGGACAAAATCCTTCGTGACCCCGGGGAGGATCCCCCTGATTTTCACGGCCTTCGCCGCCTCGCTGGCGGAAGCAGCCGCCTCCAGTTCATCGAGCAGTTGCACGATGCCGGAGCATGCCTCGTAGAATGGTGCCTGGCACCACCAGACCGGACGACGGCCCTGCGGCAGGAGAAATTTCCAGTCGCCCTGAGGAATTCGAAAGCGTTTTTCCCGCTCTCCCTCCATGACGGAGACCAGTCCCGACTCGGCCATTTCGTTTAGCACGACCTGGATGGTCTTGGCGCCCCAGCCCGTTTCCCGTGCAATCCCCGCCGGATGCCCGGCATGCCCCGCCAGCAGAAGCCAGGAAAAGACTTCGGCACGGGCATTGATCCCGAAAAACGACCGCATTTTGAAGAGGAAGGCCTCGGGCTCTCCCGGATCCGGGCGGCGACTCAATCCCCGCAATTCGAACGTGGATTTTCCGAACCACTCGCTGAGGGATGGGGACGGTGAGGGGCCGGTCGCAAAAGACAGAAGCTTCGATGGAATGCCGGGAACGACCTCCGCCAAGTGACGGTCCATCGCCTGAAGTGCCCTCACATCCCCCAGGCCCGAACCGAGGTGCAGCGATTTGAGCCTCTGGGCACCGAGGAGTTTTCCGTTCACCGCCAGCCAGTCGAGCGCCTCACCGAAGAGGCGCGCGTCTCCCAGCCCGAACCTTGTCGTGGCGAGAAGGAGGACCTCTGGATCGACGACGAATGGCACGGGACGGGAGCGGGTGGCACCGGCCACTCCGATCGACACCCATTGATCCCAGAGGAACTGGGTGAGCGCGTCACTCAGCGAGCGCTTTAATTCGTGGAACGAGGTCATGATGTCCGAGGTTTCGCAACAGTTCGATGAGTCGGGGGTATTGTCCTTTGGAAATCACCTCTTCCTCGATGAGCCAACGAGCGGTTCGCTCCGCTTCCGTGGCATTGGGAGCCAGGGCGCGAAGATCCCCAAGGTCGCGGGCCTCGCTGCGGGCCACCGCAGCGTAGAATTTCAGATAGATCTGGCCGGACCTCCCGATGAAACTGACCCGCAGCCATTCCCCATAGGAGCGTTCGATTAGATCGCCGAGGAAGTCGGACGGAAAGCGGCGAAGGTCGATCATCAACAGGGCCGTGGCGGCATTCAACCAACCCGGGCGCAGGCGCTTCTCCTCCGCGACTTCGCGGGCGCACTCTTTGAGAAACTCCGGGAGCGGATAGGCATCGACGATATCGCCGTCCACCTCCCCACGCATCGCGATCACATCCACGTCATTGGTGGTTCGGGAAATAATCTCGGCAGCGAGCAGGGCCGCGCCTCCCGAAACGACGAGATGAAGCGCCCGCTCTCTTCGTCCCCCGAGAAGCTCGCCGAGCAGGGTGAGTGATTCGTGGACGATGTTCTGATCCAGTTCCGCCATTTAGAGAAAATAAACTTCTCATTATCAGAAAATCAAGTTCTGATTATTCCGGCCCTGGAATCGGCGGCTGCTCTCGAGCGACAGGGAAGACGTCTTCCGTCATCCGCCCGCGGAGCGAAGAGGTTCAAGAGTCGCCGGCGAACTGAAGGGCCGCTGCCATCTGCTCGGAGCTGATCACCTGATTTCCGAATCGGCTTGGGAGTCCTTTCGCTTCGTCACGAATTACACGCTTGAGCACGAGGTCTACAGTGACCGGAGGATGGTGAAGAGCCCGCGACACGGTAGATTTATATTGAAGGATCCTTTAATTATGGTTATTATAACAGTTTACCTTTAACGGGGCGGCGAGCGCGGCCCGGAGCGTGATTTCCCATGGCCAAACTCATCAATTCACTCAACCAAACCCGGCGCAACGTCACCTCCGGCGAGCGTCGATTCGCGAAGCGTTTGGAATCCCTGCTGGAGGACGACTACCTCTGCTGGTTCGACGTCCCCATCGGCCCGGCCCGCCACTATCCCGACTTCCTGATTCTCCATCCGTCGCGCGGACTGCTGCTGCTGGAGGTGAAGGACTGGAATCTCGAGACGATCCGCCGCATCGACAAGATTTCCGCCGAGCTTTGCGTGAACGGCGCGATCAAGACGGTCGCGAATCCTCTGGAGCAGGCCCGCAGTTACACGATGACCGTCGTGAACAAACTCGCCACAGATCCCCAGCTCTGCGAGCCAGGCGGCCCGTATCAGGGCAAGCTCTCCTTTCCCTACGGCTACGGCGTGGTCCTCACGAACATCACCCGCAAGCAACTCGACGGCGCGCTTTCGGAAGAGGAACAAAGCCTCGTCCTCCCCGGCCGCCTCGTGATCTGCAAAGACGAGATGACCGAGTCCGTCGATGCGATGGCCTTTCAGGAGCGGCTCTGGGGGATGTTCCATTACGATTTCCGAAGGCGGCTCACCCTGCCGCAGATCGAGCGGATCCGCTGGCATCTATTTCCCGAAATCCGGATCGGCGACCGGCAGATGACCTTGTTTTCGGAATTCGAAGAAAAGGGCGGCGGTCAGGGGGTACCGGAAACGATTCCCGATCTGGTGCGGGTGCTTGATTTCGAACAGGAACAACTCGCCCGCAACCTCGGCGGCGGTCATCGTGTCATCCACGGCGTCGCGGGCTCGGGGAAAACGCTGATCCTGGGATTCCGCTGCGTCCACCTCGCCGAAATGCTGCGCAAGCCCATCCTCGTCCTCTGCTTCAACGTCTCCCTCGCCGCGCGGCTGCGGTCCTTCATCGCCGAGCGTGGACTCGAAGGGCGCGTCAATGTCCATCACTTCCACGAATGGTGCGGCGATCAGCTTCGGACCTACCACGTCGAGGTGTCCGACACCGGCGGCCTGCCATGGGCGCGCCAGGTCGAGGCGGTGATCCGCGGCGTCGATGCCGACCGCATCCCCCGTGCCCAGTATGGCGCGATCATGATCGATGAGGGCCACGACTTCGAACCCGAGTGGCTCAAGCTCGTCACCCAGATGGTCGATCCCTCCTCCGATTCGCTGCTGCTGCTCTACGACGATGCCCAGGCGATCTACCGGAAATCCCGGGGGCTCGATTTCAGTCTGTCGAGCGTGGGCATCAAGGCCGCCGGAAGAACTTCGATCCTCCGGCTCAACTACCGCAACACCCGCGAGATCCTCCAATTCGCCTGTGCCTTCGCCAGCAAGTTCATGGGCGCGAAAGCGGCCGACGATGACCACATCCCGATGATCCAACCCGAAAGCGGCGGCGCATCCGGCCCCGGACCCGCCTTCCGGCAGTTTGCCAGCATCGGCGACGAGATCGCCTACGCGACGCGCTGCCTCAAGGCCTGGCACGAGCGCGGGGACTTCCTCGGCGATATCGCCGTGATCTGCATGAACACGGACCACCGGAAACGTATCGCCCACCAACTGCAATCGCTCGGCATCCCCCACCTCCACCTCGCGAGCCGGAACGCCAAACGCGCCTACGATCCCCGGAAACCCCGGGTCAACATCCTCTCCGTGCAAAGCAGCAAGGGCCTCGAGTTCCAATCCGTGATCTTCATCGGCCTCGGGCAGATCGACGCCTCGGAAAGCCAGACCGCGCAGAACATGAAACTCCTTTATGTCGGCATGACCCGGGCGAAGGAGCGGCTGATGATCACGGCTTCAGGGAGGAATGGGTTTACCGAGAGATTGGAAACCATGACGGGCACGGCCTGCGCCGTTGCCTAAGAGATTGTGTAGCGCCGCTTCTTTGACCGTCGCTCGTTTTCCGGCTCACACACCATGCCACGCACTCAATACATCTTCATCGACTACGAAAACGTCAGCGACTCGGATCTCTCGCGCGTCATCGGTAAGGCCGTGCGGGTTTTCATGATCATCGGTAACCGCCACAATAAACTCCCGACCTCACTCTTTCTCTTCGCCCAGGATCATCCCGAACAACTCCGCATCATCCAAACTCCGGTGGACGGCCGCAACGCGCTCGACTTTGTGCTCACTCTGGAACTCGGCCGCATCATTGCCGCCGATCCCGAGGGCGATTTCCACATTGTCTCCAGG
Source organism: Verrucomicrobiales bacterium (assembly GCA_041688355.1). Classification (GTDB taxonomy): domain Bacteria; phylum Verrucomicrobiota; class Verrucomicrobiia; order Verrucomicrobiales; family DEV007; genus Arctic95D-9. The sequence goes on along the minus strand of JBDNIL010000431.1, from coordinate 891 downwards.
GACACCGACTTCGATTCCGTCGTCCGCCACCTCAAGAGCGAAACGAAACTTATCACCCGCCATTCCGCACTTGCTGAAATTCCGGCCCTTCGCACTCCGGAAGAACGCATCGACCGGCTCAAGACCGAACTCGCAGATGCCACCAAAACCCGTCCCTCCACCCGCAAGACGCTCGAAAACAAGATCAAGTCCGCTTTAGAAAACAAGGCGGAACCGGAGTTCATTGCGAAGACGATCAAGGCTTTTGTTCAGGGTGGGATTCTCGATTTCACTGGAACTGACAAGGTGAGTTATAAGGCGGCCTGAGCGTAGATCTCGTTGATGAGTCGGTTGACCAGGTTGCCGAGCGTGCATTTCTCGACCGCCGCGTATCGTTCTCTCGTGAAGGCGTGAACGTCGGTCCCATGAGAGATCGAAACCGTGGCAACGGGCAGGATGGCCTTGAGCAAGCGCTCCATCCGCTGGAAGAGCAGGAGGTTACTTCCGATCAGTTGATGGGCTCGTGATTTAGCCGCCGCGAGTTCGTCGTCTTGCTCCATGGGTGGTGTTAGGTTCGATGGATTTCTGCGGTTTGCGAGCCTTGATGAGGGAGAAGTGGGACGTGCTTAGGGGCACTGCGTAAAGGGGCGTATGCCCATTCCCGAATGGGGGCGCGTCGGGAAATTGACAAGCTTGGATGCGAATCCGATACTTTGGCTCATGTCAGCGGAGAACAATCCCGTCCCTCACCCGTCCGTCGTCGCGGCCCGGGAAGCTTTGGCGAAGCGCCCACCCGCGCCCTTGAGCAAGATTCTCGAGCAGATCGAGGAAGTCCAGGCCTGGCGGGACAAGCGGGTCTCCGCTGGTGGTGTGAAAAAGAAGGGTGCCTGATCTCGCACGACCCGTGGGACT
>JBDNIL010000430.1:0-3602 GCA_041688355.1 Verrucomicrobiales bacterium | reverse complement strand
GGATGATCGCGAAATTCTCGGGATCGGGCCGTGGGGACCTCGTTTCGCTCATGGAAGAATGTGACTCGGTCTGGCGCGGCCATTTCCTCGCCGACACCTTTCATCTCCTCCACACCCGGCAGCAGAGTCAGGCCTATGCCTCTTTCGGCGTCTACGGCCGACTCGCGGTCGCGCTCACCAGCGACGGGGTCCTCGAGATCCCCGCCCCGGTCGATTACATCAGCTGGACTGAGCCCGTCGCCGAGTTCGCCACTCGCCAAGACATCGCCTCGGTGGAAAAGCGACGCCTCATCCTCCAGGGCAATCTCAGCCCCGAGACGAAGCGCCAGCTCGATGCCACGGGGTGGGAAGTGATACGACTCCCCCGCTGATTGATCGGTTCGCGAAGGCTGTTTCCGGCTCTCGAGGGAGGAACCGCGCTTTTTACCCGGAAAAAGTGGTAAATCAATTACAACTTTAACGTCTTTTCATACGGATAAAGCGTAACTCCCTTTAGATGAAAATGATCAGACCTTTCGAGGTCGGCACAACAGTGAAGTGGTGTGACAGTGGTCGCGAATGCGCGGGGATCGTCGTGGAGATCCATACCGGTTCAAACCACACCTCCGAGGTCGATCCCGCCCCTTCCTACGTCATCCGATGCCCCGACCTCTCCGAGGCTTTCAAGTCACACGAAGAACTTGTCGTGGTCTGATCCGTCACTCCACCGAAGCCTCGAGCAACTTCAGGATCTCCTCCAAATTCAGGAACGAATTCTCCGTAAGATCGTCGTCCGAGATCGAGATGCCGAAGTGATTCTCCAGACCGAGGAGCAGGTCGATCGAGGCCATCGAGTCGAGGCCCGCCTCACCGAGGTCCTGCCGAGGCGAGAGAGCGTCCGCCGCGTTCAGAAATTTCAAATGAGGCCGCACGACGGCTTCGAGATTTTCGAGAGAGATGGCGCTGGGCATGATCATGAGACGAGTAAATGGGATCAAAGAATACGTTCGTGTCCGCCGCGGAGGCGGTGAACCGAGAGTATTTCGTCTCCGCGATGAAGCACCTCGGCAGGACTCGGACGACTGAGGAAGCCGGTCACACTGGCGGTCATACCGTAAGCCCCCGTGTTCGGGATCGCGAGGAGATCACCCGGCTCGACGCGGGGCAGAGTGAGTTTTTTCCCGATGCAGTCGAGCGGAGTGCAGAGCTGACCGACGACATCGACAAGGATCTCCGGATTGCCGTTTCGTGCCGGCGGCACCTCAAGGTCGATGGAAAAGCGAGGGATGCGTCCCAGTCCCGCCATGCCGCCGAGATGGTGGATTCCCGTGTCGAGGATGAGGAAATCCTTTTCGTCCTTTGACCGCTTGATCTCCATCACGCGGGTCAGGAGCGTGCCGCCCGATCCGACGAGATAGCGACCCGACTCGAACCACCACTCCGCTTCGCGCGCCGCTCCACTCGACGCATGCAGCGCGGCCAGCCCGTCCCGCAGTGGAGACAGGTCCGGTCCGTGCCCGGCGTGGGCATAGGGCCAGGGGAAACCGCCGCCGAGATTTAGAATCTCGAGGGGAAAGCCGAGCAACTGACTCAACTCCTCCGCGATCTCAACCGTCTTCGTGAAACAGGCGAGGAGCGCCTCGGGGTCGCCGATCTGTGTGCCCCAATAGAGATGGATGCCCGCGATGGCGACGAATTCCCCGGCGAGAGCGAGCGTCTCGTGACCCGTCGCGCGCAGGACGTCCTCTTCAAAGCCGAACTGGCTCGCCACTCCCGACATCGCCAGCTTCGCCTTCGGCGCCGAGAGCGGATTGAGCCGCAGCAGACCCTTCACCGGCGTCGCGAGCGCCTCCGCCGCGCGGGCGAGGTTGATGAGATCACGATTCGACTCCACCGAGAAATGCCGCACCCCGGCCGAGATCGCTGCGGCGAGTTCATCGATGCCTTTACCCGGACCGCCGTAGAGCGCCCTGGAAAGATCGAATCCCGCCTCCAGTGCCGCCGTCACTTCGCCCGGCGAAGTAAGGTCCGCCTCAGCACCCGACTTCCGCATCTCCGCCGCGACCGCCGGCATCGGGTTGGATTTGAAAGAATAGAGCAGGCGAGTCGAGGCGCCTCCGGGGAAAACGGACCGCAACTCGCGCGCCCGTGCCTCGATCTCCGCCGCGTCGTAGAGGTAACAGGGAGATCCAAACTCTGCGGCGACCCGCTCGAAAAAGGCATGCCTATCCCGGGCCGATCCATCGGTCGGAGAAACTGCGGCAATCGGGATGGACTCGAGAATCGGCATGGCAAAGAGATACACTAATAACTTTTATAATTACTGGATTTTCAAGTCTTTTTACTTATCCGCGTTCGTTCAGCTAAAATTTCCCTTGTCCCGCCGCCGCTCCTCCGCTCCTTACTTCCATGTCATCTCCCCTCCCCCGCGTCTTTGTCACCGTAAATATTCCGCTCGAGCATCTCTCGCCTCTCGCGGGCCTCGCCGAGATCGTGATGCCCGACAATGGAGTCGCCGCCGCGCCGCGCGGACAGGTCCTCGGGATGATCGCCGACTGCACCGCCGTGCTCTCCCAGGGCGAATTGCGCGTCGATGCCGAACTGCTCGACGCCGCCCCCGCCCTGAAGTTCGTCGCCAACGCCGCCATGGGGATAGACAATCTCGACCTCGCCGAACTCCGTCGGCGCGGCATCCCCGCCTCGAACACTCCCACCGCCTTTGCCGAATCGACCGCCGATCATACCCTCGGGCTCATGCTCGACATGACCCGCCGCATCTCCGAGTCCGACCGCTTTGTCCGCACCGGAAAGTGGGCGCGCGGCGGCATGGAGCCTCTGCGATGGGAGGGCACCCTCCTCGGAGGAAAAACTCTCGGGATCATCGGCTACGGACGCATTGCCAAAATGGTCGAGCATCGTGCCCGCGCCTTTGACATGGAGGTCATCCACACCAAATCGAGCCCGCACGATCACCCCGGCTACCGCCCGCTCGACACCCTCCTCGGCGAAGCCGATATCGTCGTCATCCTCGTCCCGCTCACGCCCGGGACTCGTCAACTCATCAACGCCGAGCGTCTCGCGAAGATGAAACGAGGCTCCTTTTTCATCAACGTCGCCCGCGGCAAGGTGATGGACGAAGCCGCCGTCGTCGCCGCCCTCCAGTCCGGGCATCTCGCCGGAGCCGCCTTCGACGTCTTCGAAGAAGAACCGGTCGTGAACGAGGCCCTTTTCACGATGAACAACGTCGTCCTCGCTCCCCACATCGGCGGGGCCACAAGAGAACAACGGCGGCGCGGAAGACTGGAGGCCTCGGGGGAAATCGCGCGTTTCCTAAAGGGTGAGGAGCGGCTTTTTCCGGTATAAATCCATTTCCAACTCATCTCGACCCACACACCCGGTTTGGCTGCGAAGTTCCCGGCGGTGCGACAAACTCGGCGGGATCGTAGTTTGTCGGCGCGGTGGAGAAGCTGGTCGTGCCGGGGATCGAGAGGCTGCGGCATATCGAAGCGTTTTGCCTTGAAAGAAAAAATTCCGAGCTGTCGGTCAGTCAGCGAGGATTTACACTTTTCGCATGCGCTTCCTCTCTTCGCTCCGCTCGTGTGTCTCGCTTCCGATTTTCATCG
>JBDNIL010000429.1:0-3632 GCA_041688355.1 Verrucomicrobiales bacterium | reverse complement strand
CTTCCGTGGTGATGATCTCTTCTACTACGATGGCTACGACGAGGCTCTCTCCTCGATCGCTTATGAAGATGCCATCGAAGACGAGTCCGATCCCGGTTCCGGCGGATGGCTCCTTGAAGATCTCCTTGATGGCGACATCGGCAGCGATGATGAGCGTGACGAGGAGCTCGATCGCCGTAAGGATTTCGCCGAGCGTCAGGTAGGCCGTGGAGGACTCTCCTACTATGTGTTCGATCCCGGAACGAACCGCTATTCCAGCTATAGGGTCTTCGGAGTTCCGCAGGCGGAACTCTCTGTCACAGAGTAACCTGACACGACAACTATATTCAGATAACCGAGTGTCTCACCTCTTCCCCCCCTCTTCTCCTATGAAACCAATTAGATTCGGAAAGCGCTTCCAAAAATGGATCATGTCGCTGCTCCTCCCCGCTTTTGCCATGACCGGCGCGCCGGTGCAGGGAAATCCGCGCGGGGGAGTCGTTGTTCACGGTGCCGCCGACATCGCGCGGATGTCCGGGAATCAGCTCAAGATCAACCAGCAGAGCAACGCGGTGATCATCAATTGGCAGGATTTCTCGATCAACCAGGGCCAAACGACCCGCTTTGTCCAGCCGAAAAACGGCACTGCCCTGAACCGCGTCGTTTCCGGTAATATCTCGCAGATCCATGGCCAGCTGAAGGCGAACGCTAATGTCTACGTGATCAACCCGAACGGCATCGTCGTGGGAGCGCACGGCGTCATCGACGTAGGTGGCAATGCCGTCCTCTCGACGCTGGACATCGACGACGACGATTTCCTCGATGGCGGCCCAAGTCGTTTCTACGGAAATTCCACCACTGGCGTGACCAACTTCGGAACGATCAACTCGGCCGGCGGCGACGTCGTCCTGATGGGCGGCTTCGTCGACAACCAGGGCCAGATCGGAGCGCTCAACGGCACCGTCGCGATCGGGGCGGGCGGTGACATCCTCCTCGAGGAAGGAGCGGGATCAAAAATCTCGGTTCGGGGAAGCTCTGACTACACCGGGACCGGGATCAACAACACCGGATCTATTCGCGGAGCCTCTGCCGAACTAAAGGCCCATGGCAACGTCTACGCTCTCGCGATAAACAATGGCGGCGCGATCCGCGCAAACGGCGCCGACCGCAGCAACGGACGCGTCAGACTCACCGCCACGGGAGGCAGCTCTAACATTAACCTCGGACAGGGTTCCACGATCTCCGCGCGAGTCGGATCGGACGGCGGAACAGTCGAGGTCAACGCCGGACAGGGCGAGGTAAACGTGGCCGGGCGCATCGACGCCACAGGTATCGGCAACGGCGGCTCCGTAGCCATCGCGGGCAGTTCCGTCGTGCAGGCGGAGACCGCCGTGATCGATGCCTCGGGCGGGGATCGGGGCGGTATCGTCGCTCTCGATGCCGCCGACACCATGACCGTCGCCGGCACGATTCGTTCAGCCGGAAATTTCGGCGCGGGGGGTGAAGTAGCCGTGACGGGACGCTCCCTCCTCATCAACGACACCGCACGAATCTCCGCTGACGGGGCCACCAGCGGAGGTCGTCTTCGCATCGGAGGTGACTTGCAGGGCCGGGACACCGGCCTGCGCGAGGCAGACTCGGTCATGGTCGAGACAGGTGCCACCCTCACCGCCGACGCTGACGGAGGAAATGGCGGGACCGTCATCGTATGGGCCAATGAAAACACCATTTTCCTCGGTGACGCCTCCGCCAAAGCCCGCGGATCAGTCGGCAACGGCGGGCTCATTGAAGTCTCCGGAAAGCAGTATCTCTACTTCGACGGTTCCGTCGCGGTGAACGCGGCGAACGGCAAGTCCGGCACCGTCCTCTTCGATCCGGGTAACGTTTTCATCGGAACGGCCGGCGCCAATCCCCCTCCGCTAACGTCACCGGTGACCGATTCACTTGTCAGCATCTCGGCGATCAATCAGACGCTGCAGAACGGGGCGAACGTCCTCGTCGTCACCGAGAGCGGGAACATCGCCTTCGAGAGTCTCGGCGGCGGGGCGGACGACATCAGCGGAGCCACCGCCGGGGATCGCAATGCGGCGCTCCAGTGGACCAATTCCCTTTCCAGCTTCGGCGCCTTCGCCTCGGGCTCGATCATCGTCAACAACCACATCCGCACTTCCGGGGGCGGATCCATCAATCTCCTCGCCGGATGGGATGGCAGCGAGTCCGACCTGCTCCTCGCCCTCGGGCCGCAGGCGGCGTGGGATGCCTACGTCAGCGAAGGCCGCTTCGGAAACAATGGCGGCAGCGTCTTTGTCGGCAGTAACTTAATGACCCGCCATATCGTGGTCGGCAGTCGCTTCGGCGACACCAACGTAGCCGGCTTCGACGTACGCGTGTCAGGCTCGGACACCAACTCCGTCCTCCGGTTTTCCCAGATCGGCTTTCACGATGCAGGCTACGTCTTTGCTCCCCGGCTCAGTCGCGGTGGCAACTTCCGCCTCGACATGAAAGTAGGGGCCGCCAGCGGCAGCGGGGCCTGGTATCTCAGTGACGGTCTCAACTCGACCACCCCCGCCAACAACCAGGACGCCAACGGCTACGGTGACCCCATTGTTGGTGTTGTCGGTCAGTACGAAGTCGATGTAAACGGCGACGGAATCCCCGATGGGGTTCGCGGGATCAACAGCACCGGCCTCGTCGGAGCGGCCGGGGACGAGACCTTCATCCCCTACTCGAATCACTTCAACAGCGTCAGCACGGGCAACTGGTGGTGGCAACAGATCGAGGCGGGCGCGACGATTGACGCCCACGGCAATCCCCTCGTCGGCAGCCTCGAGACAAAAGACCCCCTCGGGCTGGGTGGTCTTCGCCCCGAGAACGGCGCGGGCACCTCGACCAACGGGGCCGACATCAACGTCATCGCCCGCGGCAACGTGGTGCTCCAGGGCGGAGCCGGGAACGAAGAAGGAGTGGCTATGATCGGCCACGGCGGCCCCAACCGGGCCAACTGGGGTGGATCCGGCATCACCACTCGCGAAATCGGGAACGAGACCGTCGGCAATGCCGCCTTCTCCATTACCGGGATCGAGGCGAACCAACTGGAGCGACGCTGGACCTTCAATGGCTCTGTCGCGGATCGCACTTCCACCTCCATCGCACGCCTCGCACCCGTCTATGGGAACATCAACGTCTTCGCCGGAGTCGATCCCGAGGCTCCCATCACCATCAATCGCAGTGCGGGCACTGTCTCAGCTACGGTGACGAACTCCGGAGATGTCATCCTGCGGGCGAATCAAAACTTCAAGACCTCGAGCGCCTCGAGCAACTCGCCCGCCCAGATCGGGCACGGCGGACTCGGCCAGTTTGGCGAATACTACGGCGACATCCACGTCGAAGCGGGGGGGAATGTCACCCTCCAGGCCGGAGAAGCGACCCGGTCGGTCGCCTCCATCGGTCACACCTTCTCGGGACACGCCTATTGGAATCCCACCAACGAAGTCGATCAGCAGATCCGCTTTTTTGCCACAGCAGGCGATTTCGACAATCCTAATCTGCGCCGAGGCGAACTCTTCTCGGGCCTGGTCACGACCGGGTTTGATCCCACTCTCGACCCGGTCGCGACACGACGCTACACCCTCGCCGACTATGAGATCGAGGAG
>JBDNIL010000428.1:0-2092 GCA_041688355.1 Verrucomicrobiales bacterium | reverse complement strand
TGGCCGTCAGCGGCTATCTTCAGCTCCATCGCGCCGCCCTTCGCTGCGGTCGGCTTGATCACGGTCCAGGCGGGCTCTTTTTGGAGTCGTTTGACCCACTCGGCTTGCTCGGCAGCGAGGGCGTCGCCCGGGGTGACAAGAGTCTTCTTCAACGAGCTGATCTTTTCGCTCCAGTCGAGTTTGTCTTTTTCCTGCTGGTCGGACCACAGCTCGAGGACGGGGCGCTCGTCCTTGAGATCGGCGTCTTCGCTTTGATTAAAGAAGGCATAGATCTGGAAATACTCGGCGTGGGTGAGCGGATCGAACTTGTGGGTGTGGCACTGCGCGCAGGCCATCGTCGTGCCCATCCAGGTGGCCATGGTCGTGTTGACGCGATCAACGACGGCTTCGTTGCGGAACTCTTCGTCGTTCGTGCCGCCTTCGCTGTTCGTCATCGTGTTGCGGTGAAAGGCCGTCGCGACGAGCTGATCCCGCGTCGGCTTTTCGAGGAGGTCTCCGGCGATCTGCTCGATCGTGAACTGGTCGAAAGGCATGTTCTGATTGAAGGCGCGCAGCACGTAGTCCCGGTAGGCCCAGATCATCCGCGGCGGGTCGTCGGCGTAGCCGGCCGAGTCGGCGTAGCGCGCCAGATCGAGCCAGACCCGGGTCCAGCGCTCTCCGTAGGCGGGCTTCGCGAGGAGCCGATCGAGGTAGGACTCGTAGGCATTCAGCGAAGAATCGTTAACAAAGGCGCTGACCTCCTCCCAACTTGGCGGCAGCCCGGTGAGATCGAGGGCGGCGCGGCGGGCGAGGGCATAACGATCCGCCTCGGGCGAGGGTTCGAGGCCTTCGCTCTCGAGCCGGGCGAGGACAAAATGATCGATCTCGTTGATCGGCCAGTCAGAGCGTTTGCCCTCCGGGACTTCGGGCCGGACCGGTTTATCGTAGGACCAGTGATTGGCATAATGGGCCTCCTGCTCGATCCACCTTTTGATGAGCGCGAACTCGGCCTCGGTGAATTTCTTGCCCTTGCCCGTCGGCGGCATGAGATCTTCGTCGTCGGCATCGAGGGTGATGCGGTGAAAAAGTTCGCTCTCCTCCACCTTGCCCGGTGCCAGCGCCGCATACCCGCCGAGATCCTTGAGCGCGCCCTCGCGTGTATCGAGTCGCAGGTCGGCCTTGCGCTCCGCTTCGTCGGGTCCGTGACAGGCAAAACAGCGGTTCGAGAGGAGCGGACGGATCTCGCGGTTGAAATCGATCTTCTCTTCAGCCGAGACGACACCACAGAGGGCGGCGAAAAGTGCTGCCAGGGCCGATGCGGGGATGGGGGTTCTCATCATCTTTGATTTTGCGTAAGGGAAAAATTCGGGGCCACCGACCAAAGCGGAGCGGGTTGACCGATCTTCATTATCTCCTGAATTTCTTTTTCCGGCAATGGCCTGTTCCAGACCGCGAGTTCGTCGATACGCCCGCGCAGAGCCCGCACCGGGGCGTGCGCCCACTCCGGATCACGGAGCCAGTTGCCGAGCCGGCAGAGCCCCGGAGTGACACGAACCGTGTCGGGAAATTCGCTGCGATTGACGACGACTCCATTGACGTAGACCTCGGCCCGGTTCTCCTTCGCCGACATCACCATCACAACGTGCGACCACTGACCGGGAGAGATCGGATTGCCCGAAAACTTCCTCATGACCGCCGCGTCATTCACTCCAAACCAAGGCACCCCGACCCGGCTGATCTGCCAGTGCAAGTCACCGGGCTGCCACTCGTTCGAGTTCACGATGGCGCTCAACTCATGGTCAAAGCGGTCCACCATCATCCAGACTGCCATCGTCAGTTCAGAGAACTCCCCGGGCAGATCGAACTCGACGTAGTCGGTGTCGCGGTCAAAAAGGAGGGCCTGCTTTTCGGGCCAGCGTCCAGTCACCCGTCTCGCGCCGCTGATTCTCCCGTCCGACATCACCGCCTCACCGGCAGAATTGAAAAGAGTCCCCCCCTTTTCGTTAAAGGAATAAAAGCCAATCAGTCCGGGTGAATCGGCAAATTCCTCGCGCCATTTGTCCCAACGCAGAAAGCCGATCGCCCCCGGCGTAAGGAAGTCATTCTGCCCGGC
>JBDNIL010000061.1:0-13290 GCA_041688355.1 Verrucomicrobiales bacterium | reverse complement strand
GTAATCGAAGAGTGTCCTCATATAAAGGTCACCGTCACTTCCCCCGGATTCGATCAGCACGGATTTATAGCGGTCGCCAAAGAGCCTTCCCCACTGGCGATGGCGTGCGTTGAATCGGTGCGTGTAGGTGTTTTGCAGCCACCCCATGCCCTCGACGAGGTTGGCTCCGGGGGTCTCAATGAGAAGGTGGTAGTGGTTCCCCATCAATATCCACGCCCAAACCCGTATCCCGGTGCGTTCGCAGCATTCCCCCAGAGTCTTGAGGAAGAGCTTCTCATCTGCTCCGTTGGGAGAAGCAAAGATTCGGTTCCGTCGATAGCCACGCGCCATAACGTGGTAGAAAGCTCCTTCGTATTCGATTCGCACCTGACGAGGCATTTCGGATGGTTCTACAGAAGCGATCCTTTGTCAAATTGATAATTGGTTCCCTGACCCCGTTTCCGATCCGTTTCCCTGATGACCCCGTTTCCCTGACCCCGTTTCCGTTTCCCAATCCAGCTTTCTTTCATGTTCTGACCCCGTTTCCCGCGTTTCCCAAGCGATGGCTCTTGTTGAGTTCAGCGCCAGCCGTTCAGTGCGTGGCTTTGTCAGGGTCGACCGGTCTTTGAGGTTTGTCGGGTGCTCCCTTTAAGGCATCGGATTTCTGAGACGTTCCGATCCAGATAGATAAAAAAATGATCGGAGTTAAAAATGCAAGAAGCATGTAAATGGATACCCACAAAAATCCGGAAAGATTCTCGCCGTGATGGCTTGGTGTGGTTCGGTAGGAGACCCATTGTGATATTGCAACTCCGGCATAAATCAGCAACAGCAACAAATGAGCAGCCACGGTGGCTCGCAAATACCTGCGTTTTTTTTCGCTAGAACCAGTCCAATCAAACTCGGGGTGAGATAGCAACCGAAAATTATCATATGGAACCTCTGTGGCGCACCTGAAGTCGACATCCATAGTAAATAAATCAGGACTACCGGGAGAGCGATTATAAGCACCTCGAAAATACGACCGGACCGTGTCATTCTTTTCTCCGAAACCGTTTTAGCACCAGATACCCGACAATTATAATACCGAAGATGAATAAAACCAAAAACAGATTCATGTGGGTTTGGGAACCATCGCGCCTGTCAGCAGCTCCGGAGGTTTTCGATGACTCCGGTTCGGTATCGGCCACATTCCCGGTGTTGCGGGTGATCCCATCGCTGCTCACATTTTCTTTCCGAAGCAGAACTGGAGAAAGTGCATCTTCAAATGTAATCAGTTCGTCAGGATTCAAGGATTCCAATCCTCGGCACACCTTTTCGAGGAACTCCGAGATTCCGGACTCGCCGAGCATCTTCGCTGTATAACCCTCATTCCAGTTTTTCTCCAAAAGCGGCGTCGAGTCTGCCCCTAGTCTCACAGCGACCTTCACATCGACTCCGTGAGACTCTAAAGACATAAGAGATGTGTAAATGACTGCGTCCGGGCCAAATGCGGGTATGCCTGATATTCCGTAACCGTTTGGAAAATCCAATTCTTTGATTTGCGCGATAGCGGCCGTCGGAGCTCGATCACCCAAAATTTTGGAAAACTCCCTCCGCTTCTCGTCGTCGAGAAGCGATCCCTTCTTCGTCACAACAATTGTAAAAGGATAAAGCGTTCGTCTCTCGATTCCGGTAACGTCAATGGCCCACAACGTTTCTGGGTCTCTTTTCGCTTTGTGAGAAAGATTTTTGACCGCTATATTTTTCTCTGGTAGTCCAGTTATTCTCGAAAGGTCTTCGGGTGAGAACGCCTTTCCCAACCCGCCAAAACCTAACACGAATACCGCAGCCAGCATACCTATCTGTATATTTGATTTCATCAGGCTTAAAGTTTCCGAAGATTGTATTTACGGGCACGTTTTACACACGTCCTCCGAACCATCTTCCCAACTATAAAACAACGGTTTCGAGTGCGGAAACGGTATCGTTCGAGATATCCAATCAACAGAATCAAATGAGGCTTCGGAATAAAAAACCTTGCCTTCGTCACCGCTCGCAATGGATGCATATCCGGCCTGTATTAAAGCGGTTGTCGGTCCGGGTTCTGGAGAATCTATTGCAAAATCGTATAAATCGGTAAGGTAGCCAACGACTTGATATGCTTTCACCTCCAAGGCGGGATTATTAGCAGAAATCGGACCATATTGGATGCGGAAGCTTCCTTCCAAGTCACATTTCCCAAAAGCGAGAAAGACACGTTCAAAATATGCATCGCTATCCAGAAAATCGACGCTTTCCTGAAACGAAAACCAGTCGCTCGTCTTGGTCGATTCTCCTTCTCCAAAATCGAGATCGAGGCTCACCGCATTGTCAAAAGTTCCGAGGAGCACGATTTCAAAAATTGCCTCTGAATTGGCAATATCATCAGATGCTTCACTTTCCGGGCCAAACTCAAACTTGTGTGTGGTCGCGTCACAATTCTCTCCCCAATATGCGCCAACCCGATGCGACAGTTTCGGCTGGTCCGGTGAGATCGCATGTCCTTCGGTTCTTGTCGCACCTTCTGGAGCGGTAGTGATAGCTCCCGAAAAATTACTTACTAAGTCAGCAGCGTATCCGAATCCTGCTAATCTCGACACGCTTGCAATGTTAGACACCTCAGTTTTAGCAGCCTCGAATGCGTCAGCGCTAAATGCATAAATCTTGTCCTTATACGCAGTCGATCCTCCATCATAGGTAGCACCGTGGCAGTCGATGGCAGGTGTTTTATCAAAGACCATTGTGACCTCCGAATCCGACAACTCGCCATCATCGTTTTCGTCATATCCAAGAACTACCTCGTAGACAACGGGCTTAACCGGCCAGATGGGAATCGTGGTCGCCTTTCGGCGAACAGACGGAGCATCAAACTCTAAATAGGTTTTCTCACCATCGCGGGAAATCGGTTCGCTCTCAGACACTTCGTCGGTTCCGACTTCACGCACCGCAACTCGGATTTTAGCACGCAAATCATCATCTGCCGTCGTTTCCACTTTCATTGCAAGCCTTACCTTTTCGTCATCCCAAGGTCCAACTAGCATCGGATTGTCAGGTTCGCATCGGAAGTATGGGGTTGGAAGTGATTGGCATTCGTTGTCGTAAATTTGGTTTGAATACACGTTGCTTATCTCCACAGGCACAAGGATCATCCCTCCATTCTCCCCCTTGGCACAACTCAGCCCCTTACGCCCCACATACCAGTTCCAGAGCGAAATACTCTTCCCACCGGTCAACTCCGCCCACGGATGCACTTCCCCATCCGCCCAGAGTCCGCCCAGCCCGAAGGTCCCGACGGTAAAGGTGCGGTCATCGCCGGCAGCTCCGGCGGTGACAAAACTGCCCAGATCGATAGGCGTTCCCTCCCGACCATCACGCAATTCCACCAACTCGTTTTTTCCATCATGGGTCACCCAAAGCACGCGCCGTTCACGGGTGAAGGTGCCTGAATTGCAACTGCACTTCGAGTCGGGAATCCGCGCGCCCTTTGTCCATTTCCCCTTCGTCACGGCGACGATTGGCGGGCTGGTCGGATGCACGACCGGGTCACTCAGGGCCAGGGCCATCTCGGGCAACTGCGGGTGCGTCGCGGCGGGCTGGGTCTGTCCATTGTAGAGGTATTCGCCGCGCTCGGGCACATCCACTTCGACAGCCTCGCCTCTGCCTCCACTGCCCGGGGGCGGCACGAACTTGGGGCACGGGAGATCGCCTTCAGGTGTCCACGCATCGACCTCGGCGTTGTAGGTCGCGGCGGCCTGCCGCCAAGCCTCGGCGTAAGCCTCAGCGTCGGCTCCGCCATTGCCGGAAGGTTTTTCCTCTTTGCAAAGCGTCCAGTAAGTGCTGGCCTTGACCGCCCCTATCATTCCGTGAGTGGGCTGCAAGGGGTTCTTCTTGGCCGGCTTTTCGTCGAACGGAGGTTCCTCGGGCACCTTACTCGGAGCGCACCGTTCGTCGTCGGGACCACCACCACCATCACCTCCGTCGTCACCGCCACCATCATCATCATCATCTTTCGGTATCCACTGATCGGAGACAACACCGCCGAAAGTCCAGGTGGCGCTACCGGAGCGGGGCGTTTCCTCACAACCATCGTCGGAACGGTCCGTTTCGATAGCGGAGACAGCGCCGGTAAAGCCGTTTGCATTGATGCCCCCGAAAGACATCCCGCTTGCGTCGGCCCCGGATGGCGCGGCCTCTTCGAGAGCAACAAACCCATCGTCCGGGGTGAAGGCGTAGCCGAGGGTGACCCCGCCGGGGTTGTCATTACAGCCGAGGACACGGGTGCCGTTGACCGTGCCGTAGGCCACCGGATAGTCCTGGGAAAGGGTGGGAATGGCATTCATCTTTTGGCCGGAGGTGTCGTCACCGCCGAGTGTGCTAACATCAAGCTTCTTGTTTTCCCACTCTCCCTGGTACCACACGTACCATTCCGCGTCAACGGTCGGCTCGGTGCCTTTGTATCCGAGAACCATGCCGAATTTATTTGATCGCCACGGGATGAAAGCCCCCGTTTCAATAACGGCAAAACGCGGCACTCCCGTCGGACCCCAGGCACTGAGTTTGTCATCGTAATCGACCCAGTCTTCCGAGTCGGTTCTGCCGTCGCCGTCAAAATCGCTCTCGTGGTCTTCTGGCCTATTTTCGGGACCGGGATTCGGTCCGCCGGGTCCGCCGGGTCCGCCGGGTGTAAAGGGAGACTGCAGCATTGTCTGGGTCGGACCGACGAGGCTGAAGCCGGGACGGAAGTTCGGCGCGGTATTGCCGCCCGTGGTGGAACCTTTCACCATAATAGTCCGCGGGTCCGAAACTGCGGTGAGGCCATTGGCTGCAGTCGCGTGGGCCGTTACGAAATAGGTGGCGGTCTGCCTTACTCTCCAAAACCCCTCAAACGGGGCCGTGGTATCGACCCCGAGAAGTGTTGTCCCCTGATAAAAGGCGACTTGTTCCACTGGCGAGCCTGTCTCGGTCACCGTCGCCGCGAGATGAATGATGGAGGGCGATGGATAGCGCGACCTTTGCGCCGGCGTTGTGATTTCCACATTGGGGGCACTTGGCGCGCCAGGCCGCCACAGTGGCGCCACGGTGGTGAAGTAATGCTGCAGATGCTCGGGCGAAAATGCTCTGTCGTCGAGGATCCACGCTCCATGCAAACTCGCCATGCCGTCGCCTGCCTCACCAGCGGCCGGCGCGGTGCGGGCACCCAGGGTAAAAGCGGTGAGCTGGCGTGTCCTCGCCGGCAAGGCCAAGGTCAAGCTGGTCACCCGGGCGGGCCAGTCGGCGATAGGCCCGACTTGCAGGCTTACACTGGCGGGATCGGCAGTGTTATCCACGAGCGCAATCCCCCAAGTCTCACGCTCGGTCGGGGCGATCGCCGCGATCGTTGATACCGCGGAGACAGGCTCTGTGGCATCGGGGTGTGATTCGGTGATTTGGATGATCCCGCCGGCGCCGGAGACCTCGACAAAGCCCGGAAGGCTCAGGAGCACTTTCGGGTTGAAACTGGCGGGATCGAAGAACTCTGCCGCAGGCTCGTAGATGCCAATAACCGTCCAGTCCGGGGCGGCCGCAAGAGGGCCGGCCAGCGGCCCCGTGCCCACGCCGGCATCAGCCCCGAGCCCCAAAGCGGCAAAACCGGATTTGAACCCCGGGTCTACGGTCATCGGAATGCCGATGGGTGAAAGCAGCGTCGCTTGAAGGCCGGACGAGGCCCAGCCCGTGAACGCGGCTGCGGTATCCGTCTCGAGGTTTTCTCCGTCTGCACCCGTATAAATCAGGTCGAGTTCGTCCTCCCAGCCGTCGAAGATACCGTTTCGATTCTCATCGGGGTTGGTGGGATCTGTTTTACCAAGAAACTCCTCGAGATTGGTCAGTCCGTCGCCGTCGAAGTCGTCGGTCTCCAGAATGTGCGAGACCTCGGTGAATCCGTCGTCGGGATTGATATCGACGATGGCCTGCTCCCAATAGTCGGGAAGGGAGTCAAGGTCAAGAGAGTCGGCGACCGCATTGACCATGGCAGTGACCGGGGTCGAGAGCGGACCGGAACGGCCCGTGCTGTCATAGACCCGAGCGGTAATCTCGAAGCTGTCGCCAAGGCGGTAGAACATGGGAGCGGAAAGTGCCACGGAAGTGGTTAGCGGATTCGCAGCGGTTCCTACCGATTCGGCGACAAGATGGCCGTTGAAGTAGAGTTCCAGTTCCCTCGGGACGAGGCCCGATGGAATGACAAGATCAGCCGTAAGCGGCATCGCGGCACCCTCGGCGACGGCGGTGAAATCGCCCGAGAGGGAAACGGTGATCTCGGGTTCGAGTTTCAATTCGAAGACGCTGGAAACAATGAAGTCATCGCGCACCCCCGGCTCGTCGAGAGAAGTGCGGCCCAGGGACTCACGCAAGGCGAAGGGCAGCCTGAAGGTACCGCCCCGGTAATGGGCGCCGGGCCGAAGGGTGACGCGCAGGGTAAAATCTTCCCAGCTTGCGGCGGGTTGCGGGGCGGTGATCTCGAACCAACCGGTCGTGTCGGGTAGCGTTCCTTCCCCATGATAAACGACCGCTCCAAGTTCGAGCAGGGCGGTGACGTCACGGCCCATCGTGTTCGGAACGACTAGATTGAAGGACATCTCAGCGCCAGCCGCCATCGTTACGGTGCCGCCATAATCGATGAAGTCTTCGGCATTTCCGGGATCGGTGGGGAATCCCCATATTTCAAGAGAATCAATCACGCCGTCACCATCGGTGTCACGGGCCTTGGGATTGGTCCCCATACGCGACTCAAAAAGGTTGCTGGCCCCGTCGTAGTCGTCGTCTCGAGCAGCATCGGTGGCGTCGTCGGAATTGAGCAGGTTCAAATACTCGTAACGATCATCCATCCCGTCGCCGTCACGATCATTCAATGCATCGTTGGGATCACTTCCATACAGGGACTCTTCGAGAAGATCGTACCCATCGTCATCCAGGTCGACATCGGTTTCATCCTCATTCAAGGGGTCGAAGCCAAAACGATGCTCCCATCCGTCGTAAAGTCCATCGCCATCGGTGTCGTCTTCGTTCGGATCAGTGCCAAGACGGTACTCGACAAAGTTGGACAAGCCATCTTCGTCGGGGTCAAGGATGTCATCTTCGGGTTCATCGGACGAGAGCCCGTGGAAAGTTTCCCAATCGTCGGCGATGCCGTCGAGATCTGCGTCGGCTACCTGCCAATACTCGAATCGATCCGAGTAAAGTAGGCCGCCGTCTCGAGTGACGCGGCGCGCGTGGGGCGAAATCGAGCGAGTGGCACCGTTCCGCCCAAAGAAGCGGGGTGTCGCGGCAGGTCCCTCGGGGGTTTGACGAGAAGTCTCGGCGACGTCGCCCCGATCATTCCCCACGAAGGTCGGCCAGACGATCCGATCGGGGGTGTAGGAGTACCCCTCGCCCGAACTCGGTAGGTTGAGTTCGCCCTCACGGGGATATTGGGCAAGGCTGACGAGTGCGCCATCCTGCCACCGTATCAATTCGCTAAAGAACTGGGCGTGCTCCGGAAAGTCGGGGCGGGAATACCCCGTGCCAAAGGCCATTCGCGCTGGTTCACGGGATACGAGGGTGGTGAAGGAGCCATCTTCGGCAAGGTCCAGCCAGAGTGGTTTCAGCCAAACCCCTCCCCCGGGTTCATCGACATTGGCATGTGCGTCTTCGGAGAGGTGGGTGTAGTGAAAACTCGGAAGGCCGGTGTAGATCCACACCCCATCGCGCCAGATCGCGATTTCACCTGATAGCGCGGGGATTTCAGGTGATGCGGGCACCCAATCATGGTAATCGGCTACGGGGTTTACGGCGATCCCCAAGACGTCACCCCGTCCGTTCGCATCCATCCCCCAGAAATGGCGATTGTCACTCGTCAGAGAAAGATCAATCCACGAACCGCGTCGAAGAAGCCTCGTTTGGAAATAGAGGGGCTCTGAATAGAACATTTCCCGCGCGCCGGTAATCGGGTCCGTCTTGAGACCATGTGCGAAGGGTCGCCCTGTGACTAAATAGGTGCCATCTCGCAAGGGGCCGACGACCCGATCGGTGCGGAAACTCTCCTGCGCGGGGGGCGTCAATCGCCGAAGGGAAGACCGAGCCGGGTCCACAAGGCGGAAAACATTCTGCCAGATCGCGTAGGAACCTGCCACGGGATCCTCTTCGAAGGCCAACAGAAGATCGCCCCCGGGGAGTGTCTTCCAAATGCTTTGTCTAAGAGCGGGAGGCGTCTCGAACGAGTTATCGCCGCCCACCCAGATTTTTGCCTGACCCTGGGAGGTGAGCGGCAGCACGGCGACCGGTAGCCCGCTCTCGCTCAGTTTTACCTGTCCATGGCCGGTCATCGGCTTGGAAAACTCACGAAAAACTTCGCCGGACCGATACAATTGGAAATTTGCGATCGCTGATGGTGAGGTGAGCAATTCGTCGAAGTCATTCACCTCTGGGAGGAACGTTCCGCCAACCGTAAGAGTCTCCCAGGCACCGTTGTTCGGATTTGTCCCCGCGAGAACCTCATCGAAGTTAGAGACACGATCCCCGTCCAAATCGCCCAGGGCGTCAAAGGAGTTGCCCGGATCAAACCCGTTGTCCACCTCCCAGCCGTCTTCCCACCCGTCACCATCGGTGTCCTTCACTTTCGGATTCGTGCCGTGCGTGTATTCTTCTTCATAGTTCAATCCGTCGCCGTCAGTATCGGTTGTTGAAGTAAGGCCGACCGTCGGGCTGAGATCCCAGCGATGTTTCCATATATCGGAGAACCCGTCATTCATCGTCGAAACTCGGTCCGGACGAGACCCAAAGCGATATTCCGCAATATTGGAAAGACCGTCACCGTCGGCGTCGGCGCCGGCTGCGGGGGAGCCGTCGGGGTTTGTGGTTTCAGCCCCATCGGCGGGGTTTTTCGGATTCAGCCCATAATCAACCTCCCACCCATCCGGCATCTCGTCACCATCGGTGTCGGGATTGGTCGGGTCAGTGCCAGCCTCGTATTCCTCGAGGTTCGTCAAGCCATCGTCATCAGGATCTTCGCCGGGAAAGACCTCCTCTATGCCCGCAAACTGGGGATACGCGTCCACGATCCGCTGCTCCCACCGGTCGGGGAGTGAATCGTCGTCGCTATCGGGATCGTAGACCCGTCGATAACGAAGGTTCCTTACTCCCACTGCAACTCCCTGCGGTCCCTGCGCATTCAGGGAAACAATGAGCGGGAGCGGTGCCAGTTCGCCATTGATCATCCCGAACGCCTGCGGCAGTGGCACGGTCAGAACCTCGACATGGTTTTTCTTGAGATAGAGGTTGTTGGCGTCGGGTGTGAGTTCGAGGCGCAATTCGAGGAGATCGTCGGGGCTTACGAGAATGGGGACTGCGCCGGGAAGAGGGACGCCAGCGGAGAGGATCTCGGCCTCGTTGTTGCTGTTTTGACGAATTGTCAGGGCGCAGTCGGCGAGCGTTCCGCCCTCGCCGCGGGGGGAAAACCCAATCGTGATCTGGTCGGTATTGGAACCAGCGACGAGGGGGTGAAATTGGAACCTGACGCGGGTACCGTCTACTGCTTCGTGGCGACTCACTCCTCTGGCGAGAATGCCTGCGGAAGCACGGACCAAGCGCGATGACTCAATCCCACTTTCACCCGTATCCTCGATCCAATTCGCCGCTGCCACAGATCCGAAGGGTTCTCCGAAGACGACGCGGGTGAAATAGTCCTCGCGGTCGGTGAGGGAGGTGCCGTCCTGGCTCTCGTGCAAATTACTGACGTCGTCACCGTCGAAGTCGTCGTCGGGCCTTACATGGCGGTGATCGGTGATCGCGTCGTTGGGATACCGGTCGATGACCTGCCATTCTGCGAAGTCTGACACTCCGTCACCGTCCCTGTCCCCGTCGGTGGTACGATCCAGAGCCAGCAGATCGACGAGGCGCTGGAGGCCGAGCGTCTGACCGTTGGCCGGGGCGAGGGGGGATGGGTCGATATTGTCGGGGAGTCCGTCTTCGTCGCTGTCGGGATTACGGGGATCGGTCCCGTCGGCCAACTCACTGGCGTCGTCGATGGTATCCCCATCCGAGTCACTAAGATAGGGGTGAGTCCCCGCCGCCCACTCGGCGGCCAGAGTCAAACCGTCCGTGTCGCCGCCGGCGGTTGAGCCGCCCAGGTAAAAGCGAACCCACCAGTCGGGCAGTCCATCAGAGGTTCTGTCCGGTGCGAGGAGACGGTATTGGGCGGCGAGCCGGTCTTGGGCGAGCCTGACCTGCTCGGCGGTAGCGTCGCCCGGGAGGACGACGATCTCACCGATCCCGCCAGAGTAGCCCTGAACCCCGCCCGGCAAGGCGCCGAGGGAAGACCATGGCGCGAGCGATCCGCCGGCAGCGGGGAGCCCATCGGGCTGGTCGGTGCCATTGTAACCGAGGCCGCTCAGTCGATTCGTTCCTGTCCCCGCGGTGCGGAAGGAGAATATATCTCCCGAGGGCCCGAAACCTGACTGCGGCGCAGCCCATCCCCCCAATTGCGGGGCGTAGAGAGGATTGAGTTCAAAATAACTGATCCCATCGCTACCTACGGAGAGGCCCGGCGCGACTGCGCCGATGCGACTCGCATCGAAAGACCAAAAGGCGGGCTTTGCTTTGTTCCAAAGCCGGTATCGCACTTTCCGTTCGCGGAAGATCAAGACGCCGCCTTCTCTGAAATCCATTGTGTCTTGCGTCAAATCATTCCGCCACTCTTGCGTAGCGGGGGTGGAACCTGCCAGGCGTGTTTCAAAAAAACCGGTCGTAGCGGAAAGGTTGGCATTCCTTCTTTGTTCGACATTGTTCGGGGTCGAGCCCTGGTGCGCCGCATTGGTGACATCGTAGCGATAGTCCGGTCTATGGCCAGACGGACCAGTGTGCTTGTTGAGGCCTAAGGAGGTATATCGCCCGTTGGTAAGCATCCGCACGTGAGTGTAATGCGACATCCAGCTAACTTCTGAAGTCGCCGCCGCCGCTACGGCGGGATGGAAAACGTGGGGGGAACCTCCACCTGCGGGGAGACTCCCGCCGAGCAGATACCTCTGGCCAGTAAGACCGCGAACGGCATTCGCGTGGGAATTGCCTCCCGTCGCCGCCTGCCAGTTGATCGCTGCGTCGGGCTTAAGGACAAAATGGAGAGATGAATCTGACGGCAGGCCCTGCGCAATCGAAAGGAAGCGGGTGCCGTCGAACTGCAACCAGGACCGCGAATCGAGGAGGCTGGGGCCGATGAAATCGGGCCCCGCACCCGACGCGACAAAGCTGGCGCTCCCTACCGCGCTGCTCCAGCCGACCGCGTCCCCGCCGACGACATCAACACCACGGGCGGAGATGAAGTGACTCTGCGCCGCGAGATCCCAACTGGTCCCCACCGCGAGAGTGTGGGCCACAAAGGTGCGCTGCTGCAGGTTGCCCGCGACCCTGGTGAAGGCGAGCAGGGTCTGAACCTCGCTCGGAACCGCGCCCAGTCGCCAATCAATAGAGAGCAGTCCGTTGGCGTCGGTCCGCAGGGTGCGGCCGGCGGTGCCCCCTGCGGTCGGATTCCGGCTCGCAAGAGCGACCACGCCGCCGCCTCGGATCACCGCAAGGGTCACGGGAGCATTTGCGAGGGGCTGAGAATTTTGGTCGGTGATGAGGAGGTGGACGGGGCGCGGCAACCACGCACCCGCCGGCGCGAACGAGGGAACCCGTCCACCGGGACTCTCCTCGAGCGCGAGGAGACGGGGGGCCTGACCGTTGAAATAATCAAAAGGATCGTTCCCACCCGATTCCTCCGCCGCATTACTCGTCCCGTCACCATCATAATCATCCACGGGAGTGACGTCACTCTGCGCCGCAAAGCTGTCTGACAAAGAGGCATGGATGATACTCCATTCCGCGCCGTCGCTCAAGAGGTCACCGTCGCTGTCCGCTTCGTTCGGATCAAAACCGAGGGATGAGGTCGCCTCACGGAAGTCATCAATACCGTCGCCGTCCGTATCCTTTTCTCCGGGATCGGTGCCGAGGTAATATTCATCGAGATTGGTGAGCATGTCATCGTCGGGATCAAGCCCGGCGTCACTTAGATTACTGGGGGAATCGGGGTCGAGACATACTTCACCTCCCAGGCGTCAGGCATGCCATCACCGTCCCGATCTTTCGTATCCCCAAAAAGGAGCAATCCGATCCGGCGGGGCGTGTTATCGACGAGGTCTTCGTTCACGGAAATATCCACTTTTCGCTCGGCGAGATTCCGATGTCTAAGATCGGGCGGAAGCCCATCGGAATCATCCTGAACATGAGCAAAGAAAAAGGGCGCGGCATACGTTTCATCAAAACGAAGTCGGCTCCACGCACTCCATTTCAGCCGAGTCGGAGCGACCGTTTTTGCCTCAAATTTGAGCCCAGTCCCGGGACTCATGTCCCCCTTCCCCGGTTCGACCGCAAGATAGTGAACGACTTCACTTTGTAGCCCCGGTTCTGGCGTTCCCGCCAGCGCAAGCAGCAAACCATCGATGGCGATCTCGACTGGCTGCACCCGGGCTGGGTCCGCATTGCCCGAACTCGCCACTTGGGCGAGCAGTACGGGAGGCGTCGCAAACACTGCAGAAAAGGTCGCCCCATCGGCCCCGTCACCGCCGAGAATCACCGTTCCCGCTTCCCATTGCCGTCCTCCGACCGTGAAAGAACCCGACTCCATCACCATCCAATAGACCGACTCGATCTCAGTATCACTGGCACCAGGCTCCGCTACGAGAACCTCACAACCCGTCGCCGTCAGGTTTCGGATTCTCACATGCAGGGACGACGGGGCTGAGAGGGATAGAGGAAAAGGTTCGTCGAGGGAAACGGGGGAAACAATAACGACGGGATCTCTGTAGGAGGCCGAGAAAGTAATCGAAACCCAATCAGCCGGCGCACCGGGAATGACGGTGAGCTCACCGATTTCGAGCTTGGTGTCCGGTTCAGTCCCTTGGCTAAGGCCTCTGCCCATTGCGATAAAACCGACCTGCTCGGGCACTGCGGGCGGGGCCGCGCCGGGGTCATAGTGACGCAAGGATGAATCGAACCCCAGGGGATCGGCCCGCCCGACCTCGCAACGAAGCCTGCTCGGGGAAACGTTTGTCTGGGTCGCGGCAAAGACGACCGGCTGGGCACAGGCTACGGTGAAGGCCGTCGACGCACCATCACTCGGATGCGCAAACCGGGCGACCTCGATCGCCCGCCCCGCCGCAGAACCAGTCCCGGTCTCCACTGCTATGAACGCGACATCGACAGTAGCCGTGGGGGGGGGGGGGGGGGAATCCCAAGAAAAAT
>JBDNIL010000427.1:0-4453 GCA_041688355.1 Verrucomicrobiales bacterium | reverse complement strand
GTTGCCGAGGGCGTTGCCGAGGGCAACAGGGTTGACTCGCTGACCTGACAGGGTCCGGGCCCTGCCTCACTCTGCCGCTTTGGGGACAGCGGGGGAGGGTTTGATGATGACATTGACCTGCCTCTCGGACTTGAGGAACTCGGTCGCGAGGGCGTTGACCTCATCGACGGTGATGTTCTGATAGTCGTCGACGAAGCTGCGGGACCAGTCGAGGCGCGCGGGATACTCCTGCGAAGACTCCATCACGCTGCTCATCCAGTAGCGATTCGTCCGGCGCATTTCCACGATCGAGGTGACCTGGGGTTTCTTGGCCCGCTCGAGTTCGTCTGCGGTGATGCTGTTGCCCGTGGCGAGATCTTTCGCGATCTCGGTGACGACTTCGGTGACGGGTCCGGCCTGGGCGGGATCGATCGTGACCGAGGCGAAGAGGTAGCCGTAGTCGGTCCATGTATCGCTCGGCAGATTGTGGGCGAAGGGGCTGTAGGCGTCGCCCAGCTCTTCGCGGATCTTCACGCGCAGTCGGTCATCGATGATGGCCGAGAGCATCCCGAGACGGCGGGTCTTCTCGATGTCGAAGATGTCGATCGTGGGCCACTGCACCACCGCCATGGCTTTGGGGATCTCGGAATCAAAGAGAAACTCCTTCGTCGTGCCGGCGGGGAATTTCACGAGACGCTCGGCCGTGTAGTCGGGCTTCTTCGCGGTCCGTTCGGCGAGGTTGCCGAAAGTGGCGGCGAGCTGGGCGATGGCGGCTTCTTTGTCAAAGCTGCCCACGATCGTGATCTCGCAGTAGCCGCCGGCGAGCTCGGGCATGACCCATTCTTTGGCCTGCGCGGAGGTGAGCGCCTCGACCTCGGGTCGTGACGGATAGCCGAAGCGGGTGTCGCCCGAGTGGAGGAACTGCGCCACTTTGTCCTGGGCGAATCCACCCGGAGTCCGCTCGAGCTGCTGATAGAGGTAATCGAGCGCCCGTTTGAACTCTATGACCGCCTCGTCGCGGAAGCCGGGATTCGTGACATAGGCGCGCATGAGGGTGAGCTGATCGCCGAGAGCGTCGGGAGTCGTCTCGCCGGCGAGGGTGAAGGCGTCGTCATCGACGGAGAAGTTCACCTGGACCGACTTGCCGGCGAAGAGGGCCTGGAGATCGTCGTCGCTGTGGGCCTCGAGGCCGCCTTTGGTAAAGGTGCTGCCGAGGAGGAAGGAGAGACCGGGAATCTTCTCGGTGATCAGGCCCGAGCCGATCCTCGCCTTCACGTAGACGGTTTCATCTTCGAAATCCGTCACTTTCAGGTTCACCCTGACATTGTTCTCAAAGCGGAGCTGGGTCACGGCGAGATCTTCGACCTCGCTGCGCTCGGCGACTTTGCCCGGCTCGGGAAGCTTCCCGTAGGCGAATTCCCCGATGGCTTTGTCTTCGGGGGCCGTCACGGCGATGGCCTGGCTGCCTTTGTAGGCAGCCTCGATCGAGGCGAGGGGTTCCTCGATGACGGCGTTGCCCGAGACGAGCACAAGAGTCTCATTGGCAGATCCCCAGAGCCCGGCGAGGTGCTCGCGGCAGCTCTCCACGGTGATGGCCTCGAGCGAGGCGGTGACGCGGGGGAGGTCTTCGGCGGGGTTCGTGAAGATGCGGCGCGAGCCGAGGCGGTCGGCGATCTGGTCAGCGAGCTGGCGGGACTGGCGGGTGCCCATCTGCTTGGCGGCGTCCTCATACATGCGCTGCACATTGGCGCGGGCCTCGGCCAGCTCGGACGCAGTGAAGCCGAACTCGAGGGCCCGACGCAGCTCTTGCTCGATCACGGCGATGGCTTCCTTCCAATTCTCGGGTTTGCAGTCGGCGTCGATAGAGCTGTAGAGAGCAAAGCCGAGGTCATAGAAATCACCCGCTCTCATGCTCGCGCTGCTGATGGGGGTGTCCTCCTCTTTTGCGATCCGCTCGAGGCGACGGTCGAGCATCTGACCGGCGAGCATCAGGTTCAGGTCGTAGAGGCGGCGCTCGCTGTTGTCGGGGGGATCTACCCGGGGCTTGAGCACCTCGATCGAGACTGAGGTTTCGCCGGCCTCGGCCTCATGGTGGTAGTGGGTCGCAAAACCGCGCCTGGCCATCTCGCCCATGGGCGGGGAGGGGCGCTTCTCCCGTGCCGCCATGTCGGCGAAATGGGTCGAGACGAGCTTCTCGATCGCCGCTACTTCGACGTCGCCGACGACGATGACGGCCATGCGGCTCGGCATATACCAGTTCTCGTAGAACTCGACGAAGCGCTCGCGCGGGGCGCCGCTGATGACCTCTTCAGTGCCGATGGGCATGCGGGTGCTGAGACGCTGTTCGGGGAAGGCGAACTTGATCTGCTCGACGAAAGTTCTCCAGCTGACCGAGTCGCGGTCACGCTTTTCGCTGAGGATGATGCCGCGCTCTTCGTCGATCTCGTCGGGGAGCAGCAGCATGCCGTCGGCATAGTCGCGGAAGAGTTTCATGCCCTCGTCTATCATCGCCGCGTCGGAGTTGGGGAGCTCGAGCTTGTAGACGGTCTCGTTGAAAGAGGTGTGGGCGTTGGTGTGATTGCCGAATCCCATGCCGAGACGCTGGAAGTACTCGACCATCTCCCCGGGAGGAAAGTTTTTCGTGCCGTTGAAGGCCATGTGCTCGAGGAAGTGGGCGAGCCCCTGCTGGTCATCGTTTTCCATGAGGGATCCGGCATCGACGAAGAGCCGCATGCTGACGCGGTTGGGCGGCTCGGAGTTGGGAAGGATGGCGTAGCGCAGCCCGTTTTTGAGCAGTCCCCATTTCACAGCCGGATCGGCGGGGATGTCGCTGCCCTCTTGAGGGAGCGGAATCGCGTCGGCGGCGGTGAGGAGACGGGGGAATCCTGTAGCGAGCAGGCAGAGAAGGGAGACGGTGCGGAGCATCATGGATGAGTAAAGCGGCAGGTACGGGGAAATATGTCTTGGAATGTCTTCTTTCGGGAGCAAAGGGGCAAGAGCGCAAATAGGACGATTCAGCGTGCCCGGTTGTAGGCGACGCAGCTTTCGTAGCTTACGCCGGTGCCGCCGAAAATGTCGAGGGCGCTGCCGATCGTGAGATCGACGCGGCCGTCACTGAGCTGCTGGACCCACTCGAGATCGGCGAGCGAGGCGGCCCCGCCCGCGTAGGTGAGGGGGCGTCCGCCCCATTCCCCGAGAAAGGCGACGAGGGCCTCGTCGATGCCCTCACATCTTCCCTCGACGTCGGCGGCGTGGATGAGAAACTCGGCGCACGAGGAGGCGAGTGAATCGAGGGTTGACTCGGTGATCTCGAGGTCGGTGAGGGTCCGCCAGCGGTTCATCGCCACGATCCACGAGTCCCCGCGACGACGGCAACTGAGGTCGATGACGAGCCGGTCCCGGCCGACCTCGGCGACGAGCGCGGCGAGTCGGTCTTCTTGAAAATGCCCCTCTGCGTCAAAGAGGCACGAGGTCGCGATGACATGCGAGGCCCCGGCGGCGAGCCACGGTGCGGCGCTGCCCGGTGCGATCCCGCCGCCGATCTGGAGTCCACCGGGGTAGGCGGCGAGAGCGTTCCGGGCGGCCTCGTCGTTGCCGGGGCCGAGCTTGATGACATGGCCACCGCGAAGCGCGTCCTTCGCATACAGCTCGGCATACCAGGACGGGGGCAGGTCGCTCACGAAGTTCGTCCGCAGCGCTTCCGAGGCGGAATCCAGCGTGCCGCCGACGATTTGTTTCACGTGGCCCTCGTGGAGGTCGATACAGGGTCTGAAGCGGGTTCGTTGATCCATTGTCGATAAATCGGCGACGAGGCGAAAGGTAGGCGAAGATGCCACTTTACGCGACGCAGAAAAAGGTCTCGCCCTCGATGAATCCGGCGGTGCGCAGGTCGCGTCGCAAGGTCTCGCGCCCGCTCCCGCGTCCGACGGCGGGGAGGGGGATGGCCTTTCCCGCAAACTCGCCGAGGCGGTCGGTCCCGTAGACCGGCGTGCCCGCGATGAGATTGCCGATGCGCCGGGGATTGACCTCGACGAAGGCGTGTATCCCGATGCCCTCCCTGCGGAGTAGGGCGGCCATTTCTTTTCCGATCGGTCCCGCGCCGCAGACGACCACCCCGAGTGCCTTCACGGCGGGGAGGCGGGCGAGGTAGTGAGCTTTTGCCTCCTGGAATCGGGCTTGTGAGTAGCGCTCCACCGTCCGCGTCGAGCGCCCCTCGGTGTCGTGCCAGTCCAGGAGCACTTGCGGCACTTTCCCGAGGCGAAATCCGCCCTCGAGGAGGCGCAGCCAGAGATCGTAGTCCTCGGCCCAGACCGGTTCGTGGTAGCCGCCGACGGCCTCGAGGGCCTCGCGGCGCACCATCGTCGTGGGATTGGGCATGGGGCTGTCGATGAAGCGCTCGGCG
This sequence comes from Verrucomicrobiales bacterium, assembly GCA_041688355.1. Lineage (GTDB taxonomy): Bacteria > Verrucomicrobiota > Verrucomicrobiia > Verrucomicrobiales > DEV007 > Arctic95D-9. The sequence continues at coordinate 72 of JBDNIL010000427.1, read as the reverse complement.
GCGATCTCGTCAGGCTCGACGAGGGAGTTGATCCACTTCTCGTAGCGCAGATAACCGCCGTCGGGTGGAGAG
>JBDNIL010000426.1:0-51239 GCA_041688355.1 Verrucomicrobiales bacterium | reverse complement strand
CGGGATTAATGACTATATCCGGGAGCGCTTCGATTCGTCGGCAATTGCAGTTGCCGATTTCCGGGCCTTTGGGAATTGGTTCCCTGACCCCGTTTTCCCTGACCCCGTTTTCCGATGATGCACTTTGAGGCCCCGGTCTTGAGCGCTTTTTCCTCGAGACCGTCGAGTTCCTCCTGCTGACCGACGTCGGCGCAATAGGCGATCACTTCGGCCTGGTAGGTGTCTTTGAGCCAGGTGAGAAGGACGGAGGTGTCGAGGCCTCCCGAGTAGGCTACGAGGATTTTTTTGATGTTGTCGCTCATAAAAGGGGAAGGGGGGAATGGGGAGTGCGTGGGGTCATATGAGCGGCGGCCATTCTACGTGCGGGGCGCAGGCTTGCAACGGGACTTCGGGATCGGGCGAAGCACGGCAGGGTTGGGAATCGAGTTTCCGCTTGGCGGAAACTTAAGGACCAACGCCCGGGCCCGGTTCCGTCTTGAGACCATTTTGAACAATCGCTTCAAGTGCGGCGATTTCCGAATCGGTCAGCGGGGCGAACTCCGGCAATTCCCGTTTCCGTTTCGAAAGAGTGCCGCCGTTTTGCCGACAGAGCTTAACGAAGAGATCCGCGATACGGTCGGGCAGCTCGATGATCTCCCGCATCTCGCGGCGAATCTCGTCGTAAGCAGTGAGAAAGCGCAGCTCGGCGGGCAGCTCCGTTTCGATGGTCTCGCGAATGAATTCGATCGTGATCCGAGTCACCTCGGTGAGGTCGATATAGCGGTAGAAATCGGCCGTATCATTCGTGACGGTCATCCTCATGCGATCGTCGAGGGTGTATTCGACGCGCTCCATGAGGGGTTTTGAGAAGCTCTCCAGGGCTTGATCGTACTCGCGCGGACGGGCGAGAATCACGGCGGAGATAGGCAGAATCATGCCTTCGGGGCCGAAATGGTTGTGTGCCAGGACATGGTGGAGAAGAAATCGGTGGATGCGCCCGTTGCCGTCACTGAAGGGGTGGAGAAAGTCGAAGGCGAAAGAAATGACCGCTGCGGAAACCGCTGCGGAGACCAAAGTGGAAACACCGGTAGGGGTTCGGAAAGTGAGACTCCTCTCAAGCAGCTTCCCCTTTAGAATCCGATCAACCAGCAGATTCGACATCTTAAGAAACCCTTTCATCAGTTCCTCCAGATCCTCAGGCTTGGGACCCGCAAAATGGACCCGCTCGACATCGGGAGCCAGGGTCTCGCCGACGTATACCTGCTCTCCGATCTCGCTTCTCCACCCGTTGTTGGCGAAGCGAGGATCGACGATGGCCTGTTGCAGTTCGACGAGAGCGTCTTTGTTGAGAAAGTTCCGGTGCCACGCCTGTTCCAAGAGAGCGATGAACGCCTCGCCGCGCGTATGAGTCGGGGTTTCGTGTTCGATCTCGTGGCTGCTTTTGCTTTCCTTCGCGTAGAGGTATCGGACGGCGCGAGCGAAGAGCTCCGGCGGATATTCACCGATGATGGAAGTGCAGCGATCCTTCATTTCCGTCTCGTCCCAATCCGGGAGTCCCTTCCAACGAACAAAGGGCGAGAAGTGGCCAGTTCCGAGGAGGTTGGAGTTGATTCTTTGGCGTTTCTCTTTCCGCACCGGCCCTGTCACGTAGATCGCAGGATCAAGCAAATCGACGTAGTTGCCCTGCTTTAAATCAGGGATGTCCAGTCGGTCCCGGGTGAATCCTTCATAAAGAATCCAGAGAATGCGCGCGTAGCGTCCCGTCGGCTTTTTCCTTACGTATGCGGTCAGTTCGACGAGGTCGATGTTCTGCTTCAACACTTTCCGGAGTAATTCGAGATGGAGTCCTTCGCGGCGAAGAGCGAACTCAAGTTGTTCGAAGACATCGTCGCCAGGTCCCTGGGATGCCGGCAGATATTCAATGACCCGCCCATCCCGCTCGATAATGCGTCGCGCGCCCTTCGAAAGCGAACGGCTTTCCTTCCAGTGGGGCATCGTGACGATCCCGAACCGTTCGGCAACCCACGCGTATCCAAGAGGCTTACTTTCGGGGACGTCCATGCGGATTTGATTACATTTCTGCGGAAAGAATTACACGATTGATTTTTCCTGCGGATTTTATTAAAATTCTCCGAAAACATTTACAATTCAACATTTTTCTGCGGAATCAATTACAATTCACTTCCGCGTCTTCACCGCCCGCACCCTCTCCGGAAAGAGGGTCCGGCAGATGCCGCAGACGGTGCCATTACATCCTCGGGCGGAGCAGTGCTCGCGGCCGTAGAAGATGATCTGAAGATGGAGCTTGTTCCAACTCTCTCGGGGGAAGGCACGCTTGAGGTCCCGCTCGGTCTCGACGACGTTTTTGCCTGAGGTCAGCTTCCAGCGCTGGGCGAGCCGGTGGATGTGGGTGTCGACGGGGAAGGCGGGGACGCCGAAGGCCTGGCTCATGACGACCGAGGCGGTCTTGTGCCCGACCCCGGGGAGTTCCTCGAGGGCGGCAAAGTCAACAGGGACGTCGCCGCCATGGCGCTCAATGAGGATTTTCGAAAGCTCGGAGATGGCGGCGGACTTGCGCGGGGAAAGACCGCAGGGCCGGATGATCTCGCGGATCTTTTCCACGGAGACGAGGGCCATGGCCTGCGGGGTGGCGGCGAGGGCGAAGAGCGGGGGGGTGATTTTGTTGACCCGCTCGTCGGTACACTGGGCCGAGAGGAGCACGGCGATGAGGAGCGTGTAGGGATCCCGGTGATCGAGCGGGATGGGGGTCTCGGGATAGAGTTCCTCGAGCTTGGCGGCCACGTAGGCGCTACGTTCCGCTTTGGTCATCGTCGCAGGAAAGAAGAAAAAAGATCACGCACTGCCGCCCATGGCCGGCGTGGCGTAGCCGGAGCGGCCTTTTTTCTCGATCTCGCTCAGCATCTTGCGAACGTGGTCGGCGTGGCGGACATTCTTCCGCCCGTCGAGGATCTTGCGGCTCTCTTCGAAGGAACCCCATTCGATGACTTTGATGGGAACATTGCGCACGCCCCACTGGTTCATCGTGCTCATTTCGGGCTTGTAGATGTCGATCGTCTCGGTGCCGACGAGGGCGCTGCCGTAGTCATCAACGACATATTCGTAGGGAAGCCCCTCGATCATGAAGCGGGTCCCGAGAGGATATTTGGACCAGTCGGCGGCCGCGCTGCGAACGCGGGCACCATACTGGAGATTGGTGCCGGCGGCGCTCTTGCGTCCGTAGGTGAGGTGATCGGCCTCAACGTGGGAGTAGGCGGTCGTGCGGACCATCATGATCTGGTTGGTGGGTCGGTTCGCGACCGAAGTGCGGGGAACTGCCGCGAGAAGGACAGGCTCGGTAGCAGGCTGCGCGGGTTTTTCCTGAGCGACCTGATCGATCACCGGAGGTGCTGCCGGTGTGGAGAGAGAGGCAACGGCGGGGTTGGCCGTTGGCGATGGCGCTCCCACGATGGTGGAGGAACCGGAAGTTGCTTCGGATTGGGCCCCGACCGTAATCGTCTCAGTGGCGGGTTTTTCCTGCGCAATCTTAGAGACGGCCTGAATGTTCTGATTGGAAAGGGCAGTGAGACTGTTCGTCGTGCAACTAGTGAATAGAGACACGCCTGCCAGCCCGGCAACCAGGCAACCAAAAAATCTGTGTGCGTTCGCGTAATGCATTAGGACCAAGCTCCCTTCTGTTTAGCGGTTTTCCGGCGAAAGTCAACGTTTCCTCGGCGGATCTCCATTACTATACAGCTAAATAATTATAATTTCCAGAATATTCACATTTCAGCGAGGGTTTTTCTGACTCTCTCTAAAATGTCCGTCCCCGGGAATCCCTCCTCGGTCGTTTGCTAACACGAAGAGCGCGGGAGAAACCTTAGCTTTTTTTAAAAATTCATCTTCAAGGAATGACGCACCCGGCAGGCTGCTAGCTCACGGAGCGGGAAGGAAGAGGCCTGCGGCGGGCACAGTGTAAGGGATGACGCGGACGCCGCTCTCTCCCAGCTCGACCGATACGGTCCCGGACGGGCCGATCTCGAAGAGGGGCACGCCCCGCTCTGCGAGGGCCTTGCGAAAGGAGTCGTGAATCTGTTCGGACTTCGGGAACCCGGCGTGACTCGAGAGCACGACACGGGGATTTACCGCCGCGAGGAAAGCCGCAGGCAGCGGCGTGCCCTCGCTGTGCTGCCCCCGCACCCATACCCCGGCGCGGAGATCCGCACCCGAGCGGAGCAAGTCACTCGCGGTGGCAAAACCCGTGTCCGAGGTCAGCAGGATCGTCTCTCCGGCATAGCTGATCTTCATGACGAGGGCCCGGTCATCGGCGAGGCGGCCCGGCTCGGTCGCGGTCGGGGCGAGGATGGTGGCGACGGCACCCTCACCGATGACGAGCCGGTCACTGCGCTCCATCGCGATGCTGCGCAGCCCCAGGCTCGTCGCCATCGCGGTGATCGCGGGATAGGCGGGAGAGCGATTCTCAAGGACCGACTCGAGCAAAAGCGGGGGGCGGAAGAGCGAGATCACCTGCGGGGCGGCCCCGATGTGCCCGGTGTCTCCATGAGTCAGAATGAGGGCGTCGAGCCGGTTGATGCCGCGGCTGCGCAGGAGCGGCAGGACCTGGCCCTGATACGTCCGCAGTCCCCCGCTGTCTATCATCCAGTGGAGGGGCGGTGCTCCCTTTCGCGGCAGAGTGAGGAGAGCCGCGCTGTCCCCGCGATCCCCCATCAGGTCGAGCCGCAAGACGCCGGGGTCGGGCGCCTTTTCTCCCATCGCCCCCGTGTTCACCGTCGCGGCGGGCCAACTCGCGAAAAACTGGGCGAGACCGGTGAGGGCCATGGCGAGCCCGACATTCACCTTGTTCCCTGCGATGGCGAGCCAGACTAGCTTTACCCCGGACGCGACGAGGGAAAAGGAAGCGAGGGTGATGATGACCCCGGCGAAGGGAACCATGAAGACATTCGCCACGATCGCGACGAGCGAGATGCTTTGGAAATGCCACGCGAGGAGCCCGGCCGACCCCAGCCAGGAGGAGAGGGAAATGGCGATCGAGGCGGCGAGCACCCCGATGGCTTTGTCGAGGAAGAGGCGCCGGGAGGAAAGCAGGCTGGCGGGGATAAAAGAGTCCGCGAGAAAGGGTCTCGCGATCCACGCATGCAGGCCGGAGGTGAGGAGCGCGATAAAAAAGACGACGAGGAAGGACAACTGGAATCCGGGGAGGAAGAGCTGCTGCGGATCGACGAGCAGGATGACGAGCCCGGCAAAGCCGAGACTGTTGAAAAGAGATGGCTTTTCCCGCAGGGCGTAGGCGGCGAGGAAGGCCGAGAGCATCACCGCCGCCCGCACCGCCGAGGGACTGAGACCGGTGAGGACCGCGTAGAAGAGGACGCAGGGAATGACGACGAGAACCGCATAGTGCCGAGGCAGGCGGAGAGCGAGGGCCACCGCGAGGAGGAGCCCGGCGACCACCCCGACATGCATGCCCGAGACCGCGAAGAGATGGAGAGTGCCGCTGATCCGGAAGAGCTCCTCGAGCTCCCCGGGAGAATTCTCCCGCGCGCCAAGGGTCATCGCCGCGATGAGCCGTGCATAGGGTTCGTCGGCTCCGGGGATGCCTAGGAGCAGGGCGGACTCGAGCTCGCCGCGGAGCCGTCGGGCAAAGGCGATGAGGGCGTGACCGCCACCACCGGGCAACACCGAGAAACTGTCCCCTTCGCGGATTTCGAGGCGGGCGAGAGAGCCCGACTGACGGTAGTAGAACTCCTTCGCATCGAATCCGCCCGGGGTGGACGCTCCCTCGAGCGGGAGCAGTCGTCCGGTGAACTCAACGCGGGAGCCGTAGGCCAGATCTGACGGCATTTTTTGAATCCAGACGGGAACGCGGTGATCGCAGGGCACGACGTGGCCGCCGACCTCCACGGTATCGATCTGCATCGTCGTCGTGAGGGAGCGCACGCCGTAGACGACCGAGTCGGCGACCCACCCCTCTCCGCTGACCTCGATCACCTGTCCCTGCCCCAGCGCCGAGGCAAAAGGGAAAGAGGCAATCGCCGCGAGGCGCTCGTGATGCCGAATCCCGAGCAGTAGCATCGCCGCGAGCCCCACCCCGAGGAGGAGGAATCGTGACCGCACCGCCGACAGCCCGGCAAACACGAGCACCAGAGTCACCAGTGAGGCCAGCACCGGCAGCAGGCCGTAGCCGGCATCGACCGTGACAATGCCCGAGAGCCCGGCGATCAGGGCAAAAAGGAGCGGCGACCGCCGTAGAAAAAGCCCAAGGCGGGACCTGAGGAAGTGAATAGCGCTGAAAACCGCCTTCACAAATTCCGTAAAAATGATGTTGGCATTTGGAAAGAGATGGCTAAATTCCGTTCCCCCGTGCGGTGGCAACCGAGCGGGTGTCGGAATTGGTAAAGCCAAATTAATTTTTAGGATTTATAAAAATTAATTGAAAGTTTTATAAAATCCGGCATGGTATTGCGATTCGCGGGTATAGCTTAGTGGTAAAGCCCTAGCCTTCCAAGCTAGTTATGTGGGTTCGATTCCCACTACCCGCTCCACTTCAGTCGTTTTTATGAAGTTCGCAATTTCTCTTTTCCTCGCCATCGTCGCACCGGCTCTCTTCTCATCGATCCGTGCCTCCGAGGCAGCTCCTGATTGCGAGACCGCCATTCAGACGCTCGCGGCCGGCATCGAGGTGCATCCTACCGAAGCGGTGGTGCTCTTTCAGGACTCCCTGCAGACCAATCCCGGCTGCCGGCGCCAGCTCTTCCTCTCCGCGGTCGAGTTCACCGGGGCGGAGGCCGACCTGCTGACGAGGCTGATCTACGTCGCCCGGACCGAGTTCCCTGAGGATGACACTCTTTTCGCCGAGGCGGCCATGTCCATCGCCCCCGAGCGCAGCCCCGAGATCCGCGAAGCCTTCATGGCCGATCCGGCGACAATGACGGCGACGCTCACGAGCGGAGCAGAAACTGCCGATGCCGACTCCGCCATGGCCGCCGCCTCGCAGAAGATGGACGCCGAGATCGCCGATGCGATCGCCCGGGTTGCCGCCAGGACCGAGGGCAAACCGTGGCCCGAGCAGCAGCTCGCCAGTGAACCGGTGCAGTTCCGCAAACCCGACGAGGTGCGCGTTTCAAAGAAATTCCGGGAAGCCGACGAGTCCAGCCTCGCCAACACCGTGCCCGTCGACACCCACGATGAGCGCAAGATCACGCCCGGTCCCGTGAAGCTCGATGACGCGTCGAAGCGCCCGGATAGCCTCCGCCTCGACGAGAGCAAGTTCACCAGTGGAGACCGCTCCGCCGCGGCCGGGCCGCGTGAGGCCGGTGCCCGCCACATCGCCCCGGCCGGTCCCGTCGGGCTACCCCTGCGTCCGCCCCTGCCGAAATCCAGTGTGTATTACATCGCTCCGGCGGCGGATAGTTACCGGTCGACGATAGACTACGAGTCCGGTGAGGAGTCGCGCCCTCCCCTCGTGATCCGCCCGGTCCAGACCTCCCCGACGCACCCGCGGTGATCGTCACCAGGTCGCGCAGGGTTGCGGTAGGCTACAACCGCGCCGGATGGAAGACGGAAGTCGGGGGCACCGCACCGCTCGCCTTTGCCCGCAGGAGAGGACGCAGCAGGTCCATCACTGCCCGATCCTCCGCCGTCGGCTGGAGAGCTCGATTCCGGAATTCCTTCGGGTCGGCCCGGTGATCGTAGAGCTCCACCCCCGCCGCGCCCTCCGCCCATTCGGTATAGCGCCAGCGCTCCGTGCGGATGCTGCACCCCATCACCGGCACCGCAAGGCGATCGTCGGCGGGACGCAGGATCTGGGTGATGGCATGGCTCTCACGGGGCGCTCCGGGATTGGCTAACAGATCCATAAAGCTCGCTCCGGCGAGCCCCTCGGCGACGCCCAGTCCCGCCGCTTCCGTTAGAGTGGGATAGAGATCGACCAATTCCACCACCCTCGGGCAGGCACGTCCATTCCCTGCCGCGCCGGGGACGCGCACGAGGAGCGGAGTCCTCGACGCCTCCTCGAAAAGGGTGCGCTTTTGCCAGATCCCGCCGTGTTCCCCGAGATGGTACCCGTGGTCACTCCAGAAAACGACGATGGTCTTTTCGGCGAGTCCGAGTTCATCAAGGGCGTCGAGGAGACGTCCGACCTGCGCATCGACGAAGGAGACACACGCATAGTAGGCCTGCATCGCCTCGAGGAGGACGGGCTCGGGCAGACCGTAGTTCGGAACGGGGTTGTTGTGGGCGAAAGCGGCGGTTGGGATATCCTCGCGATCATCACCGGGCGCGTAGGGCAGGCGCATCGACTCGACCGGGTAGAGATCGAAGTATTTTTTCGGTGCGACAAAGGGCGTGTGGGGTCGGAAGAAACCCACTCCGAGAAAAAAAGGCTCGTCTTTTTGCTCCCGCATCAGCCGGATCGCCTCCGTCGCGATCATGCCGTCGGTCTGCTCTTCGTCGGTGCCGTCGGCGGCGAGCCAGCTCAGGGCGGCGCTGATCTTGCGATGCGGTTCGGCGTTGAAGATGAGTGCCTCGTCGTCGGTGTCGCGGCCCTTCGGATTGACCGTCAGCTCCCACGAGGCCGGATCGTCGAGTCCCTCCGTCCCGATCCCGGCGGGGACGTCGTAGTGGTAGATCTTACCGACCCGTGCGGTGAAGTAACCGGCCGCCATGAATCGCTGCGGCAGAGTCACAACATCGGGGAGCTCCTCACGGAAATGCCGGTCGAGATCGTAGACTTTGATCTGATCGGGACGCAGCCCCGTCATCAAACTCGCCCGTGCCGGATTGCAGAGCGGGATCTGATTGTAGGCCCGGTCAAAACGCACCCCGCTCGCGGCGAGGCGGTCGAGATGGGGTGTCTTCGCGACGGGATCGCCGTAGCAGGCGAGCGCGTTCGCGAGATCATCGACCGCGATGAAGAGAATGTTCGGTTTTTCCAGAGCCCCTGCGGGCAGGGGCGGGAGGAATGCAAAGAGGAGGAGAGCACCGCTGACGATTTTCATGATATCAGATTCAACGCCGCGCCACCCCTGCCCGATCAAAGGCTGCAACCATGTTGTCGTAGCATAGTTTGGTGGCTTTGACAGGATCGTATCCCGGATCGCTCTTCCAGATCTGGCTGCTCACCTCGCAGCAGAGATCGCCGCGATAGCCGCCATCGTGGAGGGCGCTGATAATGTCGGCGTGATCCCACGAACCGCTCTCTCCGGCGAGGGCAAAGCGCACCACGCCATCGGCCATGACGGCGTCTTTTACGGCCACGTAGTTCGTGAGCGGGAGCGACGCCGAGACCGTCTCCGCGATCGAGAGCGGCGGTTCGCGAAATGCGTAGTGACTGTAGTCGTAGGTCATCCCGAGCCGAGCCGGCGAGCCGAGCTGCTCGATGAGCCAGGCCGCCTCGGCGGGGACGGACATCGCATGGCTGCGGTGGGGCTTGATCGAGAGCAGTCCGCGCTGATCGCCCGCTACCTGAACCCAGTTCGCAATGCGGTCGCGGAAAAGCTCGCGCGAGCCTTCCCAGTCTTTGCCGCCCAGGACCGTCTGGATCACGGGTGCTTTGTCAGGGGAAAGATCGTGGCCGAGCTGGATCAGGTAATAGAGATCGGCGAGCTGCTCCTGATGCTTCGCCTCGTCGCGCTGCGGCTCGATCCCCGCCATGATGCCGCAGAGGCGAAGACCGCTTTCCCCGATGAGATCGCGGATCCTGCTGCGATCGTCGCCGCTCTTCAGGACCGATGGCGCACCGGTCGTGCCGGGCAGCGCGGTGATCTCGAGGGCATTGTAGCCTGTCGCGGCGATGAGCCGGATCGCCTCATCGAGAGGCATCGACTGGAGGCCGTAGGTCCCGATCGCGAGGCCGCAGCCTCCCCGCTCCTGTGCCGGGGCGGATACTGTCGCGGATACCGTGGCAACCGCCGTGCCACCGGCGGCAGCGAGGAAGCCCGTTCTCAAAAAATGTCTTCGTTCCATATTTTTCCCTTCAGAGTTGTTCCGTTACGGCCACCGGCCAGGCTGCTTCGGGCAGCGGCATCTCCCAGTCGGGATCATCGCGCCGCCCGCAAAAAACGCCACCGCCGCTGGCGAAAGCGAGACGGGTCAGGGCCATCGGTGCCGGACCGAATTCAAAGGGGATGCGCACATAGAGACGCACCGCGGACTCGCGGATGGCGAGCGCGAGCAAGTCGAGGTCGAGCGCGGAGGTGCCGTAGTCGCCGCCGCCGATGTAGCCGTTCGTGAAAAGATAAACGGCATCGACGTTCCGCTCACGGACGAGCTTCGCGATGTGCCGGGCATAAGGATCGGGGCCTTCGGGGATTTTGCGATTGTTCTCCAGTTCTATCCTATCACTCACATAAAAACGTTCGTGAGTGCCTTCCTCGACACCCTTTTTTGATTCGAGAAATGCGAGCGTCTCCCCGGCGATGCGGGCGACATCGGCCATGTAGTGCTCACGCAGGGAGCGGGGAGGAGAGCTTTTGGCAGCGAGGTGGGATCTGAGGTCTTTTTTCAGATAAGCGAAGCCGAAGATCACCCCGAGACGCGCCGCCTCGATGCGGGCGAGGTCCCCGTCTATCGTCTCGCGGACCGAGAGGGACTCCAGCACCGCCGCAGCTCTCGCCCGCCGCGCCGCCTCGTCGGGAAAGGGCACCAGAGTCGATTCACTGACCCAGCGACGACCGGTGATCCGGGCGGGCCATTCCTCTTTCTCTCTCGCGAGCGTCAGTCCGTGACGATCGGTGAATTCGCGGGAGAGCCTCTGGTCAAAAAATGCCTCGCGGCCGGGGACCTCCATCTTTTTCAGGAGAGCGCCGCCGGGAATCCGATAGGGAAAGGCAAAGCACTCGCGGAAATCCGACGGCGGCACCTGCCAGGATCGCAGGATCAGCCCCCTCCCCTCCTCCACCATCCGATACCAGCCCTCGGGCCGGTTGCGCGGATCGAGCGGGTCATCCTCGAGGGCGGGAGGTCGAAGCACCCATGCGTCTCCCGCCTGCAACTGATCCTGCCAGACATTCCGGATGATGAGCTGACGAGCCGGACGTCCCTCGACTTTTTCCCGCAGCATCTCCTCGATCGCAAAGATCCCGCCCGGGCTCTGCCCCCCCCGCAGCGCGGTGATCCAGTAGATCGTATCGGCCCCGGAAAAGAGTTCTTTGAGCGGGTAGATGATATTCTTACGCGCCCCCACCGAGGTCGATCCCTCGCGATCGATCGAGGCACCTTCCATCTCCCGCAGTGGCACCGGCGGACGTCCGGCCTCGACGAGTTGCTCATTAAGAAACCGCACCTCCTTGCGCACCTGAGGAATGAGGAACCCCATCTCCGCCGAGGTATCGAGGAGGATCGCGAGTCTGGCCGTCGTGACAGGGACGACACCCGGAACCGCTCCCTGCGGTCGGGCCGTGGCGGTGAAAAAGCAGAAAGATCCGACGAGGGCGGCTGCCCCGATAAGGCCGCGGGAGAATGGCATCGCTGGAGAGTGAACCATGCCCGCGCGCACGGCGCAAGCACCGTAAAGCGGGCTCCCGCCCGACTTGCTTGCGCCAGTTGACCACCAGGCACTTGAGAGAGCATGTTGGACCATGCGATTTCTCTACCTCCTCCTCTTCACCATTTCCGGGGCAGCCGCTCCCGTGATTGCTGCGGAAGGGTCGACCGCGCCCGATCCGCTCGCGATCCTGCAGCGGGAGTGCGTCAGTTGCCACACCGAGGCAAAACGCAAGGGGGGGCTCATCATGAACTCGCGCGAATCGCTCATTAAAGGCGGCGACACCGATGCCGCGATCATTCCGGGCAAAGCGGGCGAAAGTTACCTCATCGAGACCCTCTTTCCCGATGCCGAGAGCCACATGCCGCCGAAGGGTCAGCTCGATCCCCGCGAGATCGCCGCGTTGGAAAAATGGATCAACGAGGGAGCCAAGTGGGATGCCGACCACTGGGTCAAACTGAATCTGCCCGCCAAAACCGAAGTCGCCCGCGGCCCCCTGCCCGATCGCTACCAGCCCATCCTCGCCATCGCCCTCTCTCCCGACCGCACTGTCCTCGCGGTGGGCCGCGGCAGTGAGATCGACTGGTATCGCATCACCCCCGGCGAAGCCGGGAAGACCGAGACGAAAGTCGAACACACCGCCACCTCCCCCGGCCAGGACGACGCCCTGCAGTCCCTCGCCTTTTCCCCCGACGGGAAACGCCTCGCCTCGGGAGGCTTTCGCTCGATCCGCTTCTGGGATACGGCGAGCCCCGCCAAAGCCCTCCGCGAGATCAGCGCGCCCTTCCTCGGCCGCATCACCGCGCTGCGTTTTCTGCCCGACGGCAAAAAGATCCTCGCCGCCGACTCGATCCCCTCTCAGCTCGGCCGACTCCACGAGATCACCCTCGATCCCGAGAAAGTCGCGACCTTCGACACCGCCCACCGCGATTCCATCTTCTCGATCGCCCTCAGCACCGACGGGAAACGCTACGCCACGACGTCGGCTGACAAGCTCATCACGATCCGCGACGCCGCCACCAACGAGATCGTGACCCGACTCGAGGGCCACACCGGCTACGTCATGACCGCCGCCTTTTCCCCCGAGGGTGACCGCATCGCCACCGGCGGAGACGACGAAGAGATCAAAGTCTGGGACGTCGCCACCGGCAAAAAAACCGGCTCCTTCGCGAGCGCCCGCTCGGGCCCGCTCTACGGGCTCGCCTGGCTCGTCGATCCGGCCAACGGGAAGAAAAAGGCCGAAGAGAAAGACAAAGAAAAAGCCGCCGCAATCAACACCGACCTCATCGTCTCCGTTCCCGAATCCGGCAAACCCGCCGCCTTCACCGACCTCAAAGAGCACGCGGGCGAGCAAAGCTCCACCGGTGCAAAAGAGCGGGCTTTCGACAAAGTCGAGACGCCCCTCTTCGCCCTCGCCTTCGACACACAGAGCCTCTGGTCCTACGCCGGAGGCGAAGATGGCAACCTCTACGTCTGGGACGACAAAGGAAAACTGAAGTCCACTCTCGAGGCTCCTGCTCAATCACCTCCACCCGCACCCGCCGGGACCGCGGGCGTCCCGCCCGCAGCGAAACCACCCGCTCCCACCGGGACCGCGGGCGTCCCGCCCGCACCGAAGCCTCCTGCTCCCACCGGGACCGCGGGCGTCCCGCCCGCACCGAAGCCTCCTGCTCCCGCCCCCGTGGCTCCAGCCAAACCCGCCCCTGTCGCCAAAACCCCCTGATGAAAAAGCTGCTCCCACTTCTTCTTGTTGTTTCGTCAGGCTGGCTTCCCCTCCATGCCTCCTCTCCCGCCACGATCTCCTTCGAGAACGACGTCCTGCCCATCATGACCCGCGCCGGATGCATGCTCGGGAGTTGCCACGCGAAGTCCGACGGGCAGAACGGCTTCCAGCTCTCGATTTTTTCCTTCGACCCCGACTCCGACTACCGTGAGATCGTCTACGATGCGAGGGGACGTCGCATTTTCCCCTCGTCCCCCGACCACTCCCTCCTCCTCCTCAAGGCGACCAACGCGATACCGCACGAGGGCGAAAAGCGCTTTGAAAAAGACTCCGAGTTCTACAATGTCCTCCGGCAGTGGATCGCCGAGGGAGCCCCCCGCAACATCCCTGACGAAGCGGAACCGACCGGCATCACGATCACTCCGGCCGAGCTGTCCTTCAAAAAGAACGAGACCAAGTCGATCAAAGTCACCGTCACCTTCTCGAACGGCAAAACGCGCGATGTCACCAATCTCAGCGAATTCACCTCCAACGATGCGGCTTTCGCCAAAGTCGATCACGACGGCAACATCACCGCCGGCGCCGTCCCCGGGGAGAACAGCGTCATCGTTCGCTACGTCGATCAGGTCGCGCCTGTGCGTGTCGTCATCCCGCCGGACAAACTCCTCCCGCCCGAGACCTACAGCAGTCTCCCGAAAAACAACCGCATCGACGAACTAGCCTACGTGCGCTTTCAAGATCTCGGCCTCTTCCCCTCGCCCCCGTGCCGCGACGACGAGTTCCTCCGCCGCGCCACCCTCGACGTGCTCGGCCGGCTCCCCTCGCTCGAAGAGTCCCGCTCCTTCCTCGCAGACACCAGTCCTGACAAACGCGCCAAACTGGCCGACCGGCTCGTCTCGCCCGGGCACCGCTTCGACTACGCCGACTACTGGGCGACGAAGTGGGGCGATCTCCTGCGCCCCAACACCCAGCGCGTCGGGGTGAAGCCCGTCTACCTGCTCGACCAGTGGATCCGGGAGAATTTCCGCGACAACACGACCTGGGACCACTTCGTCACCGAGCTCCTCACCGCCAGCGGCAGCACCCACGAGTATGGCCCCGTCGCCGTCATCCGCGACAAACGCGAACCCGCCGAGATGTCCGAGTTCATCGCCCAGCTCTTCCTCGGGGTGCGGCTCAACTGCGCCAAATGCCATCACCATCCCTCCGAGAAATGGAGCCAGGACGACTACTACTCCATGGCCGCCTTTTTCGGATCGATGAAGCAGAAGGGCCAGGGCATCTCCGCACCGATCTCCGGCGAGCCCGAGTTCTGGTGGTTCGAGCCCGGTGGCAAAGTGACCCATCCCGTGAGCGAGGCCGTCATGACCCCCAAGCCGCCCGATGCCGCGGCCTTTGCCGAGATGGACCCGACCGCCGATCCGCGCGCGGTTTTCGCGAGCTGGCTCACGACGAAGGAAAATCCCTTCTTTGCCCGTGCCATGGTCAATCGCATCTGGGCCGAGATGTTCGGAAAAGGGCTCGTCGATCCCGTCGACGATTTCCGCGATTCCAATCCCCCGGCGAACGCCCCCCTCCTCGAGTGGCTCGCGAAGGACTTTGCCGAACACGGCTTCGATCAGAAGCACACCATCCGGCTCATCCTCAACAGCCGCCTCTACCAGCAGAGCTCCGAGCCGAACGAGCACAATGTCGGCGACAGACGCAATTTCTCCCGCAGCTACCGCCGCCGTCTCCCCGGGGAGGTGCTGCTCGATTCCATCTCCCTCATCACCGCGCAGCCCGAGAAGCTCACCGGTCTCCCCGCCGACGCCCGGGCCATGCAACAGTGGAACCACCTCCTCCCGAGCGACTTCCTCGACGCCTTCGGTCGACCCGATTCCAGCGCCGCACCGCCCTGCGAGAGAGAGACCGGAGGCAGCGTCGTCCAGGCGCTCCACCTCATGAACTCGAACAGCCTTCAGAAAAAGCTCTCCGGGAAAAGCCCCTGGCTCGACGAACTCGCGAAAAAACCGGCTCCGGAAGCGATCTCAGAGATTTACCTGCGTCTCTTCTCGCGCCTGCCGACCGACACCGAAAAACAGATCGGCAGCACCCATCTCGCCACTGCCGTAGCCGGGGCGCCGGCGCGACCGCTGCTCGAGGACCTCGTCTGGTCACTCCTCAATTCGGCCGAGTTTGTGTTGAATCATTAGAAAGCGATTTAGCTATTAGCTCTTTTGCTTTTTAGCTTCAGGCTTCGAGCTGCCCTCTGGCCCGCCCGAAAGGGCCACGCGATGACGCAAGTTGCCTTTGCCATTAAATGACCGCTATCTTATAAAAGTCATGAGCCATCAACGATTACTGCGAAACTGCGAAGGATTCGGCCGCCGGGATTTCATCCAGACCGGACTCGGTGCCCTCGGCGGACTTGGTCTCACCAACATGCTCGGCCTGCGCGCCGCCGCTGCCGCCACTTCGACCGCGCCCTCGCTCGCAAAGTCCGACACCCGCTGCATCTTCATCTGGCTCGATGGCGGCCCCTCCCACTACGAGACCTTTGACCCCAAGCCCGAAGCCCCCTCGGAAATCCGCGGCGAGTTTAAATCCATCCCGACGAGCGTGCCCGGCGTCCACTTCTCCGAGAAATTCCCCAAACTGGCGCAGACCTTCGACCGTTTCACTGTCGTCCGCTCCATCGCCCACGCGCAGAACAACCACGGGGCCGGCAATCACTACCTCATGACCGGCCGGCCGACCCCGGTTCCGGTCGGCTGCGGGGCCTTCGTCACCTTTCACCCCAGCTTCGGCTCGGTCGTGAGCCACGACCGCACCGTCAAACACGGACTCCCCGCCTACGTCTCGACCCCGCGTATGTCGCGCTCGGGCGGCCCCAACTTCCTCGGTGCCCAGCACGCGCCCTTCGTCATCTCTGACAATCCCGACAGCAAGGGCTTCCGCGTCCGCGACGTCACCCTGCCAAAAGACCTCGAGGACGGTCGCT
This sequence comes from Verrucomicrobiales bacterium, assembly GCA_041688355.1. GTDB lineage: Bacteria > Verrucomicrobiota > Verrucomicrobiia > Verrucomicrobiales > DEV007 > Arctic95D-9. The sequence continues at coordinate 35,057 of JBDNIL010000426.1, read as the reverse complement.
CCAAGTCCCGCGTCGAACTGCGCAAGTCACTCGATCAGATGCGCCGCATCACCGACGCCGCCGCCGAGGATCCCGCGATCGCCTTCGACGACTATTACGCCAAAGCCTTCGACCTCGTCACCTCCGACGAGGCGCAGAAAGCCTTCGACATTTCCCACGAGCCCGAGGCCGTTCGCGAAAAATATGGTCGCAACGACTTCGGCCAGCGCCTCCTCCTCGCCCGTCGTCTCACCGAAGTCGGCGTGCCTTTCGTCACCGTCTACAGCGGTGGCTGGGACGATCACCGCACCCTTTTCGAGAACTTCAAAAAAGACAAAGCCGAGCGCCTCGACACCGGTGTCAGCGCCCTCATCCAGGACCTCGCCGACCGCGGCACCCTCGACAACACCATGGTCATTCTCTTAGGCGAATTCGGCCGGACTCCCAAGATCAACAAAGACGCCGGACGCGACCACTGGTCCTTCGCCATGAGCGTTCTCATGGCCGGGGCCGGCATCCCCGGTGGCCAGATCGTCGGTGCCACCGATGTGAAGGGCTACTACGCGAACGAGAACATCTACGCGCCTGAAGACTTCGCTACCAGCCTCTACACGAAGATGGGCATCGATCCCACCACGGTCATGCATGACACCAACAACCGCCCCGTTCAGTTGGTCAACAACGGGCGGCTCATCAAAGAACTCTTCGCCTGATCCCCTTGAGAGCCGGGTTCCTCATCGTGGCGGGGCTCGCGACCCTCGGGATTTTCGGGACCAGAGTTCAGGCCGCCGTGCCGACCCTCGACTCCGTCTACCCGCCCGGTGGTAAAAAAGGCAGCGAGATCGAATTCACCCTCAACGGGAAATTTGATCCCTGGCCCTGCTCCCTCTGGTTTTCCGCCAAAGGCCTCACCTTCACCCCCGATCCCGATCCGAAAAAGAGCGGCACCGGCAAGCTCACCATCGCACCCGACGCCGCACCCGGTCCCGTTTTTATCCGCGCGCATAATGCCGAGGGAGCCACGCTGCCTGTCCTCTTTATCGTGAGCGAGCAGACCGAGATCCTCGAAGAGGAAAAAGACAACAGCACCGTCTCCGGCGCGCTCCCTCTCGACCGGACCCAACTCCCTCTCGTCCTCAACGGAACCCTCTCTGCCGGAGGCGAACTCGACTCCAAACGCATCACCCTCGAGAAAGGCGAGACCCTTTACGCCGCCGTCGAGGCCTATGCCCTGCGCTCCCTCGTCGATCCCGCGATCCACCTGCACGACGCCTCCGGGAACCGGCTCCTCCTCGAGCACGACGGGCCTGACAATCTCGATCCCCTCCTCACCTTCACCGCTCCCGAAAAGGGCGATTACATCCTCTCCCTCGCCGGTTTTTCCCATCCGCCCGCCGCGAGCGTCGCCTACACCGGATCCAAAAACGCGAACTACCGCCTCCACCTCGCTCTCAAGCGCGAGCAACTTCCCAAACACCTCGGCCCCGCCGCTCCCGGACCCGATACCGCCGGAGACATCCTCGCCCCCGGCAAACCCGTCATCGGGACTCTCAAGACCGCCGCTACTCCTAACCGATACAAAATCACCGCAAAGAAAGGCGACAAACTTCTCCTCAAAGTGGAAGGCCGTGCCCTCGGGTATGCCATCGACCCCGTCCTGCGTCTTCTCAAACCCGACGGCTCCGAGATCCGCAAGGAAGACGACGCCAACAAAACCGCCGATCCGGAGTATCTCTGGACCGTCGCGGCCGATGGCGAATACGGCATGACCGTGAGCGATCGCTTTTCCCGCAGCGGCGAAACGATGCGCTACCGCCTCTCCGCCGCCCCGCCCGTGGCCGGCTTCACCGTGACCCTCGACAAGAATCTCTACACCCTCGAGCGCGGCAAGCCCCTCGAGATCAAAGCCACCGTGACCCGTCTCCACGGCCACAAGGATAACCTCACCTTTACCCTGCCCGGACTGCCCGCCGGCATCACCCTCACCGCCCCGGAGACCGTCCCCGAAAAAGGCGGCGAGGTCATCCTCAAGCTCGAAGCCAAAGCCGACGCCCCGCCCGCCAGCCTTTCCCTCCGCGTCATCGCCACCGAAAAGAAAGCCGAAGGCGACACCGCCAAGCCCATCGCAAAAACCGCCATCTTTTCCTTCAATGACGCCAATTACCGCGGCCCCTACGTCCTCGACGAGATCCCCGACATCTGGCTCACCCTCCCCCCGGTGAAGGAAGTGAAGAAAGAGGAAAAAAAGGAAGAGAAGAAGGAAGAGAAGAAGTAGCCACGGCGCTCAAGCCAAGCCGTGCCAAGCCGTGTCGAAAAGGAAAACACAGATGAGCACAGATCCGCTTCGCTTCCGCAGATTATCACAGATGAGGAGAAGATTGCGGAAACAGGAAAAGTAAAAGCCCGCACTTTCAACGGCGCTTCTCAGTGAATTGCTGCAATCCACTCGAGAGTTTTTCATTTGCGTCCGCTCACCACTCACCGCTCACCGCTCACGCCCTCACCCGCGTCTGCAGCCAGGGGATCATCAGGACCGACGCCACGATGATCGCCGCGCCCGCGTAGAAACCCGGGGTCATTTTTTCCGCCGCCCCGAAGACGAGAGACGCCAGCGCGATCCCGTAGAGCGGCTCCAGATTGTAGACCACATTGATCGTGAAGACCGGCAACTGCCGCATCACCCTGACAAACGCCGCATAGGGCAGCACCGTGCAACCAAAGGAGAAAAGCAGGAGCCACCCGAAATCTTGCCGATCCGGCCACTGCGGCAGGAACTTTCCCGTAGCGAGCGGCAGCAGCAACACCGCAGCGAGACACGCACCCGCCATCTGATAGGTGCAGAGCGTCGCGAAGCGGAACCGCGTCACGACCTGCTTGTTCGTCACCTTATAGACCGCCGTGAGCAGCGCCGAAAAGAGCCCCACCGAAAATCCAAGCCAGTAGCGCTTCTCCACCGCGTAGATCAGCCAGACCGCTCCCACCGTGATCACCCCGACGATCAGCTCGACCCGGCTCCACCGTCTCGTCCCGTTCACGAGCGGCTCGATCAGCGAACACCAGATCATGAGAGTCGGCATCGCCGCGAGCGAGACCGACGCCGTCGCGAGCCGCCCTGAGAGGAAGAACGTCACCCAATGCACCCCGAGGAGCACCCCGATCCCGAGCAGCTTCAAGGCATCCGCCCTCGGCATTCGCAGGGGACTGCGCAGGATCCCCGCCAGCACGAAAAACCCCAGCGCCGCCAGCGCCGTGCGCCACACCACCATGTCCAGAGCGGGCATCGTGATCAACTTTCCCAACACCGCCGTGAAGGCCCAGGCGAGGATGACGAGATGGAGAATGAGGAGCGCAGGCACGGGGAGAGAGGGGCTTCTACATTTCTTCGCTTTCCAGCATCCAGCTCCACGCGGGCAGGATCCTGATCGGCGCCGCCACTTCGGGAAAGGGCAAACGCGATTCCCCGGTCAGCAGGAGCATCTCGTCCGCCGGGTATTCTCCACTCGCCTCCAGGAGGGCCCGCACTTCGCGCTCCCGCGTCGCGGCGTCGTCGATGTTCGCGCAGACTTGGATCAAAGACTGCTTGCCATCTGCGTTCCGGCTGAGAAAATCCACTTCGAAGCCGTCTTTCGTCTTCAAATAAGTGACCTCGGCGCCGCGTCGCATCAATTCATTGTGAACTGCCACCTCGAGGGCATGGCCGGTATTCGCCTTTATACTCCGGTCAAAAATCGGGCCGAGAGATACATCTACGGGATAGATCTTTCGCGGGTTCACCCGCCTGCGTTTCTCGGAGTCGGTCGCCACCGGGATCGCCTTCAGGAGAAAGGCATCATCCAGATGATCGAGCAGCTCGTAGAGCGTTTCACGCCCTGCTGGAATGCCCTGCGATTTCAGATCGGCCTCGAATCTTGTAACGCTGAACAATCCTCCCGGATTGCCGAGGAGACGACGCACCATCCAGCGAAGAGCCGTCACATTTCCCACGCGGTGACGCTCTATCACATCGCGCAAGGGCAGCACATCCACATACCCCTGCAGGAGTTCCCGCCGCTCGCGCGGAGCCATCCCCTGCGCCTCGGGGAATCCCCCACTCTCCAGGTATTCTGCAAACTGCCGGTCGAGCCGAAGAGCGTGACGACGCGTCAATCGTGTCGTGTCTCGCGGGATCTCGTGCCCGTGGTGACGGAGGTATTCGCGGAAACTAAAGGGGTGGATCGCGATCTCCCAGCCGCGGCCGCGCATTGAGGTCGCGATCTCGCGGCTCAGGAGTTTTGCAGAAGAGCCTGAGAGGAAAAGTTCGTGCCTACCGTCGTCCAGCATCCGCCGGGCGAATGTCTCCCACCCTGTCACCGTCTGAATTTCGTCGAGAAATAGAGTAACGGGTTCGTCCGTCGCCTCGGGGAAAAGTCGAAGATGCGTTTCCGGGATCAGGCCTAGCTGCGACGCCTTCATCCCCGCGAGCCGTTCGTCTTCGAAGTTGAAATAGACAAGCCGCTCCGGCTTCCTCCCGGCCGCGATCAGATCTGCACGCACCTGATGCAGAAAGCTCGTCTTCCCCGCGCGCCGCATCCCGATCACCGCCATCGCCTTACCCGCGATCGGCGGCACGATTGCGCCGCGCCGCGTCAGGGCCGGGAGAGGGGCCTCGAGCGACGCGAGGATCTTCTCCTGCAAGATGGAGGTTATTTGGTCATCCACGGAGGGTAAACTGAACTGCATTTGGACTTCTGTAAAGGCTAAATCAGTGGCAACAACCTTGAGCCCTGAAGGGGAGACCGATTCTGCAGCTTATAATCCCGCCCTTTCAGGGTTAACGGACCTTAAAAACCACCGCTTCCCTGGGCGTTGCCCCGGGCTGGTATGAATCTCGCCTTCAGCGCGACCTGACATGATACACCTCGGCACTCCATCGCCCTTACGGCCAGCTCCCCTCACCCCAAACGCTTCCCCGCCCATTTCACCGCCGCCCGCACCCGGGACAATTCCGCCTTCACCTGGGCGCGGATCCCGGTCTCGAGCCCCCGATAGACACGCAGCAGCCGCAGCGCATCCTCGCCCATCACCTCACCGGGAAAAAGTTCCGGCGGCGTCTCCGCAAAGTCGAGCCCGAGCTGGATTCCTCCCCCGTCGATCTCCGCCCCCATCTCATAGTTGCTGAGGAGCAGACAGCGTTTCGGATTCGCACTCGCTCCGCACGAATCAAGAAACCAGGTCGGCGAGCCCGTCGAATCGACGTGGAGCAGTTGCAGCAGCTTCCTCTCGACCTGCCAGAGCTCCCTCAGCTTCTCCTCCGACACCGCCAGCGTCCGCAGATTCACCACCGTCCCGAGAAAGGCCAGGTAGGCCTCCGAATACCCCGCTCCCGCAAAGACCGGAAGTTCAAAGCGCGACTGGAGCCCGGAGATCTCCACATTGCTCCGGTTCAGGGTCTTCGAGAGCTGCGCGAGGGTGTGCATGGGGTGGGCTTTCTCCGCTAACATAGTGCGTAAGATCGGATACACCACCAGGGGTGTCAATTCGCCAGTGGAGTTGATATGAATCGATGGGAGGTCACCCCAGAAGAAGAGCGGTAGGTCGTGCCAGATTCATGAGTTTGGATCGGTTCGCCGGGGTAGGTGCACTACGCATCGGGTAGATGCTGGATGCCCAAAACAATAGTGGGGAATTGAGGCCATATCTCAGGAATACCTACGTCCAGTGGATGCGGTTCGAGCTTGATGACGTTAAGGTTATACACGTCGGTGAACGCGAAGAAAATGAACTGCAGCTGAAAAGCGGAGACCTGCGTATCTGCGAAAGTGGTGAGCAGTGCCGTTGTGCTATCTGGCGTAGCGAAGTTTCTGAAAGGTATTTCCAGAAGGCGATCCATCACGTTCGTATGTGCGCTGCAGTCATGTCGGAGTTCCTTCCCCCTAAACCTCCAGATTGATTGCGAACATATTCTGCTCGCGGGCTATTTCACAGATGCACCGATCAAGCACCTGACGGGTCGGTCGCTCGTTGCTTATCCCGTCCCCATCCCACCCCTCGCCGAACTCACCAGCGCCGCTTAAATACGTGCACGAGTATCCATTAGGGCCGTATCATTGCTCATGACGACCTCCCTAACGCCCACACCGCATTTGCTTTCGACCTTCGAGCTCCACGGGCTGGCCCTGCCCAACCGGGTCGTGATGGCGCCGTTGACCCGGGGCCGCGCGGGCGGTGAACGAGTCCCGAACGATCTGATGGTGGAATACTATACACAACGCGCCTCGGCGGGGTTGATCATCGCGGAAGCGACGACGATTTCGGAGCAGGGCTTTGGCTGGGTGGATTCGCCGGGCATTTACAACGACGCGCAAGTGGCGGGCTGGTCGGCGATCACGGCTGCGCTGCGGGCGCGCGAGACGCCGTTCTTCCTCCAGCTCTGGCATTGCGGGCGGGCGTCGCACAGCAGCTTTCACGGCGGGAAACCGGCGGTGTCGGCATCGCCCATCAAAATCAACGGGGACTACATCCACACGCCTCTCGGCAAGCAGCCCTACGAAACGCCGCGCGCCCTCGAAACGGCAGAGGTGGAGGCGGTGGTGGAAGACTATCGGCGCGCGGCGGAACGAGCGAAGTCGGCGGGGTTCGACGGCGTGGAGATTCATGCCGCGAACGGCTACCTGATCAACCAGTTCCTCGACTCGAAGACCAACCACCGGACCGATCGTTACGGCGGGAGCGTAGAGAACCGGTATCGATTCCTGAAGGAAATCGTCGAGGCGATCCTGACGGTCTGGGCGGCGAACCGGGTCGCGGTGCGCCTCTCACCCAACGGCAATTTCAACGACATGGGCGCGCCGGATTTTCGCGAGACCTTCACCTACGCGGCGACCCGGCTCAACGAGTACGGATTGGCTTTCCTGCATGTCGCGGACGGGCTGGCCTTCGGTTTCCACGAGCAGGGCGAGCCGATGACGCTGCAGGAATTTCGGGCCGTGTTCTCGGGGCCATTGATGGGCAATTGCGGCTACACGCAGGAAACCGCTGAGGAGGCGATTGCCTCGGGTGAGGCGGACCTCATCGCCTTCGGCCGGCCCTACTTGAGCAATCCGGATCTCGTCGAGCGCTTCGCGAACGGCTGGGAGCTGAATCCACCGGCGGACCTCGAGGTGTGGTCCGCACCCACGGCGGCGGGCTACACCGACTTTCCGTTTCACGAGCGATGCTGAGAAGCCTCGTAGAGAACCGGAGAGACCTCGCCTACCCATCCGAAGCCTTTACGTCGGTTACCGTTTCGAACCTTTGTCTCGCAAATCACAAAAGCCAGGTCCGGACGAGCCGGACCTGGCTTTTGTGATGGTGGGCAGAGAAGGATTCGAACCTTCGAAGGCATAGCCAGCAGATTTACAGTCTGCCCCGTTTGACCGCTCCGGAATCTACCCGTAACACAAATTGGCGGGGTGAGCCGCCGCACTGCGAGGACGGCAAGATGAAGGGAAGAGCGGGATTTGCAAGGAGTTTCTTCGCAAATCCCTTCCCCGGAGTCCGGCCCGCTCGAAAAATAGAAAATCAGAGGAGATCCTCGGCGACAACCGAATTTTGTTCTCGGCTGGAAAGGGCGCGGGCCTGATTCACGACGGCGTCTTGATCACACTCGAAGCGGTAAGCGTGGCAGTTCGGGCAAATATTGACCTTGCTGGCGACGATGGAGTCACACCCCAAACATACCTTGTAAAGGGTGGGGTTCTTGACGATACGACGGGCCCTCTTGGCACGTTCAGCTAAAGCGGCGTTCTCGTTTGACATGCGTGAAGAAATTTAGTTCGAAAGCAGGTTTTTTGCAAGAATGAAATTACAAATCCGGAATTTTCTCATAATTAACATAATTAATCGAGGCTTTTTTCTGATTTAGGAGTTAGAATTTAAAAAGCCGGGAGTCCTGATTATTCGGCTCTACGGTGGTCGATTGGGCAGTAAATCCGGTTTCTCCGATGGGTGTTTGCCTGTAACGTCGTCCGACTTGAAAACTCGAGGGGAAACGTCCGCACCTGACCTGGTGGCGCCGCAACTAAGGCGGAGCCGTCGGCTCGCGGCTGCCCTGAAGGCGGTGCCGCTGGCGACGCCGGAGAATCCGGTGGTCTTTGATCATGTCGCCGAGGCGGGCCAGCCGCTTTATCTGGCGGCGGTGATCTCGGCCTGGCGCGAAGCGGGCGAGCTCGACTCGGCGGTCTGGGTGCTCTGCGCCCAGGTGAAGGCGCAGGAGGTGATGCAGAGTGAGATCAGTGTCTGGGGACACGAGGCGCTCTTTTTACCCGAGTATGAATGGGCGGGCTTCGAAGAGGCTCTCCCCGACCCCGAATCGGCGGCGGAGCGGCTCGCGGTGCTGAAAGAGATCCACGAAATCACCCGGGAAAAGGGCGACGCGGTCGTGGTGCTGACAGTGGAATCGCTCGCGGAGGGGGCGCCGCCGCCGGGATCGCTCTCGCGCCAGGCGGAGAAAATTTGCCCGGCCGACAAGCTCGACCTGGCGGCCTTTGCGGCGAAGCTCGAGGCGGCCGGCTACGAGCCCGAAGCACAGGTCTTCCAGCGCGGGCAGTTCGCCTTGCGCGGGGGGATTATCGATGTCTTTTCGTGGCAGGCACTGCATCCGGTGCGGATCGAGCTTTTTGGAGAGGAGATCGAGTCGATCCGGGAGTTCGATGTAGACGCGCAGACCTCGATCGGGCGGGTCGCGGCCTGCGAGATCCTGCTGAGTGAGGCGAATCTGGAGCAGTCGGGGCGGATCTCGGACTACATCGGCGAAAAGGACCTCATCATCGCGGTGGAGTGCGACAGCGAGCTCGCCCACGTGCGCATCAGCAGCGGCCTGACGCTAGAGCTCTCGGGACCGGAGAACTTCGACGGAGCCTGTTTTGACAATCCTCTCGGCGAGTTCGGCGCGGGGGATTTTATCCTGCAAGAGGCGCGGCGCGACGAGTTCTCGCGTCAGATCGCGGCGTGGCGGAAGGACAAATGGACGGTCTTGATGGCCTTCCACTCGGACGGGGAGAAGGAGCGTTTCACCGAACTGATCCTCGAGAATGCCTGGAAGGATGGTTTTCTCAAGCCGGTCATCGGGACGCTGAGCCGCGGTTTTACGATTCCGGATGCGAAGCTCGCTGTCCTGAGTGACGCGGAGATCTTCGGCCGCTACCAGAACCAGCGCGGACGCCGCCGCTACCGGCTCGCGCGTGAGTTGCGGTCGAGCAAGCAGGTCAGCAGTCTGCGGGAGTACAACTACGGGGACCTCGTCGTGCACATCGACTACGGGATCGGGAAATTCCGCGGGATTCGCACGCGCGACTCTCCCGAGGGCAGCCAGGAAGTCCTCGAGATCGAGTATGAGGACGAGGCGCGGCTCTTTGTCCCGCTCGATCAGGCCCATCTCGTCTCCCGCTACATCGGGTCGGGCAAGAGCGCGCCGAAACTCTCCCGGCTCGGCGACAAACGCTGGTCGCGAATCCGCCGCGACGCGGAAAATTCCATCCTCGACTACGCGGGCCGGCTCCTCTCGATCCAGGCCGAGCGCGCCGCCTCGCAGCGCGGCTTCGCCCATCCGCCTGACAACAAATGGCAGTGGGAGTTCGAGCACGCCTTCATCTACAAGGAAACACCGGACCAGCTTCGCGCGATCGAGGAGACAAAGACCGACATGGAGAGCGCCAAGGCGATGGATCGGCTCATCTGCGGCGATGTCGGCTTCGGGAAAACGGAGGTGGCGATCCGGGCGGCCTTCAAAGCAGTGATGTCGGGAAAACAGGTCGCGATCCTCGCCCCGACGACGGTGCTCGCGGAGCAGCATTTCCGGAACTTCCGCGAACGCATGTCGGACTTCCCGGTGACGATCGAGACGCTCAGCCGCTACCGCACTCCGGCAGAGCAGCGCATCACTCTGGGCAATCTCGTCGCCGGGACGACGGACATCGTCATCGGCACGCATCGGGTCATCTCGAAAGACGTGCAGTTTAAAAATCTCGGTCTCGTCGTCGTCGATGAAGAGCAGCGCTTCGGAGTGCAGCACAAGGAGCGGTTCAAGGAGATGTGGCGCTTCGTCGATGTGCTGACACTCTCGGCGACGCCGATCCCGCGGACGCTCTACCTCTCGATGATGGGGGTCCGCGAGATGTCGATCATCGACACGCCCCCGCCGAATCGCCGAGCGGTCGCGACGACGGTCTGCCCCTATGACGAGCGCATCATCCGCTCGGCGATCGAGAAGGAACTGGCACGGCAGGGACAGGTCTTTTTCCTTCACAACCGGGTCAAATCAATCCAGGGGGTAAAACGCCGCATCGAAGATCTCGTGCCCGGCGCGCGCGTCGAGATCGGGCACGGGCAGATGGACAGCGACGCGCTCGAGGATGTCATGAGCCGCTTCATCCGGCACGAGTTCGACGTCCTCGTCTGCACGACGATCATCGAGAGCGGGGTCGATATCCCGAATGCGAACACGATCATGATCGACCGGGCGGATCGCTTCGGCCTGGCCGATCTCTACCAGATCCGGGGTCGGGTGGGCCGGGCCGACCGCCGCGCCTACGCCTACCTGATGCTGCCGCCCGACATGCTCACGGTGGGCGCCGCCCGCAAACGCATCAATGCGATCAAGCAATACTCCTCGCTCGGGGCCGGCTTCAAAATCGCGATGCGCGACCTCGAGATCCGAGGGGCGGGAAATCTGCTCGGCACCCAGCAAAGCGGCCACATCGCCGCGATCGGCTTCGACCTTTACTGCCAGCTCCTCAAGCAATCGGTCTCGAAGCTGAAAGGCGAACCCGCCGCGGACCGGGTCGATCTCTCGATGCACATCGACTTTCTCTGCACGAACGAAGCGACCTACCACAAAGATCCCGAGGGCTGCCTGCCCGCCTTCCTCCCCGCCGCCTATATGCCCGAGGCGCGCCTTCGCATCACCGCCTACCGCGAGCTGGCCGAAGCCTCGCAAATCGAGGACCTCGATGTATTGCGGGAAAACTGGGCCGATCGCTTCGGCCACCTCCCGGTCCCGGCGGTCCATCTCCTCACCGCGACGGAGATCAAGATCCGTGCCGCCCACAAAGGATGCGGGGCGCTGGAGATCCAGGATCAGAAGCTGAAACTGACCAAAAACGGGAAGTACATTCAAATAAATGGCAAGTTTCCCCGTTTAATAGGGGATAACGAAGAAGAATGGCTTGAGTCCGCCCTCGACTGGGTTTTAGACTTGTGAGGCGATTTTACGATTCCGAAACTCCCCCCATTTTTATGATGACCCCGATCCCGTCGCATCGTCGCACCTTCCTGACCATGGTTTCCCTGCTGGGCTTCGCCGTGCCGTGGGCGGAATGCGCCCCCGTCGAATTGAACCGCATGAAGGCGGTCGTGAACGGCGAGCCGATCACCCAGACGATGGTCGACCAGGCCGTGCAGACCCAGGTCCAGGTCTGGCTGATGGGAAACAAGGGCATGGTCAGCCGCACCGATGCCGAGCGCGAGATCCGCCGAATGGAGGAGCGCGCCCTAGATGACCTCATCGACCGCACCCTCATCCTGAGTGAGTTCAAGAAGCTCGGGGGAGCGATCAAGGACCAGTATGTCGATGAATCGGTGAACCGCTTCGTCACGGAGCGTTTCAAGGGGGACAAAGACAAATTCATGGAGGAGCTGAAGAAGACGGGCATGACGATCGCCCAGTTCCGTGAAGTGCAGCGCGACCAGATCGCGATCCAGGCGCTGCGCTCGCAGCACGGCGGTGATGAGGTGATCCCGAACACGCCCTGGGAAAAGAAGGCGAAGTTCAATGAGATCAAAGGCGAGTTCGCGACCGAAGGCCAGCCCCAGCTGCGCATCATGTCCATTCCCAAGCAGACCGAGTCGAGCAGCCCCGACGCTCAAAAAAAGATCCTCGATACGGTGACCTCCAAACTCAAGGGCGGGGCCGATTTCGGATCCGTCGCAAAGGAGTTCTCGGGCGACAGCTTTGCGAGCAAAGGCGGCTACGTCGGAGTCCTCGGCAAAGACACTCTCAACGAGGGTCTCACCCGAGTTGCCTACAGCCTTCCCACCGGGCAGGTGAGTCAGCCACTCGATGACGGGGCGACCTGGCGCATCCTGAAAGTAGAGGGCCGCGTCGGCCAGAAGACCCCCGGCTACGAAGAGCTCGAGGAGGAAATCGACCGCCGTCTCACCATCGAAAAGCGGCAGAAGAATCTCGAGGGCTGGCTCAAAAAGCTGCGCCGGGACGCCAACGTCCGTATTTACGACAACTGATTTTCTCCCCTTCCTCCGATGTCGAATCGGGGGTGTCGGAGCCGCAAAATCGTGTAAGTTCCTCCTGTGCGTGTCCTCGCCATCGACCCGGCGCTGCGGAACACCGGTTTCGCCGTCATTGAACAAGCGCTCGCTCCGGCCGGAAAGCCGAAGTACCGAGCGTTGGCCTATGGCGTGATCCGGAACCACCGCGATCTACGCCAGAGCGGCTGTCTCGTAGCGATCCGGGAGCAGATCGTGGAGGTCATCCGCACCTACTCTCCCGAGGTCTGTGCGGTCGAGGGCGTCATCTTCGTGCAGAGCTACAAGACCGCGATCACGATGGGAGCCGCCCGCGGGGCCGCGATCCTCGCCGCTGCCGAGCACGGGCTCGAGGTCTTCGAATACGCCCCCCGCCGCGTCAAGCAGGCCGTCGTCGGCAACGGCGCTGCGGCGAAGCAACAGGTCGCGTTCATGATGCGCGCCCTCCTCGGACTCACCGAGACTCCGGAGCCCGATGCCGCCGATGCCCTCGCCATCGGCATGGCCCACTGCTACGCGCACGATCCCAACCGCATCACCGCCGCCACCGACCTGCCGGTCTCCCTCTGAACCGCCCCGATCCCTGATGAAGCTCGACGACCTCCGCAATATCCTTTTGGTCCAGGCGATCGAGGAAAGTGACGCGGGCGAGCAGCTCGTCCCCGCTCCGGAAAGGCGCGACGCTGCCACCGCATCGGGCGCGCCCCTCGGCAAAGGGGTGAGCAGCGCCGGGCAGAATGCCTTTCTCGCGAAGCGGGCGGGCATCCTCCTGCGCCGGATCCGCTCGCGCTTTCCCGAGACCACGGCATGGATCGGGCAAGCCCCGGCGGGCCTCCCTTTCGGCACGATCACCCTCGTCCTCGGACTCGTCGCCGCCGTCGCGGGATTCCTCACCAACGAGTTGGGGCCGGAAAAGCGGATCAACATCCTCTCTTTCCCCCTGCTCGGGATCCTCCTCTGGAGCGCGCTCGTTTACGTCCGCGAGATCTTTCTCTTTTTCCGCCGACGCCGCACCGAGTCCCTCCCCGGGTGGTTTGAGTGGCTCGGCGAGCGTCTCCGGTCACGACCCACCGCGCCTGCCGCCGCCTCCCCGCTCGAAGAGGCACGTCCCCTTTTCGAAAAACGCTGGCGGCACCTCACTGCCCCCATCCCTGCGGCGCGGCTGAAATCCATCCTCCACGGCACGGCTTTCCTCCTCGCGGTCTCGGCCATCGGCGGCATGTATGTGAACGGTCTCGCGAACGAATACCGAGCGGTCTGGGAGAGCACTTTTTTCACCGAGGCCAGCCAGTTGCGCCCCTTCCTGGAGAACGTCCTCGGTCCGGCGGCGACGCTCAGCGGCGGCACCCTGCCCACCGACGCCGAACTCACCGCGATGCGATGGCCGTCGGATGGCGAAAACGCGGCCCGCTGGATCCACTGGTATGCGCTCACGATCGGGCTCTTCGTGCTCGTGCCTCGCGCCCTCCTCGCCCTCGCGTGGCGACTGCGGGCCAACCGTCTCGCCCGCTCCCTGAGCTTCCGCGAGATCTCGCCCCTCTACTTTGAGGGGGTTCTCTCGACTTCGACGGGTGCCGCCCTCCCCCTGCGCGTGGTGCCCTACGCCTACGAGCCCGACGCGGAAGTTCGCCGCGCCCTCGTGCAGCAGCTCGAAAAGCATTTTGGCCGCGCCGTGGACCTCCATCTCGATCCGGCGATTCCTTTCGGGGAGGAGGAAAGCTTCACCCTCGCGGCCAGGAGCGGAGACGTGGAAAAGGCCGAGGTCCTCCCTCTTTTCCACTTCGCGGCGACGCCGGAGATCGAGACTCATCTCGCCGTCTCTCAGACCCTGTCAGGCCTGGCACCCAACCCTGTCCGCTTTGTCCTCCTCGACGCGACGCGCTACGACCGCAAGTCTGTCACTTTCCCCGATGCTGCAGCCCGCCGGGCGGGACGCGAGGCGGCGTGGGAAAGGCTCTTCGCCACAGAGGAAGTCACCCTCATCCCCTTCACCGCCGGGCTCGCCCCGACTTCCCCTTCCCTTTCCTGATCCATGTCCGCCAGCGAATCCGACAAAGAGATCGTTCTCAGTCTCATCTCCCACACGAACGTGGGCAAGACGGCGCTCGCCCGCACCCTCCTGCGGGAGGATGTCGGTGAAGTGGCCGACAGCGCCCACGTCACCGTCGTGCCGGAATCGTATCCGCTCATCGAGAGCGAGGGCTACACCGCGAAGCTGTGGGACACCCCCGGCTTCGGGTCGAACCTCGCCAAGCTCGCGAAGCGGCTCCGCTCGAGCGGCAATCCCGTCGGCTGGATCCTGCATCAGGTCTGGGACCGCACTCAGGACAAGTCCCTCTGGTGCAGTCAGGAGGCGATCCGCAATGTCCAGGCCGACGCCGATGTCGTGCTCTACCTCGTCGACGCCTCGCAGTCGCCCGCGACGATAGGCTACGTCGATCTCGAGATCGAGATCATCGAGTGGATCGGCAAACCGGTCCTCGTCTTCCTGAACCAGACCGGGGCGCCGGATGAGGAGCGCGACCAGCGCAACGAGCAGGAATGGCGTGACCATCTCGCCCGCCACGCCATCGTCAAAAAGGTCTCGACTCTCGACGCTTTCACCCGCTGCTGGACGGTCGAGCACCAGATCCTCGCCCGCGCCGCCGAGGTCATGGAGGGCGGAAAACAGAACACCGCCCGCCTCCTCACTGATGCCTGGATCGCGCGGAATCTCTCGATCTTTGACGAGTCGACCCAGGCCATCGCCACCCTCGTCACCTTCGCGCTGAACGACACCGAAGCACTCCCCCAGCGCGGCCTTTTTGAGAAAGTGATGTCACTGGTGAAGAAGGGGGAGAGCAACCGGGAGTTCGAAAAGATCCAGGGAGCCATGTACAAACGTCTCGCGGAAAAGACGCGGGAGACGGTCAACCGCCTCATCCTGCTCAACGGCATCTCCGGTGAATCGGCCACAGAACTCGCGCGGACCTCACGGGAAGCGCTCGCCGTAAAACGCGATGTCGAGGAGTCTGTCATGGCCGTGCTGGGCGGTGTCGGGAGCGGGCTGCTCGGCGGTCTCTGCGCCGATCTTTTGTCGGGCGGAATGACTCTCGGTGGCGGTGCCATTGCCGGTATGCTCGTCGGCGGGGCAACTACCTATGCGCTCGCCCGAGGCTATAATCTCACCCAGAGCGGGCAAAATAGGGTGCGCTGGACAGAGGCCCATTTCCTCGATCAGGTGAGATCCATCGTCATGCTCTACCTCGCGGTCTCTCACTTCGGACGCGGCCGCGGCGCCTGGCAGGACCCGGTCAACAACCCCGCCCGCTGGCAGAAAGTCGTCGAGTCCCGGATGAAGCTGGATGAGACCGAGTGGAAAGCCCTTTGGAAAAAAGGTGGTTTCCCCGCCGATCACGAGAGGATCACAGAACGTCTCGCAAAACAGTTGCGACATCTCCTCGAAGCCGTCTTTTCCGAACTCTATCCGCAGAGCGCCCTGATTTTCAAAAAACGGTAGCACCCTGCCTGCTCAAACCGGCTCAGGCTGCGTGCACCGTCTCCGCGTCGATGCCGCGAAGTTCGAAGATTTTGAGAATGGTGTCCTCGATGAGGTTGCTCGGGCACGAAGCCCCGGCAGTGATCCCGACGACGATGGGCTCTTCGGTGCTGAAGACGGCAGAATAGGCGCTGACCTCTTCCTGCTGATGGAGATCGTAGTGGATGATCTCTTCGAGCGAGACGATGCACTCGGCGCTGCGGATAAAGAAGGTGGGCAGCTCTTTTTCCCCGATCTCGACAAGGTGGGTCGTGTTCGAGCTATTGTAACCACCCACGACCAGTAGCAGATTCATGGTGTGCTTGAGGAGATCGAAAAGGGCATCCTGCCGCTCCTGGGTCGCCCCGCAGATCGTATCGAAGACCGAGAAATTGTCGGCATGTCCGTCGCGCTGCACCATCGACTCACGGACGCGGCGCTGGATCTCCTCGGTCTCGGACTTCAGCATCGTCGTCTGGTTCGCGACACCGAGCCGGGAAAGGTGGACATCGGGATCGAAGCCCTCGGACATGGCAGCACCAAAGCGGGCGCGGAAGACATCGGCGTCCCCGCCGTGGAGGAGGTAGTTGAGAATGAAATCGACATCCTCGAGGGTGAGCACGATGAGGTAATGGCCTTTGCCATCCTCCCCCGCCGCACGGGAGGCGGTCGCGCGTGTCTCTTCGTGATCGGCCTTGCCGTGGATGATGGAAGTGATGCCGTCTCTGGCGAAACCGCGCACGCGTTTCCACACTTTCATGACGTCCCCGCAAGTGGTATCGACGGTGAGACAGCCGCGGCTCTCGACTTTGTCCATGAATGAGATAGGCGCGCCGAAGGCAGGGACAATGACGACATCGTTCTCGGTGAGCTCGTCGTATTGCCCGTTCATCTCCCGCCAGGGCAGCGAGACGATGTTCATCGTCTCGAGCTGGCGGTTCACTTCGGGGTTGTGAATGATCTCACCGATCAGGAAGATGCGGTGGTCGGGAAAGACCCGGCGCGAGGCGTAAGCCAGATCTATGGCCCGCTCCACTCCATAGCAAAAGCCGAACTGCTTTGCGAGGCGGATGGTCGTATTCCCGATGCTTAGCACTCCATCGCGACCACGAACCTTTTCAACGATGGAACTCTGGTAGTGCTCAGCGACCTCAGCCTGAACGCGCTTCATCACCTCTGGGGTGCGGACGTTGACGCGGCGGTTGGTTCGGTTGGTAGAAGTCGGCATGATTATTCAATCCACGAGGGATTACGATCAGAAGGGTACATCGGTGCGGTCAAGGGGAGCGTCGGTGATGAGGACAGACGGCGGAGCATCACGTTCGGCGTAATCGGTCGGGCGCGGCACGTTTTTGCCTATCGTGGCATCCTCGGGCTGGCTGTCGGCGACGTGAATGGGAGCGCCGGTCGGCACGAGGTCGAAGAACTCTTTCGCGATCGTGCGGTGGAGACGGAGACAGCCCTTCGTTCTCGGCTCTGGCCAAACGCCACCGGCATGGAACCCGTAGCCACCAGAGGCGAACTCAACCCACCAGGGCATGGGATAGCCAACATAGCGGTAGCCGGCCGGCATGTCGGTGCGCTTCCCGGGGCGGATCTCTTCGCCTTTCACGTAGAAGCCGTAGGTGCCGGAGCGTTTCCTCGGCAGCTTGTTGAATGCTTTGAAACTGCCCTTCGGCGTGGGGCTGTCGGCTTTGCCGATCGCAATAGCGGCGACGAAACGGGGTTCGTTGCCCTCGAGGACGTAGACGGCGCGGTTGTTGAGGCTCACCTTCACCTGCACGTTCGCTGGATTCGTCACGGTGCCGTAGCGCGCTGCCATGCTGACGGGACCAGAGTGTTCGGGCTTCGTAGCGCAGGAAACCTGGAGGAAGGCGGCCGCAAGGGCGAGGACTCCAAGGCCAAAACCGGTATTGATAATAAGGATCCGTCTCTTCATAATTTAGGAATGTTAAGTCTACACCAAAGATCGGACAGAGCGAATGATGGATGATTCGTTTATGTAAAAATGAATTTTCTGTTCCTAAATTGTTGACATGTCTTAATAATCGGGTAAATTAAGGTCGGTTACTTTCTCGGTAGCTGTCTGTTTGTGTTTCGTGTTTCGGAACCGCTCAGCCTTCGGGCTGGGCGGTTTCTGTTTTTAGGGGCGGGGCTTTTTCTCTCTGACTCGACACGCAAAAGCGGCCTACGCTTTCACGAAGGCCGCTCTCTCTAAACTCGACGGGCGGGGGAGCGCTTCCCCCGCGTCCCTGGCGGATTAGGCCCAAGGCAGCTTCCACTGGCCGGGGATGGCGATCTCATAGTTGCCATCCGGACCGGGCTTGACCGGGGCCTCGGCATTCATGTCATACTCGGCGGGCATGATGCTGAAGTTCGACTTCACGGCATCGTCCCACTTCACTTCCTGCCCACTGTAAGTCGCAAGGCGGCCGAGCACGGATGTGAAGGAGCTCTTCGCACCGTAGTAGGCGTCGTTGTGAGGGGTGTTTTCCTTGATCGCCTTGTGCAGGACATCATGCTCGACCTGATAGGGGTTCGGGTCACCGGAACGCTCGGCGCGATACTGCCACTTCACATTGCCTTTGAAATCGGTGATACGACCGGATCCCAGTTGGAGAACGCCTTCGGACCCGACGATCTCTTCGGCTACTTTGCTCCAGGTGCCTTTGATGTGGCGGCACTGGCTGTTGAGGATGGCGTTGTTCTGCGCATAGCGGAACTCGACGTAGTGGTGGTCGAAGATCTCTCCCACCGAGTGCGGCTCGGTCCCGGCACGGCCGCCCATGCCCTGGGCGATGACGGGATGCCCCCCGGCGACGGAGTCACCGCTCACGAACCAGTTCATCACATCGATGTTGTGAATGTGCTGCTCGGAGATGTGATCGCCGCAGAGCCAGTTGAAGTGATACCAGTTGCGCATCTGATACTCCATCTCGGTCCAGCCGGGCTGGCGATCGACGATCCAGGGACGGCTGCCGTTCCACCAGACCTGACCGCTCACGATGTCACCGATGAGTTTTTCCTCATGGACCTTCTTGAAGGCCTCGAGGTAGACATCCTGATAGTGGCGCTGGAGACCGACGATGACTTTCAAATTTTTCTGGTCGGCAACCTTGGCGGCTTCGACGACTTTGTTGAAACCCCACGCGTCAACGCAGACGGGCTTTTCCATAAAGACGTGTTTCCCCTGCTGCACCGCGTAGTCGAAGTGGATGGGGCGGAAGCCGGGAGGGGTCGCGATGACGACGAGATCGCATTCGTCGATGACGCCCTTGTAAGCATCGAAACCGGCATACTGGCGGCTCTTGGGGAGATCGACCTGGGAACTCTTCCCGAGCTTGTCGATCTGCTCCTGGATCTTCGGCAGACCCGAGGCACGTGGGCCGGTCCCGTCGATTTTATCCTGAAAGGCATCCGCCACCGCGACAAGGCGGGCGCTGTCATTCGCGGTGAGGTTCTGGATGATCGCACCGGAGCCGCGTCCGCCGAGTCCGATCAGGCCAATCTTAACCGCATCGCTCCCCGCCACCTGGGCGCAGGACTCCACCGGCAGCATCGCAGCGGCAGCACCGACCGTGGCCGCAGCGCCGACAAAACGACGACGTGAGACCTCACTATCTTGGGTTTTCTTTTCTTCACTCATAGGTATCTGGTTTCAGGATATTTTTCGAAGCTGGACAAAAGGGGGGGGGAAGCCACCGCTGTGGATTAGGGCATGAACTCGGGGAGAGGACAATCACTGAGGGGGGGCACTCCTGCGTACACTAGCAATACGGTCTCTCCAACGCAATCCTTACCCGCTGTAAATATCCGTCGCTTGACTCAGGCTAGTTTGAGGTTCGGATCGATATCCGCGTTGAGCGGTGAGGGCGGAATCCCGGCGCGCCGGCGGGACGCGGCGGCGAAGGCGATCATCGCGGCATTGTCAGTCGAGTAGGCGGTGGCGGCGAGGGCGGGCTCGAGCCCGGCGCTCTCGCAGGCGGCCCTGATGCGCTCGCGGAGCCGCAGATTGCAGCTGACCCCTCCACTCACCGAGACGAGACGAGCACCGGTGCGCGCCGCAGCCCC
The DNA here is from genome assembly GCA_041688355.1 of Verrucomicrobiales bacterium. GTDB lineage: Bacteria > Verrucomicrobiota > Verrucomicrobiia > Verrucomicrobiales > DEV007 > Arctic95D-9. The sequence continues at coordinate 15,211 of JBDNIL010000426.1, read as the reverse complement.
GAGGAGTTTGGCCACGAGGACATCGACGATCGCCTCCTGAAAGGACGCGCAGAAGTCTGCGAGTTCCGCCGCGACGGGACGATCGCCGAGCCGCGCCCTGAGATGGAGGGCCGAAGTCTTCAGCCCGCTGAAGCTGAAATCGAGGTCGCCGCTGTTGATCATGCTGCGGGGGAAGTCAAAGGCATCGACCCGGCCAGACTCGGCGAGCTTTGCGATGGACGGTCCTCCGGGATAAGGCAGACCCAGCATCTTCCCAACTTTGTCGAAGGCTTCTCCGGCGGCGTCGTCTTTGGTCGATCCGAGGAGTCGGTATCGCCCCGTACCCTCGACGGCGATGAGGAGGGTGTGGCCTCCGCTCACGATGAGGGCGACATGCGGCTCCACTTCGCCTCCGCGCCCGATGAAGGGGGAAAGCAGGTGCCCCTCCATGTGGTTGATGGAGTAAAAGGGCCGGCCCAGGCCGACGGCAAGGGCCTTCGCGGTGGTGTCGCCAATGAGGAGTGAGCTGGCAAGTCCGGGACCCGAGGTCGCGGCGACGAGGCCGATGTCGTGCATCGCCACCCCCGCCTCGCGCAGCACCGAATCGATGAGGGGACGCAGGTCCGCGCTGTGATTACGCGACGCCAGTTCGGGGACAACCCCGCCATAAGGGGCATGGATCGCAATCTGCGAAGCGATACGGCTGACGAGCGGATTACCGTCGGCGTCGGCGATCGCCACGGCGGTCTCATCGCACGAGGTCTCGATGGCGAGGACGAGGTCGGCAGCCATGGAGGACTACTCGGGAGAGGTCTCGGGCGCAGGCGCGGATGGTTCGGCCGGAGCCGCCGGTTTTTCCGTAGCGGCGGCGGGCTTGACGGCCGGTTTTTCCTCTGCCTTCTCAGGGGCTTTCTCCACAGGCTTGCCGGGTTCTCCGGCAGGAGCGGGAGCGGGAGTGTCAGCCGGCATTGTCTCTTTCTTTTCCTCCAGGGCGGGCGCGGCGGCCGCAGGCTCTCCCCCCGCTCGGATGGTGGAATAGACGAGCGCGCCTTTCATTGCATCGAGTGCGCGGATCAGTTGCGGGTCGTTGAAGTTCTCGAGTTTTTTCTGCTCTTCGGGAGAGAGGGTGTCCTTGCTGAACCATTCGGCGAGAGCCTGCTCCTGCACCGGGGTTAGGGTGGCGACGATGTTCGGGATGACGCCGTTCTCGTGAATGGTGCGGTGGCTCGGCGTGTAGTACTTCGCGGTCGTCATCCGGATCGCCTTGCCGTCTCCGATCGGGATGATGGACTGAACCGAACCTTTTCCAAAGGTCGTCTCGCCCACGACGATGCAGCGCTTGAGGTCCTGCAGAGCGCCCGAGACGACTTCGGCCCCGCTCGCAGAGGAGTGATTCACGAGAATCGCGAGCGGGTAATCGCGGGTGCGGCGCTTCGCTTCGGCGCTCGTGCGGTAGATCTTGATTTCGCCCGAACCGGGCTTGCCCTCGGTCGTGAGGACGACAGTACCGGCTTTGACAAACTCGCCGCAGACATCGATGGCGCTGTTGAGGAGCCCCCCGGGATTGTTCCGCATATCGAGGACAAAGGCGTCCATGCCCTCCTGCTCGAGCTTGTCGAGGGCATCGGCGAGTTCCACCGCGGTGGGTTCACTGAACTGGAGGATGCGGGCGTAGCCCATACGATAAGGAGCCGTGAGCCGCGGATTGAGGATGCGGACATCCTTCACCGAAGACTGCTTGATGACTTCGCGCTTCATCTCGAACTCATGCAATTTCTGCGTCGCCGGTCGGCGGACAGTGAGGCTGAGTGACTCGCCCGGTTTGCCCTTGAGCATGTTCACCGCCTGGGCGATGCCGATGTCTTCGGTGAGCTGGTTGTTGATCTTGAGAATCTGGTCTCCGGGAAGGATGCCGGCGCGGGCGGCGGGGCCGTCCTCGCGTGCGGTCACGATCGTGAGGATGTCGTTCTTGGTCGAGATGGTAACACCGATGCCCTCGTAGGTGCTGTCGGTGTGCCGCTTGAGCTGGTCGAAGACCTTCGGCTGCATGAACTGGCAGTGCGGATCGAGATCGGCGAGCATGCCCTCAAGGGCGCTGTTGATGAGCTTTTCGTAGGTGACTTTGTCGGAATCGACGTAGCCCTGCCGGATCGTCTCGAGCACTTCGGTGAAGAGCTCTATTTCTTTAAAGCCGGAATCGGCGTCCTCTTCCGCCCCCTGGGCCCGCGAATCGACGGGCCATGCCGGCAGCAATACCAGTCCCGCGAGGAGTAAGAAATACCGGAGAGTCTTCATCGGCAAACATTCCGTCACGCAGGCGATCTTTTCAAGACCCGTCTTTCGTTGATTCCCGCGTCGCCGCGATTGCGACTGACACCGAACCCGAATTTCTCATACCATTTCTACTGCGACTTGCGGCGGCCTGCTCCTGCTTCGTTCCGGACCGAATTGTCCCTGGGCAGTATGTCCCCATACAGCCCTTCGAAAAATCCGGACCGGGCCTCGCCGGTGCAGGTCATCGCTGCGCCTCGTGACGAAAGGGTATGAGAAATGCAGGCTAAAGCCAGCCGAGCCAGAGGATGACCACGTAGGCGACTTTCGTGAGGATGTGAAGCCACTGGTCGGTGGCAAACGAGGTCTTCCCCTCACACTTGGCCGCGTCGATGCCCAGGTGCAGGAAAAACTCGGCCATTGCTAGAATGACACTGCCGGTGATGATCCATACGAAACCCGCGTGGATGAGGCAGTGGGCGCTCATCAAATAAGCCCAGAGGTTCTCCGGCCCCCGTTTCCCGTCCGCGAGAGACACGGGCGGGCTATTGCGGTTCTTTCCGCGGGAGAGAAAGTCGCCCTGAAGAGGAAAGTCTGCGAAGGCGTGACCTATCGTGAGGGCGAACAACATCACGAGAGCCGATGCGAACCCGGTCGGAATGGATAAGGAAAATGTGAGGGTCTCGGACATTCAGCGTGCGACTTTCGCCGTTTCAAAAACGACGCCTTGAAAGGAAAGAGGCGGCAGGGAGCCTCCCGACTCAGAACGAATCGAGCATGGCCTCGCGAGCCATGGCAACTTTCTCGTTCGTTTTCCGAAGCCGCTTGCTCAACTGAGTCGCGACATTGACAAGGAGACGGGCAGCAGTGCGCGGGTGCGCCTCCAGATACTGCTCGAGCCTCACCCGGTCGATCCGCCAGACTTCGGAAAAGGATCGGCTCACGACGCTGGCGCTCGCTTTGCCGGGGTCGAACATGTTGACCTCGCCGATAGTGTCACCTACACGCATACTGCCGAGCAGGACGGAACGACCTGTCACCACCGTCTGCACGTGGAAAGATCCCGAGACGACCATGTAGAGACCGTCCTGATTCTGCCCTTCCTCGATGAGAGTGTCCCCGTCTGCGAGGGCGGTGAATTCGCCGAAGTTCCCCAGTTGCGTGCGCTCTTCGACGTCGAAGTCGGCGGCAAAACCCATTTCGGGGAGGATAGCGTTTTCAGAAGACATACCAATGGGGGCGTAAAAAATGACTGATATTATGCGGTTCGGACGAAAAAAATGACCGGATCGATCAATATTGTCCGCTCATCATGCCCGGCATCCCAGCCTGGCCCTCCCACGAGGCGGGCATGTTGTGAGGCATGCTGCTGAGGCGTTCCCGCTCGGGTTTCGGACCACCGTCAAGGGTCTCACAGGAGACCAGGGTAAGAACCCCTGCCGCCAACGCCCCACCGAGAAAAAAACGAACCAATTTCATAATCTGAGCTGCTCCTGAACAAGGGTTACCGGGCGTTTTCAAAAATCACCTTGTCGCCCGGCTGGACATCGATTCCCTTGACGAGAGACTCGTCAACGAGGTCGGCGATGACGCTTGACTCTTCCAGGTTGACGATCCGGAGACGCGCGATACGGGAGTTGCCACGCTTCACGAGGAGCGATGCATCGGGAGAAACCCCATGCTGACGCCCGGCATTGATCATGACAAACCCCCACTCTTTGTTCACCGCGATAACCGTGGCGACGAGACCGTTGAGCGCAAGTTTCTGCGCACGCTGCATCTGGAATTTTTCCTCTTCCCGAACCTTGGTCACTTCAACCTGCTTCGCCTGGGCGGCACCACCCAACACAGTACTGAGTTCGGTCTTTTTGCTCTGAGTCTCGGTTAGCGTGTCCTTCAGCATCGTGAGCGTCATCTGGAGGTCTTCGGAGTTCTTGATCTGCCCGTCCGGAAAAATCTTCCGCACCGCCAGGTCGATTTCTTTCTTCTCGATCTCCACTCTCTTCAACTCGCTCGTGACCTCCTCGACTGCGCGCTGCACGATCTTCAGCTTGCCCTCGGAATCCGAGACGGCGGCAGAAGCCTGGTTGCGGGTGTCCTTCGCCTGCGTCTCCTTCTCAGCGGAGTCGTCGCGCTTGTCTTCCGCCTCACCAAGCTCCGCGGTGATATCCGTCACTTTGACGCGGGCGAGCTTCAGATCTTCGTTGACCTTCTCGAAGTCGCCTTTATTGAGGACACCCACGATCGCTGCACCAATCATGGCGAGCCCGGAGAGAATCATGATAAATTTTTTCATCGTCTGTAAAGATTACGTGTTTCTTTGAAATCGGGTGCTCACTGGAACGGATCGGGGGTAGCGGGCGCAGGCGTCGCGGGCGCAGGCGTGCCACCCGGCTCGACAGCGGGAGTCGCGCCAAACGGATCCGGAGCTGCCGGAACGGCGGGAGCCGGAGCACCGCCCTCCATCGCGCCACCGCCAAACGGATCCGGAGCCGCTGCTGGAGCTGCCGGAGCAGCGCCGCCGAACGGATCGGGCGCTGTCGCAGGAGCACCCATAGCACCGCCGCCACCGAACGGATCGGGCGCGGCGGCCGGGGCGGCCGGGGCGCCGTCAACAGGGGTCGGGGCAGGATTTCCGCCGGCTGGGTCCGAGGCAGGAACAACCGCCTGCGTCTGGACTCTGACAGACTTCACCACGGTATCACCGACCTGGACGGTCTGGCCCGGGGCCAGCGATCCGGCGATGATGTCGGCCACAGTCTCGCCGGGCTCCACCGAAGTCACGAGAAGACGGCAGATCGGCTGTCCGCGGCGATAGACATCGAGCTGGGCACGGTTGACGACTCCCTGATCATTGCCCCCATTGACAACGACAAATCCCCACTGGTTGTAAGCCTTTTTGATTGAGCTCTGGAACTCTCCACGAATCACACCGGCTTCCTGGTCGGTGCGCAGCGCGTTGAGCTCGGCGGCGACTTTGGCGAGGCGCTCGCGCTCGACCTGAGCGGACGCGACAGCCCCTTCGAATTGGGTCAGCTCGATCTCGGACTCCTCGATCTGCGTGCGGATCTGGAGCATCTCCTTCTGGATCGCTTCAATCAGAACGACATCGCCCATGAGGGTCTTCGCCTTTTCGAGATCTGCCTTGGCGGTCGTCAGGCTGCCATCGAGAGCTCTCTGGTTGGCTTCGCCTTCGACCCGTTTGGCTTCGAGATCAATTTTCGCAGTCTGGAGAGTCTCGGCTTCGTCCTGCAGCATCTGGATGGACTGGGCGAACTGGGCGATCTCTTCTTTCGTCTTGGCGAGAGACTCTTCCCGCTGCTCGATGGTCGCTTTCTGCTCGCCGACATCGGCCATTCTCTGCCTAACAGTGCCCATGTTGTCGTAGCTCAAATAGAGAGCGCCCCCTAAGACTACAGATGCGATGACTAACAATACCTTCCACATGGGTCTGCGTGTTTATTTAAAATGACTTGTGCTCCGAGAGGACAAAATAGCGAGTCGAGTTCTCAAAAACAACCCCAAACTTTTACCTTTTCTTCACAATTAAAAAAATTTCGTGCTAAAACAAGTCTCATCTAACGGAAAATCGCATTCCTGTCACCTTTAAATTACCCATTCGGGGTCAAGTCCTCCCGAATTTTGGAAAATAAGCGGATCGCCTTCAGGTAGGGAGACCCTAGCGGAGGTAACCCCGCCTCGCAGGAAAGGGAGAACCAGCCGCTCCCGGCCCCTCCAAACGCATCAGGAGGGCCCGCTAAAGCAAGAAAGACCCTGAGCGTCACACGGTAACGAGTAATGGCATAGCCAAAGCGCAGAACCTCCTCGAGATCCGCAGACGCCTCATCGCTGATTTCCGGGAGACGCCAGAGCCCTCTCCGGCGGGAACCGGACTCCGGACAGAGCAGCACGTTCCCTTCCCTGATTGCCAGAATGACCCGTTCCTCGTGCGCACTCACCTTTTTGCCGCCCTTTTTTACCGGAAATTCCGCTTCCCTCCCCTGCTCTCGCGCCCGGCAGTGCCGCGCGACCGGGCAGGCGGGACAATCGGGGGACGTGCGGGTGCAAATCCGCTGGCCCAGCTCCATCACCGCCGAATTGTAGGCCCTCGGCTCCCGGTGGGGAGTCAGGGCCTCGGCCCGCGCCCAGGCGAGACGCTGGCCTTCGGTGGTATCAACCGGCACCGGGCAGGCGAAGAGCCTCGAAAAGACCCGGCTGACATTGCCATCGACGATGGGCGCTGTTTTATTAAAGGCGAAACTCATCACCGCGCCCGCCGTGTAGCGTCCGACACCGGGGAGGGCGAGGATGGCATCGAGGCTCTGCGGTAGTTGCCCGCCGTGTTCGCGGGCCACGATCACAGCGGCTTTCTGAAGATTCCTCGCCCGGTTATAGTAACCCAGCCCCTCCCACTGCTTCAGCACCTCCTCCTCACGCGCACCGGCAAGTTCCCGCCAGCCCGGAAATGCGACCATCCAGCGGGTATAGTAGCCCCGGTCAAGCACTGTCGCGATCCGGGTCTGCTGGAGCATCGCCTCGGAGACGAGAATCGCGTAGGGGTCCGAAGTCCGCCTCCAGGGATAGTCACGACCACAGGACCGGAACCAGCCCGAGAGCGACTCCTGGTAGGCAGCAAGCTCCGCCGGATCCGGAAAAATGACGTCGCCCATCGTGCCTCGCTCGGTTTTTTTGCCTTTATTTTCCATCTCCAAAAGCCGCCTCCACCCCCTTTCACCCCGTTCCGGTAGTCTCCCACCCTAACGGAAAAGCGACAAAAAGTGAATTACTTCCATCATTCGGCACGAAATTGGCTGATTCAGCTTTTGGATCGAGATTGGCGCTTAGAGTCAGCTTCGTACCCCCGGGAGAGACCGCTCCACAAAGATTGTTTGCCAAATCGTCGATTTCTCCCAAGTTACCAAAGTAGTAAAAAATTCGATAACTGAATCCATGGCCACCATTACGAAGCGGGATCTTGTGATCCGAATCAGCAACGAGACGGGATTAACTCAGCAGGAGGTATTTAGCGTTGTGCAGTGCTTCATCGAAGAAGTAACCACCAGTCTTGCCTCCAATGATGATGTGGTGCTCCGGAATTTCGGGGCCTTTCAGGTAACGAAGACGCGGCCCAAGATCGGGCGCAATCCGAACAAGCCCGACGCCGCCGTGCCGATTCCGGCCCGCGCCGTCGTGAAGTTCAAGCCCGGCAAGGAGCTCAAAGAGCGCGTCGCCAAGGTGCTGCCCCAGCTTTGATACCCCATCGTCGCCCTCGCTCAGCAGGAACGCCCGCCCTCAGACGCGAAAGTGGGACGCGAGAGCGGTTCGAGCTGCTCCTCGAGGACTCCCTTCGCCTTCGGCCACGCGATGATCGCCTCTACGATCATCCAGATCTCGAGGGCGATTGTCGAAGTGCCGATAAAGACGAGCAGCCAGTTCCTTTCCGCAAGATAGCCGTCGGCGGCGAAAATGTTGAGCAGCATGGCGATTCCGGGCAGCACCAGCATAAAGCACATCGGGATCACGATAAACCAGACAGGCAACCTGCGTCGCCACATCCAGAACGCGATTACCAGAAAGGCGAGACCGCCGAGCAACTGGTTGGTGGCACCAAAGAGAGGCCAGAGCAGGAGACCGCCTTTGCCGGTACTGCTCCACGACCACTCCGCCGCCCCGGCGACAGGAAGGGCCGCAATGACCGTGGCGATGACGACCCCGAAAATGGTGGCTCCGTGCTTGTTCGTCAGCCAGGTGATCGGATTGAAGGCGTGAGGACGATGATCGGCGGCCTCACCGGTCGTGCGCGAGGCTCCTGCAATATTGTTGTCGAAATCGCAGGCTTCGGCGGCGAGCGCGGTGCGCGAGATTTTTGGGGCCAGGGTCGAAGCCAGTTCCTGGATGACGTAGCGCTGGAGACGGCAGGCAGTGTCCAGAGTCGTCGCCGCAAAGCTCGCGACAAAAACCCCCATGAGAGCGATCGCAAATCCCGGGCTGAGCCCGAGCGCTTTCAAGAAATTGGCGGCCCCCTCGACGAAGGCACCCACTTTGGCCCCGAGTCCATCGGCCGCATTCCAGGTCGCGTAGCGCTGCAGATAGGCCGCCTCCCCGGTTAGGATACCGCTTCCATCAGCGGCGGCCACTCCGAGTCCGATGCCGGCGACGCAGGCAAGAATCACGAGGACGGCGAGGAATCCCTCGGTAAGCATCGATCCATAGCCGACAAACTGAGCGTCAGTCTCCCGCTTGATCTGCTTCGACGAGGTGCCGCTGGAGACGAGGCAGTGAAATCCGCTAATCGCCCCGCAGGCAATCGTAATGAAGAGAAAGGGGAAAATGGAGGGTGCACCCTCGGGTGAGAGATTGAAAGCCGGAGCAACGATCTCCAGGGCCGGTCTCGCCTCCCCGACCGCGATCGGCGCTCCGCCGACCGATCCGGCGATGATCAAGCCGATAACGACCAACCCGAGAGCACTGAGCAATTGCAGGCTGTTGATAAAATCGCGCGGCTGCAACAGCACCCAGACCGGCAACACCGAGGCCACGTAGCTGTAGAGCAAGAGCACCGCGACCCACGTCATGACCGACATTTCCGCGAGCCAGCCATTGAGCGAGTGAAGAAATCCCACATCTCCGTAAAAAACCGTGAGATACATGAGGACAAGCGCGATCAAGGAAGGGGCGAGGATGTTCATGCCGCGGCGGTGCATCCACACCCCGATCGCCACCGCGAGCGGGATCTGGATGAGACAGGGAATAATAGAAGCCGGGTAGAGTTTAAAGACTGCGGCAATGACGAGGCCGAAAATCGCCAGAACGATCGTCAGAGCCATAAAAAGGATCGAAAGAAAGAGCACTCGCGTCCGTGGTGCGAGCACCCGCCCGGCGATGTCACCGACCGTCTGCCCTCTATTGCGCATCGAGACCACGAGAGAGCCGAAGTCGTGTACAGCGCCAATGAAGATGGAACCAAAGAGCACCCAGAGGAGCGCCGGCACCCATCCCCAGATGACCGCCACGGCCGGACCCACGATAGGACCCGTTCCTGCGATGGACGTGAAATGGTGCCCGAAAATGACCGACTTAGCCGTGGGCACATAGTCATTGTCGTCGTTCATCGCGACACTGGGCGTAAGCGCGTCGGGATCGAGCTTGAAGATCTTCCGCCCGAGCCACTTTCCATACGTATTGTAGGCGATAAGATAGAGGACGAATGATCCTACAGCAATGAGGAGAGTTTCCATGAAACAGTGAACGCGGGAAGGAGGTCGGCTAGAAAGGAGTTCGTGATGCTGCCCTCACCCGGTGCGAATTGCAATGTTCAAGTTCCGCTAACCTCGATTTCGCGAGCTGCGGCCACTCTTATTACCGACTCTCTAACCCGCCATTTCTTCTTGCGGGTGCGCAGCCTCTGCCTTACAAGTGGCGCGCTCCAAAACGCCCCGCCCGGGAATCGTCCAGCCTATCACCCATCCGCTGAAGAAATCTATGGCCAAGAAAGTTGCCTCGAAGAAAGCTCCCGCAGCCAAACCGGTCGCGTCGAAGAAGGAAACCGTGCAGAAAAAGGCGGCCCCCGCAAAGCCGGCACCTGCTAAAAAAGCGTCCCCGGCCAAGAAAGCAGCTCCCGTGAAAAAGGCTGCGGCCCCGGCGAAAGCGAAGACTCCGGCACCAGCCGTGAAAAAAGACGCCGCAGCGAAACCAGCCACGGTCGAAAAGAAAAAAGCGGTCCCCGCCCCCAAGAATTCGCCGGCGAAACCAGCTGCAGCCAAGAGCACTGCCACGGCCGAACCGACTGCCGCGAAAAAGGCCGAAACTCCCGCCAAGCCCGTATCGGTCAAAACTTCCAAACCAGCACCGAAACCGGTCACCCCCGTCAAACCTCCTTTGAAAAAACGCATTGTTGTCAAACGCCGCCCGGTCTTTTCTCACCTGGCCCCTCCGTCTCCCCTCAACCATTCCAGCCAGAGCAAAGAGAAACCCAAAAAGCTCTCCCCCTCTTTCCTGAAAACGCAGCGCCAAAAGCTGCTCGATCTCCGCGACACCCTCCTCGACCAGATGTCGGGCGTTGCCCGCGACTCACTCGGTAGCAAAGAGGGCGGCGACTCCTCCGCCTTCGGCATGCACCAGGCTGACGCCGGGAGCGATTCCTACGATCGCGACTTCGCCCTCAGCATCCTCTCCCAAGAGCAAAACGCCCTCTACGAGATCGACGAAGCCATCCTGCGCATCGATGCCGGTGAATATGGCATCTGCCAGGGCTCCGGCGAAGCCATCCCGATCGCTCGCCTCGAGGCGATGCCCTTCGCCCGCTGCACCGTCGATTATCAGGAGAAACTGGACCTCGAGCAGGCCTCCGGAAGTCACCGTGCACCCGTCACCTCGCTCTTCGGACTCGAGGAGAAAGAAGTCTCCAAGCCCTCAGACGACGAAGATGACTAAAATTATCGTTTGTGATTCCGGCGATTTGATTTAAGATCGTCGTCCTCGCGATTTACCCCTTAAAATTTTTATTCCCATGCCCAGAGATGTCATTGTTCTTGAATGCACCGAGGCCAAAGCAGAAGGCGGTCGTCCGTCTATCTATGTGACCACGCGCAACAAAAAGAGCCTTCGCACCCCGGGGCGTCTTGAGAAGGTCAAATTTAACCCTTACCTCAAGCGTCGCACCCTCCACCGCGAGAAACGCTAATCCGCGCAGGATATTCGTCTCAGCCAACCTTTTATTTAGTGCTATGGGCCCCAAAACTGAACAGAGAGCGATAAATTTCCGCCGCGCCAATCGGCGCATGCCTCGTCGTCGTTTCGACATCCCGCCGGAGAAGGTCAATTACCTGAATCCCGAGTTCCTCCGGAACTTCACGACCGACTCCGGCAAGATCTATGCCCGTCGCACCACTGGTGTCTCGGCCAAGCTGCACCGCCGCATCACCCGTGAGATCAAGCGCGCCCGCGCTCTGAATCTCATGTAAGAGCCGACTCGCTAAACCTTTTTTCCCGACAGGGTTAGGTCGATGGCCTAACCCTGTTTTTTTTGCTGCGAGGATTGATCCTCCGAAGCCGGCAGGTGAAGTCTCTGCGACACCGGACCGGCGGAGATGGCTCCGTTTCGCGGATTTTAGGCCCTTCGCACCCACAGGCTCGTCTGCGAAGTGCTGAGCTGCAACTTGCGCTGATGCTCGCGGATGAGGAAGGGGATCTCCCGCCCGGAGACGAAGTCGAAGGTGCTTGCCAGCTTCTCTCGTAGAAAATCGAGGGTCGCTCCGGCCGGCTGATTTTCCACCGGGGTGTATTCGGGCAACCAGGTCGCGGGCGTGGCGATGACGAGCTTTCCTCCCGGTCGCACGAGTTCCGGAAGCCGGTCGAGGAAACGCTGCGGTTCAGGGAGTCGGCAGAGCAGATTTGCCGCGTGGACGAGGTCGAAGCTGCCGAGATCGTCCCGCAGGGCCATCGCGTCGCCCACCTCGAAGGAGACTCGATCAGGGAGGACGCCATCGGGAACACGAACGGAGAGCGCCCGCGGCCGATGCATCTCGCCGTAGCGCGCGTAGGTGACGGTCTCGCCCCGCCTCACCTGCTCGGCGACCTCGATGAAACTCGTGGAAAAATCGATTCCGATCACTTCTGCGGCGTCACGGGAGAGCTCGAGCGACGAGCGCCCCACCGCGCAGCCAAGGTCGAGGGCCCGCCCGATCGGTCCGGAGAGCGCTGCCGCCTCCACCGTCGTGACCGGGAAGTCAAGACAGCGCAATGGCAATCCCGCCGGATCAAAGCCCACCCCATCAAGAATCTCCGCCGATGATCCGTAGTGGAACAGCAAATACCAGTCCCTCAGAATGTCGCTCTCGTAACTCATAGTCTTTCGGGGCAGCACCGCCCTGAATCAATACGTCAGCAAGGCGTGCGTGCGGACACCTGCGTCGAGATTCTTCCGGCCATCGAGGAAAGCGAGCTCAATGAGGAAGAGCAGACAGATGACCTCACCGCCGAGTTCATGAATGAGCTTCAGCGCCGCGCCCGCCGTGCCCCCGGTCGCGAGAAGATCGTCGATGAGGACGACCCGCTCGCCGGGAAGAATCGCATCTTTGTGAATCTCGACATGCGCCTCGCCATACTCGAGCGAATACGAGGCGCCGTTGGTCTCCCAGGGCAGCTTGCCTTTTTTCCGCACGGGGACAAATCCCACCCCGAGCCGATCCGCCATCGCCGCACCGAAGATGAATCCCCGCGCATCGATCCCAACGATCTTGGCCGGTCTCTCGTCACCGACGGCGGCGATGAATTCATCAATCGCCAGGCGGAACAATTCGCCGCTGCCAAGGATGGGAGTGATGTCCTTGAAAACGATGCCGGGCTTGGGGAAGTCATGCACGTCGCGGATAGCGACTTTCAGTCGGTAGAGATGTTCCTGATTCACCCCGCAAGTTCGACAGATTCCCTCCCCGGTCAAGGCAGGATGATGCCTCCGGACGCAATTCAGCCCTTCCGTCTTGCCGACGGCTGCGCTACAGTGCGCCCTCCATGAAATTGAAGGATAAGATCGCCATCGTCACCGGCGGGGCCCGCGGCATAGGTCTGGGCTGCGCCCTCGAACTCGCCAGAGAAGGGGCCGCCATCACTCTCGTCGACCGTCCCGGGAGCGAAGAGCTCGCGGCCGCCGCAGAAACGATCCGCGCCACCGGGGTCGACTGTCTCGCGGTCGAGGCCGACACCTTTGCCCGCGAGGGCTGCGAGAAAGCGGTCACGGAAACGATCGCGCGCTTCGGGACCGTCGATATCCTCGTCGGCGTGCCCGCCTACAATCGCCGCGCCAGCTTCCTCGAATACGAGGCGGCGGACTTCGAGGGCATCCTCAAATCGGCGCTTCTCGGCAGCTTCCACATGGGCCAGCTCGTCGCCCGGCACTTTGTCGAAAAGGGGAAACCGGGAAAGATCACTTTCATCTCCAGCGTCCTCGCCCGCGTCCCGAACGCGCGATGCCTCGCCTACAGTGCGGCCAAGGCGGGACTCAATTCCATGATGCAGACGATGGCGGTCGAGCTCTTCGAGCACCACATCAATGTCAACGTGATCGAACCCGGCTGGATCGATACCCCCGGTGAGCGCCACCACTACAACGAAGAAACAATGGCCGCCGAAGGGCTCAAGCTCCCCTGGGGACGCCTCGGGTCCACCGAAGACGTCGGCAAGGCGGCGCTTTACCTTTCGTCCGCCGACTCGGACTACGTGACCGGCACCATCCTGCCCGTCGATGGCGGCTATCGCCTCAAGCACTGCCGCAGCATCCCCGAGGAATCGACCTGAACCCCCGAAAATTGAACATAACGCCGCCGGGCGACTCTAAAACGATCGGACCACTTTTATGCTACCTCGCCTCTTCCTCCTCTTTGTCACCGTGCCGGTGCTGGAGCTCTTTCTCTTCCTCGTGCTCGGGCAGCGCATCGGACTTGGCGCGACTTTCGGGATCGTCCTCCTCACCGGGTTCCTTGGGGCCTACCTCGCGAGGTCGCAGGGGCTCAAGGCACTCGCCCGCTACCAGGAATCGCTCGCCCAGGGACGACTCCCGCACGAGGCCATCATCGACAGTCTCCTCATTCTTGTCGCCGGGGTGCTGCTGCTGACGCCCGGCTTCCTCACCGACGCGATCGGGTTTGCCCTGCTCGCCCCATCGATCCGCAATAGGATCCGGGGCCGTCTCGAGCAATCGCTCAAGGACAGGATCACCGTGGCGGGGCAGGACATGGGGATGACGGCACGCCAAGGCTCCGGCACAAACGCAGGACCGCGCGTCATCACCGTGGAAGCAGAGGTCGTCGAGACCTCGACCGATCGCTCGCGTCAGGATCAGCCCTGAAAAGAAGACGCGGACACAAAAAAGCCGGGGCGTTTCCACCCCGGCTTCTTCAAATTTAGTTCCCGCTAAAGGGAGCGCCGATCAGTTGTAGGAAGCCTGGCTTCCCTTGATGTCGCGCTTCTTCAGCCATGGCATGAGACCGCGGAGACGAGCGCCGACTTTCTCGATCGGGTGCTGCAGCCCGGCCTTGCGGAGAGCGTTGAAGTTTTTGCCACCGCTCTCGGCTTCTTCGATCCAGCCTTTGGCAAACTTGCCGTTCTGGATGTTCTTGAGAGCCTTCTGCATGCGCTTCTTGACCGAGGCATCAATGATCGTCGGGCCCGTCGTGACATCGCCATACTCGGCGGTCTCGGAGATCGAGAAACGCATCCCGGAGATACCGGACTCGTTGATGAGATCGACGGTGAGCTTCAACTCGTGGAGGCACTCGAAGTAGGCCATCTCGGGCTGGTAGCCGGCCTCGATGAGGACTTCGTAAGCAGCCGTGATGAGCTGGCTGACGCCGCCGCAAAGCACGGTCTGCTCACCGAAAAGGTCCGTCTCGGTCTCTTCTTTGAAAGTCGTCTCGAAGACACCGGCGCGTGTGCCGCCGACGCCCTTGGCCCAGGCGAGTGCGATCTTCTTCGCGTCCTTGCCGGGGTTCTGGTGCACGGCGATGAGAGCCGGCACGCCTTTGCCTTCAACGAACTGACGGCGCACGATGTGGCCGGGGCCCTTCGGCGCGACCATGATCACGTTGACGAAATCCGGCACTTCGATGGTTTTGAAATGGATCGCAAAACCGTGGCTGAAAAGGATCGTCTTCCCTTTCGTGAGGTGGGGGGCGATGTCCTGATTGAAGATCGCGGCGATCTTCGTGTCGGGGGTCGCGATGAAAATCACATCCGCCGCTTTGACCGCGTCGGCGGTGTCCATGACGTCGAATCCGTATTCTTTTGCCACCTCGCGGGACTGGCTCTTGGCGTAAAGGCCGACGATGACCTTGACCCCGCTGTCCTTGAGATTGAGTGCGTGTGCGTGGCCTTGTGAGCCAAATCCGATCACGGCACAGGTCTTGCCTTTCAGCACCCCCAGGTCCGCGTCCTTATCCGTATAGATCTTTGCTGCCATCTTTTT
>JBDNIL010000060.1:0-9346 GCA_041688355.1 Verrucomicrobiales bacterium | reverse complement strand
GCGGCACAGTTTGCGTCGTTGGCGTGTGCTTCGAGTTTCTGGCGGATGGTTGCCTTGGGGCTTTCCGGCGGGTTGGGTTCGATCGCGGGCACGTTGGCCGGCGGCGGCGGGGGCGTCTTTCCGAGAATCACTTCGCTAAGCCAGACACCGCGGTGGACCGGGCGATGGCGCGTGCCGTCCGAGGTCAGCCCGAGCGACGCGCCCATCGTGAGCAGACCGCCGCGATGATCCTCTGGCTTCAGCGAAACGCGCTGGAAGTCGCCGATCTTCGGCTCGGGCAATCCATAGAAATCGCAAAGGCGGGCATTGGCCATGGTCCAGTCAGAATCGAGAAAGTCGTCGATAGGCAGGTTCTTCACGAGCATCTCGCGAAAAAACTCCACCGGCTCGGTCCGCATGCTCGTCTCGAGCCAGTCGTCGTAGCCGGGGTAGAGCTTCTTGTCCGGCGGGAACATGCCCACGCGGTGCAGTTGCAGCCACTGCCGCGAGAAGTCGTCGATGAAGCGATTGATCCGGCTGTCCGCCAGGAGCCGGTCCACTTCCTTCTTCAATCCTTCGCCGCTCAGAGTGCCGCCTTTGGCCGCAGTGAAGAGGCCGTCGTCCGGCATCGAACTCCACAGAAAATACGAAAGCCGCGACGCGAGCTCCCAGCCCGTGAGATGTTCGCGGACATCTGGCTCGCCCTCGACGAGGTAGAGGAAATTTCGGGAGGTCAGCACGCCCTGCATCGCCAGCCGATAGGCGTCCGCCATCTTTTCGCCCGCCTCGCGTTCGGCGCGGTAGGATTGCAGATAGTCCACCAGCTCCTCCTGCTTCACCGGCCGCCGCCAGACGCGTTCGGCGAAGCGTTGCAAATGCTCCGCGACCCCCTCGGGAGTCGCGTCATCGGGCGGCAGAACCCCTTGGCGCCGGGACTTCTCCAACTCCGTTTCCAGTGGTCCCTCCCATTCGACCCAATCGACGAGCGCCGTCGAGAAGATGCCGTTCCCTTTGTCGTCGAACATCTGCGGAGCGTTCGGGTTCAGGAGCAGGGTCTCGCTACTATGGGTGAAAATATACCCGCCCCTGCTGGCGAGAGCATTGCGAAACGCAGCGCCGGCCCTTCTGTCCACCACATCGGTGGCCACCACGCAGAAATGCAGCGTCGCCGGCATCTCGAGAAATACCTCAAACTCATAAACCTGCGGACTGTCCTCCGGTGCCGTGATGTCAAATTCGATGAGGCCCTCCACGGTCTCCTCACCGGTCTGCTTGCCGATGCTCAGGTGGGCCGGCTGTCCGCCGGGCGGGCGGATTCCGCTGGCCTGGAGACGGAGTTTGTAGAGCCCGCTATGTTCCGGGCCGGTTTTCCCAAACCAGTGGGGCGAGAGCGCGGCTTGAACCCGCCCGGGGAAGAGGAGGTAGCGCAGCGGCCGCTTGATGCCGAACCGGTCCAGCGCCTCCTGCTGGCTCTTCCCGCCGCCGTAACGCAACTCCGACGCAGTCATGCGGACTTTGCGAGCCTCGCCGGACGTGGCGGGTAAAGCCCGGTCGAGGACGATGTCCGCCGCGCGGTAATAGCGATCGACATGCGACGGCGAGAGCGAAAGCTCCGACCCGATGCGCTCAAACCCGTGCCACAAGGTGTCCTCGTTCAGCTCCCCCGGCTTGGCCGGATCGTAGCGCACGCCGAGCAGGTCATAGACCGTGTTTTGATATTCCTTCCGGCTCAGACGATAATGCGCCACCGCCGGCCGCGCCGCCATCCGCGCCGCCCGGCCGTCCTTGATCAGCGAGTCGAGATTCGTGACGAACCCCGCGATTTCCTCCTGCGTCGGTCTCTTCTCCTTCTTTGGAGGCATCTCGCCCGAGTTGACCTGTTCGATCAACTCCGCCCAGTGATGGGTGTCCACGCCCAACTTGAAATCGCGCGAGAGCTGGTCGATGCGCAGGTCACCCTTCTCCTTCTCGGGGCCATGACAACTGATGCAGTGTTTCTCCAGGAAGGCGTCCAGCGGTTCCGCTGCGCGGACAGCCCCGGCCAAGCTAAAGCAGGCGACGAGGAGCGGCAGCGTGTTCAGAAAGGCCATGAAAAGTTGCGCCACCGACGTGGGGAGAACGTGAAGATTTCGGGTTTGGATTCCGGGTGTCATTGGGAAGTCACTTCTCTGAGGGGCAGGAAAACGAAACGTGTCATCGGAGGAGAGATTAAACTGTAGCCTTGCCGCCAGCCATCGTAAATCACGCGAGTGCGGGACGGCGGCGGGCGGCAGTGCGAGTCGTGGATTTCATTTTCGGGTTCACGCGAGAATCTCCTTCACGACCTCACCATAGACATCGGTCAATCGGAAATCCCGCCCGAGATGGCGGGAGGTGAGCTTGAGGTGATCGATGCCGAGCTGATGCAGGATGGTCGCGTGCAGGTCGTGGATGTGGACTTTGCCTTCGACGACGCGGTAGCCCATGTCGTCGGTCGCACCGTAGGTGAGGCCGCCTTTGATGCCGCCGCCGGCCATCCAGGAGCAGAAGCTCTCGGGCTGGTGCTCGCGACCGTGTTTGTCGATGGGCTCGGTGCCGCTGAGGTCCTGGCTCCAAGGGGTGCGGCCGAACTCGCCGCTCCAGAGCACGAGGGTGTCTTCGAGGAGGCCGCGTGATTTGAGGTCCTTCAGCAGCCCGGCGACAGGTTGATCGCTCTGGGCGCAGAGTTTGGGCAGATTGCCGCGAATGTCGCCATGGTGGTCCCAACCTTCCATCGTGACTTGCACAAAACGCACCCCGGCTTCGCTGAGTTTGCGCGCGAGCAGGCAGGCGCGGGCGTTCTTGTCAGTGTCCTTGCCGCCGACACCGTAGAGTTGCCTGGTGGCCTCGCTCTCCTTCGAGATGTCCACGATCTCCGGCGTGGTGGTCTGCATGCGGAAGGCGAGTTCGAGATTTTCAATCATGCCCTCCATACTCGCGTCTCCGTGCAGCTCGCCGACGAGGCGTCGGTTCATGCGCTGGATGAGATCGATGCGCTCACGCTGAATGTCGTCGCTGGCGGAGGCGTTTCGCAGGTTCTCAATGGGCGACGTCTTTTCGTTCAACGGCACCGTGAGCGCGGTGCCCTGATGGCTCGCGGGGAGAAAGGCGGAGCCATACTCGCGCACACCGCCGGGCTGGATGGTGACGAACCCGGGCAGATCCTGATTCTCCGTGCCGAGTCCGTAGCTGATCCAGGAACCCATCGATGGCCGAACCTCGGCGAAAGTACCGGTGGTGAACTGCAGTCGCGCGCCGGCGTGCTGGGGGTTGTCGGCATTCATGCCGCGCAGCAGGCAGAGGTCATCCGCCACGGTGGCGAGATGCGGCATCAGGTCCGAGATCATCATGCCGGACTGGCCGCGCGGCTTCACCGGTGCCATCGCCCCGAGGGCGAGGAACTTCTCGGTGCCAACCTGGGTGACTTCCTCGCGCAAGGGCGAGTCGATTTTTTGTCCGTGCCGTTTCGTGATGAAGTCCTTCGGATCAAACAAATCCATCTGCGACGGCCCACCGCCCATAAACAGAAAGATCACGCGCTTGGCCTTCGGCACCATGCCGGGGATGCACGCGGCGAGCGGATTCGACGCGGCGCGAGCGATGTCCTGCAAGGCGAGGGCACCGAAGCCGCAGGCAGAGCGCTGGAGAAGTAGGCGGCGGGTGAGGCGGGTTTTCATGGGCGATGGGCCAGGGTTAATGCTTTTACTGGAGTTGCTAACTGGTCACCTGTCCGGTAAATTGACGGTATGCAATCCATCCTGACCGTTGAAGCGCTCGACTTCATCCCCGAGCCGATACGCCTTAAGCTCGGTTTGACGGCGGGGACGGTGCTTGAGTTTGACGAAACGGTGCCTTTTTTGAAAGCGGTGCCTGCGGCGGCACAGACGAGTGATGATTTTGCGACGTGGCTGACCGCAAGCACTGGCCTTGCCAGGGGCCTATGCACTACCGATGAGCCGCTGCGCGAAACTCGGGGTGAAGACTGATCATGGCGGTGCTCGTCGATGCAAATGTCCGGCTGGATGTTTTGACTAGCGATCCTGATTGGCTGGTTTGGTCGTCTACTGAGTTGCAGAAGGCACAGGCTACCGGTTTGCTGGTGATCAATCCGATCGTGTGCGCCGAGATCGGTCCCGCCTTTCAATTTGATTGGCCGAGTTTGGATCAATGGCTGCGACCAGCCCTTTTTATACGTGAGGCGTTGCCGTTTGAAGCAAGTGTGATCGCGGCGGCGGCGCACCGTGAATATCGCAAAAGAGGTGGGGCCAAGACCTCGCCGCTGCCCGACTTCTTCATTGGCGCTCATGCGCTGTGT
Organism: Verrucomicrobiales bacterium; assembly: GCA_041688355.1. Classification (GTDB taxonomy): domain Bacteria; phylum Verrucomicrobiota; class Verrucomicrobiia; order Verrucomicrobiales; family DEV007; genus Arctic95D-9. The sequence continues at coordinate 5,034 of JBDNIL010000060.1, read as the reverse complement.
GCCGGCCACACCCTGCTCACGCGGGACACGGCAAGGTATCGAACCTATTTTCCGTCGGTTCTCCTGATCGCGCCATGATGATAAATTCATGAGTGCGAGTTTCATAGCCGGTAGATGAACTCATTCGAAGCCAGCAGGCTGTGGCAAAGCTCCTGCCAGGCGAGCGCTTCGGAGGTGGCGCGGTCTTTGAGCAATGGATCGAGTTTGTCGAGAAAGGCGATGGCGTCGTCGTGCTCGGCGCCGGTGATGGGGCGGCTGAAGACGCGGAGCCAGAGTTCGGCGAGGCGCGCGTGACGATCGCGTTGTGTATCGGTGAGATGCCTCGCGAGTGCGTCGGAGCGTTTGCGCAGGGTGTCGTTGTTGAGGAGAAAGAGCGCCTGGGTGGGCACGGTGGTCTGCGGGCGCTGGCCGGAGAGTTGCGCGGGATCGACGAAATCGAACACGCCGCGCACTCGATCCGCACTGGTCGTTCCGAGTCGCATGACCGGCAGATAGATGGTGCGTTCGAACTCCTGCGACGGGCGCGGGATTTTGTGTGCGTAGCTCGGCGGATTCACGCCCTTCTCCACGAGGCTGCCGGTGTTCTCCACGTTCTCCAGCACGAGGGCAGGTCCACCGCTGTCGGGCTTCAGTTCGCCGCTCACGGCGAGCAGCGCATCGCGGATGGCCTCGGCATCGAGGCGCTGGCGGTTCATACGCCAGAGCAGGCGATTCTCGGGGTCGGTCTGCATCGCGACCGCATCGTTGGTGCTGCTCAGGCGATACGTGCGGCTGAGCACGAGCGAGCGGATCAACTGCTTCTGCGACCAGCCACCGCGCATGAAGCGGGTGGCGAGATGATCAAGCAATTCGGGATGTGTGGGGAGTTCACCGCGAGCGCCGAAGTAATCCACGCTGCGCACGAGACCTTCGCCGAAAAGTTTTTGCCAGATGCGGTTGACCGTCACGCGCGCGGTGAGCGGGTTGCGTTTGTCCGCGAGCCAGTCAGCGAGTTGGAGGCGGCCGCTCTGTCCGTCGGGAATGGCGGGAAACGTTTCCCATGAGGCCGCCCGCACCGCGCCACGCGGGACGACCGCGCCCGGAGCATACGGATTGCCGCGGATGTAGACGGGCATGTCGTCCGGCCTGTCGCCGTCGTGCATGGCGAAGGCTTTCGGCGTCTTGTCTTTGAAAAAATTCGCGTGCTGGAGGTCGCCGGCGAGTTTTTTGAGCTGTGCGTCGAGTTCGTCGCGCCGTTTGGTGAGGGTGTCTTGGTCGGCGGTCGTTGCAGTGGCGGCCTTCGCAAGCTCTGCGGCTACGGAGTTCTTCTCATCGGTCAGCTTCTTTTGCCCTGCCGTGAGAGTGGTGAGATGCTGCTCGCTTTCCGCTTCGAGCTTCCCGCGCACGGCAAGTTGCGCGGGCGTCTCGGGCAGGTCGGTCGTGTTGAGGGTGCTCCACACGCCGAAGGGAATCTTGCGCGTGGAGGGCGAACTGCGGAACATACCGGCGATACCGTAGTAATCCTCAACGCCGATGGGATCGAACTTGTGATCGTGGCAGCGCACGCAACCCAGAGTCATGCCCATGAAAGTCTGGCCGATTTTGATCATCTGGGTATCGATGTGGTCGGTCTCCATTTTCGCCTTGTCAGGATTCACGATCTCGACGTCACCCACCATGAGGAATCCGGTCGCGGTGATGTTCTCCGCGCGATCTTCCATGGAAATGGCAGGCATCAAGTCGCCCGCGATCTGCTCACGCACGAACTCATCGAACGGCTTGTCCGCATTGAACGCGGCGATGAGGTAATCGCGATACCGCCAGGCGTGCTCGGCGAAGGGGTTGTTCGACGTGCCGATCATGTCCGCATAGCCCGTGAGGTCGAGCCAATGCCGCGCCCAACGCTCACCGTAGGCTTTCGAATTCAACAAGCGATCCACCACTTTCTCGCGAGCGTCCGGCGCCTTGTCCTTCACGAACTCCGCGATCTCCACCGGCGTCGGGGGCAGGCCGGTCACATCGAGGCTCACCCGCCGCAGCCAGGTGTAGAGATCCACATCGGTTACGGGCTTGATGCCACCGGCTTCGAGCTTGTTGAGAATAAACTGATCCACCGGATCCAGCGGCCACGACGCATCTTTTACCTTTGGCTGTGCCGGATCGGCAACCAGTCGAAACGCCCAGAACTTCTTCCCCTCCTCGACATCAATGACGCTCGCCTTCTTCGCGACCTCACTGATGCGCGGATCGGGCGCGCCTTGCTTCACCCATTGCTCAAAGATGGCGATCTCTTCCGCAGACAACGCGTTCCGGGGAGGCATCGAGAGGTCATCATCGAGGCGATGCACGGCCTTGATGAGGAGGCTCTTCTCAACGTCACCCGGCGTGACTGCCGCGCCGTGGTCGCCACCCATCTCCCATCCAGCGCGGGAATCCAGCGCCAGTCCGCCTTTGATTTTCTTCCCGTGCGAGTGGCATTCGTAGCAGCGCTGCTGGAGCAACGGCAGCACCTTCGCCTCGAAGAAGGCCGCATCATCGGCGGCCAGCGTCACGGCGGTGATCGCACATGAGATGAAGATGAGCGATTTCGTTCTCATCGCTTGAGGCAGGGCAGAATGATTTGTGAAAGCGCTCCCGGCTGGTGATGGACCTGCTCGGTGGCGATGGCGGTCTTCTTTCCGAAGGGCCCTTCGCCGGTGTTGGGGTTGCGGTCGTAAAGGGGAAAATCGGCCCCGGAGATGTCGACGCGGAGTTGGTGCCCTTTTGCGATGGTGGCGGCGACAGGCCCGAGATCGACGGTGATTTCCTCGACCCGGCCGGGCTCCATGGGCTGCGGATTGAGCAGGGAATTGCGATAGCGTCCGCGCAGGATGCCGCGGGCGATGTTGTGCGCCTCGCCATCAGGACTGACATCGACGAGTTTCACGGCCCAATCGGCATCGAGTGTGTCGGTGGAGACATGGAGCTTCGCCCCGGCGTTGCCGGCAAAGGTCAGCGGCTCCGTGAGCACCTCGGTGGTGTAGACGAGCACGTCCTCGCGGTCCTCGGTCGCGCGCTGATCCACCGGCCCCCACACGGCGGCTTTGATCGGACGAGCCTCGGTCACGGGGCACGATGGCGTGGGGTTCGCGGGATCAGCGCGAAAGCTTTCGGCTGCCTCGTCGCTCTTCGGCGCTTCAAGGCTGAGGCGACCGTCGCCGTCGCGGGTGTTGGCCTTGCCGTTCGAGCGCAGGTAAAACGAGGTGGCGGTGAAGCCTTCCGGAGGCCAGGTCTGCGCGTCGTGCCAGACGTTGTCGCCCATCGAGAAGTAGTGCACGGGCGGGAACGGTTTCGCGAGGGCGGCGGGGTCTTGTTTGAGATGACGCTCGAACCAGTCGAGTTGCACAGAGGCAAGGTCGATCGCGGCATCCGGACCGAAATCCACCTCGGCGACTTTCGTTTTGCCGACGCTGCCGTGATCCCACGGGCCAAGGATGAGCCGCTGCTGCTGGCGCACCTCCGGGTCGTGTGCCTGCGTCTGCATGATCATGAAATTGCCGACCGACTCGCGTGAGAAGAAATCGAAGTAGCCGACGACGTGGAGCACGGGCAAGTCCAGCTCCGGCAGGCGCGAGGTGAGATCGAGCCGCGTCCAGAAGCCGTCTGGCTCGGGATGCGTGAGGTAGGCATCAAGCCACGGCATGGGCCAGCCGAAGGCCTCATCCAGCTCGCTGAGCGGCAGGTGCATCAAAGCCTCATTCCAGTCGCCCGGCTCAGTTCCTTCGGGCTTCGGCGTATTGCCGGCGATCCAGTTGGAAATCAGCGCGAGCCGCACCGCGCCGCCGAGATAGAGATTCCGGTAGAAGCTGCTCCAGGTGGCCTGCGGTTCGATGACGACGAGTCCCGGTGGTTTTTCCGCCGCCGCCTGCCACTGCACGGCGCCGACATACGAGCCGCCCATCATGCCCACCCGACCATTGCTCCAGGGCTGGCGTGTGATCCACTCGATGGTGTCGTAGCCGTCCTGGCCTTCGTTGTTGTAGGGCGCCATGACACCCTCCGAGGCCCGTGCGCCACGGCAATCCTGCATCACCGCGATATAGCCCGCCTTGGCGAATTTCTCCGCATTCCCCTTCGCCTTCGATTTGTCGTAAGGCGTGCGCATCAGCACCACCGGTGCGTTCTTCACCGAGGCATCGCGATACACATCGGTGGCCAGTTGGATGCCATCACGCATGGGCACCATCAGGGTTTCCATTTGCACGTCAGCGCGAGCGATCAGGCAAAAGGTGGCTGAAAAAAGAAAGGTGATCAGGAGCTTCGTCTTCATGGTCAAAGAATGAGTCTTTTTATCAGCACCCGGGTTTTCGTTGGCTTCAGTATGACGGAATCCTAATCATCTCCCCCATCAGTAATGTGGACACAAATCGCGCACTTGGCTGCGGCGGGATCGTGGTTCACGAGTCCTGCAGGCGAATCGAAGATGAGATGAAACATGAAGCCGTGATTCAAGCGATGTCGTTGACGACATTTTCCAGTGCCTCGCCACGCACGGCGGCGAGCGCGATGCGGGCTGAGGTCGCGCGCATCTCGATTTTGGATTCGACGCTGCAAAAAGCGGCATGGCAGGTGACGATCAGATTGGGCGCGCTCGCCTCATCCGCTGTCTTTAGCGGTTCATCCTCCACCACATCCAGTCCTGCGCCCGCGATGCGCTCCTCGCGCAAGGCCGCGAGAATCGCCGTCTTCCTGATCACCGCACCACGGGCCGTGTTGACCACGAACGCCGACGGCTTGAGCAGCGCCAGCTCCCGCTCCGCGATGAGATGCCGTGTTTCTTCATTGAGCGGGCAGTGCAGCGAGAGCACATCGCATTGCGTCAGCAGTTCCTCCAAGGTGCCGACCCGCCGGACCCCCACCGCCTTGTCCGCTCCATTCGGCAGATACGGATCGTAGAAGACCACTTTGAAACCCATCGCCTTTGCCCGCAGGGCCGTCGCGGTGCCGATACGCCCCAGTCCGACGACACCAAAGGTCAGCTCCCGCAAACGCCTCAACTTTGGCTCCACCCGTATC
>JBDNIL010000425.1:0-2390 GCA_041688355.1 Verrucomicrobiales bacterium | reverse complement strand
TGCGGCGCGTCCGGCGCGTCCGGAGTGAAGCGTGGCGAGGAGAAGGCGTGAGCCTCCCCTGAAAGTCCCGGCCAGGTCGGCGGGATCCGCGAAGATTGTGATGGCGCTGGGCGCTCGTGTGCCTGCGGCGCAGCGGAGGTGCCGTTTTTCGGCACATGACGCTCGGGTACCGCCAAATCGGTGGGCCGAAATCGCGCACGAGCGGTGCTGCGGAATGGCAATCTAATACCCTGCTACAACCAGAATACGCTCTCCTTCCCCAGGTTAATCGCAAAGTTCCGACCACCGGCCTATTTCCTCGTCAGGCGCAGGTGCTTCCAAAGTTGACACGAAAAACACCCGGTCTCCGCATACCTGAAATTTTTGGATACCAAGTTAATTATTTGATATTCCCCCTTGCAAAAAAGTGTTCCTGAGATCAATTTTGCCCGGCAATTCTTGGGGTTAGGTTAGCCCCCCCCTTCTTCGTCAGCCCAAGGGCGGCAAGGATGCGGAAGAAGTGAAAAAGCAAATTCCTAGCAATTAACAGTAGTTATGCACAATCCAGAGAATAAGTTGTCACGGAGAGCGATGGTCCGAGGAGCGGCTGCGGCGGGCGCCGGGCTCCTCGTCAGTCAAGCGAGTGCGAATGTATTCCCCGGTGACTCGGCGGTTCTACCGGAGGCATTGGCGATCTCGAACGACGAATGGTTCGCCCAGCGAGCATGGAGCGTGAGCGGGAACAAGGTGCTCGGAACGTCGACTGCCGTAACGAGCCTCGCACGCAACATCTACCGTCCCCAATCGGCTGAGGCGATCGCAGCGATCGTGAAGTCGCTTCCCGCGACGACGTCTATCGCCTGCGTCTGCGGTGGACACGAGTCATCCAACGCGGCACTGGTCGCAAGTGGGGAAGCCGTCATCATTGATCTGATTCTCTTTAAGTCGATCGAGTTCCATCGGACAAGCGATGACTCGCTCGTTACCGTGGGATCGGGCGTCGTCTTCCGCGAACTCGTCGAGGCCGTCAAGCTGCAAGGCGGCGCGCTTCCCGTCGGAACTGGCCCCGGTGTCGGCGTTGCGGGATATGTTACAAACGGCGGTTTGAGCAGCTATTTTTCTCGGCGGCTCGGACTGCTCGGGCAGCGCGTGGTGAAGATGACAGTGGTCACGGCTGCGGGCGACATCCTCACGCTCACGCCCAGCGACGAACTCTTCACCGCAATGCTTGGGGCGGGTAGCGCGCTTGCCATCGTAGTCGACCTGACCATCCGCGTGGCGGACGCAAGCGTCGTCAAGGGCGCCGAGCAGAGAGTCTTCGGCTTCGAGACGCGCGAACAGGCGGTGAGTTACTCGCGAGAGGCGATGCGGTTTATGCGGGAGCATGTGATCCCAAACGAATCGGTCTCCCTCGAGATCGTGGTCACAGGCACCAAGGCAATTGTTGCGACCACCGTCTTTTACGACACCTTCAAGGGGGACTCCAGCGCATTTGTGAAGCCGCTCGAAGATCTTGCAGCCTCCATGAAGCTTCCCGCCCTTGCGCAGGGTCACTGGGCCTCGTGGTATGAGGCTGCGGCGGCGCTATGGCCGGTGATCGCGGAGCAAAAGGGCAATCCGCTCGCAACGCTCTACCACTGCATGGGCACCGAAGGGAGTCCAGGAGAGGATGAGATCGACTTTGTGAGCGATACCATCGTCGGCGGCGCACCTCTTGACGAAGCTGAGCTCTCGATCATCGAGATTCGCTCCCTCGGCGGCGCGGTGCAGAAGCATTCGAGGGTCCCGAGCGGCAACTGCAACTACGCGTTCTTCGTGGACCTCGTCACGCTCTATGATGCGAGTTCGAAGACTCTCGCAGAGCGCCGGGAAATCGTAGACCGCACCAATCACATCGTCAAGGAGGCCCGAAAGGTTCAGGGCCTTGGAGTGGACTTCAGCGGGACACACTCGCAGCCCGATGATGTTGGCCTCACGTCGGTCGCATCCGAGATCTTCGGATCCGAGATCATGGCGACAAGCGTTCAAACGCTGAAGAAGACAATGGATCCGAACAATCGATTCCGGTTCCACCCGTTTGCCAAGTTCATCGCGTGACGCGCCGCTGCCGGGGCCAGCGCTCCAGTGGCTGCCAGAAGCCGTGAAACGGGTAGAACTAACGGTCTGCCAGAGAGACATCGGATTTTTTTATCGCAAGGGGACAAAGTTCTTATTACTTCTCGGAGAACGGTTGTATCAGAGACGGGGTCAGAGAGACGTAGACGGGGTCAGGGTAACAGTTTAGCCGATTTCACCCCGCCCTCGCCGCCGCCGGGAAGAGCATCCCGTGGGCCGTTTCGGGTGCTTCGGTGAGCAGTGCCTCGAAGATATCAAGCGCGGAACACCCGCGTATTTTTGCGGTCTCGACGATG
>JBDNIL010000424.1:0-16990 GCA_041688355.1 Verrucomicrobiales bacterium | reverse complement strand
TCGGTTGAGGATTGCAAAGCCATCGTGGAGCTTTGTCAGGAAACCGGTCTCCACTACATGATGATGGAGACGGTCGTCTACGCCCGCGAGTTCCTCTTCATGAAAGAGCTCTACGACAAGGGCGAGCTGGGCAAGCTGCAGTTCCTCAAAGCCAGCCATCAGCAGGACATGGACGGCTGGCCGGGCTACTGGCCGGGCCTGCCCCCGATGCACTACGCGACCCATTGCGTCGGCCCCGTCCTCGGACTCGCCCGCAACGAGGCCGAGTATGTGAGCTGTTTCCCCAGCGGCACGATCCGCGAAGAAATGCACGGCTGCTACGGTTCATCCTTCGCCGTCGAGACGACCCACATCAAATTTCACAAGAGCGATCTCAGCGCGCAGGTTTATCGCTCCCTCTTTGACGTCGCGCGGCAGTATCGCGAGAGCTTCGAAGTCTATGGATCAAAAAAAGCGGTCGAGTGGCCCCTCGTCGAGCACGAGCCCCTCGTCATCCACACCGCGAAAAAGCCCGAACCCGAGATCCCCGAGCGCGTCACCTGCCCCGACTACGGGCATCTCCTCCCCGATGAGATCGCGCCCTTTACTCAGGGGGGAGTCTATGGGGGCGACGGCGGCGAGGATCACCTCAGCTTCACCCAGGGTGCCGGGCACGGCGGATCCCATCCGCACCTCGTACACCAGTTCGTGGAGCTCCTGCGCGGCGCGGGCGAGGGGTATCCGAACGCAGTTCAGTCGGCCAACATCACCCTTTGCGGGATTCTCGCGCACGAGAGTGCGTTGAAGGGTGGGGAGTTGATGCGGCTGCCGGAGTGGAGTCTGACTTCGGATTAGTCCGACTTGTCCGACTCATCGGCTCCGCCCGGCAACGGTTCGGAGCACCGCATCCAACACCTCGTCGAGACGTTTCCCGAGATCGTCCGCCAAAAAACGCAGCACCATCCACCCGTGACTCTGCAGCAGCGCGTCTTTGCGACGGTCGCGCCGATAAGCGACTTCGTCTCCGAGGTGCTGCGCCCCATCGATCTCGATCACAAGCCGCGCCGATTCGCAGAGCAAGTCCACCTCCATGCGCCCGCGATCATCAAAGGGAATCGGGAGCAGCGCATTCAGCCGGAATTTTCCCGCCAACTCGGGAATGGTCTCGAAACGCCTGTAGATGAACGCTTCGCTTGCGCTACGGGCACGGGCCACTCCCACGGCATCGGGAGCCGGCTCGCGGGTCGCCGCCACGAAAAGCCTCCCCAGCGGGACATCCACTCCATCGCGGATTAATCGCTTCACGCTCGCAGCGTAGTCGCGCTTCCAAGCCGGATCGACCGGCAGCGGCACATCAACCGGCCAGCCAGGCAGCGCGCTCGCGGGCAGGAGGATAGTGTAGCCCACCGCTTCGTAGCCGGCGCAGCGCTTGTCGAACATCCGAGACAACATCGGCACGTCGAGATCGGCGTAGTCGTGGATGCGCACGACACGCTTTCCATGATGCAGTCGATGCAAACGCCCCGCATACTGCGCCACGGTTCCCCGCCACGAGACGGGCATCGCGAGAAAGAGGGTGTCGAGCCTCGCATCATCGAAACCTTCACCAACAAAGCGTCCCGTCGCGATCACAACCCGCCCTTCATCCTCCGGCATCGAACGCAGCTGCGCGAGAGAAGCGGCAAGGATCTTTTGGGTCGTTCCCCCGCGCAAGACGACGACGTGAGGCACCTCAAGACGCAATCGGTCAGCCAAGTCCTCAAGATGCGCGGTGCGCTCGGTCAAAACGAGCGGGAACCTCCCTGCACGAACCGCCTCCGCCACTTCTGCGACGATCAAGACATTTCGGGATTCCGACGCGACGAGGGCATCACAAAGACGTTGGTATTCCCTGCGTTTGTCCTCCTCGACCTCGCCCGGAGGACCAAAGCCGGTCGGCCTCACCAGCACCTCGTGGGTGAATCGTCGCCGTGCCGCCTGTTCCCGCGCATCGACCCGGTGACGCACCGGCCCGCACTGCATAAAGACAATGGGGTGATGCCCGTCCTTCCGCGCCACCGTCGCCGAAAGTCCCGTGACAAAACGCGCTTTGGCGCGGCGGGCCACCATTTCAAAGCTGTGCGCGGAGAGGTGATGGCATTCGTCCACGATGAGATACCCGTAGTCCGCGACGAGATCCTCGACTTCGCCCTTTCGCACGAGACTTTGCAGCAGGGCGATGTCGATCTTTCCCGTGAGTTTCTTCTTTCCCCCGCCCCACCGCCCGATCTCCTTCGCGTCGATGTCGAGGAATTGCCCGAGGCGCTCCATCCACTGCTCCATCAGCTGGCGGCGATGCACCAGCACCAGCGTGTTCACTCCCCGCTGTGCAATCAGCCAGGCCGCGAGAACCGTTTTTCCGAATGCCGTCGTTGCTGCGAGCACTCCGAAGTCGTGGGCCAGCATCGCCTCGCCCGCGCGCTGTTGCTCCGGCGTGAGCGTGCCCACGAACTGCTTTTCCAACGGTTCGCCCGGGCGGCGTTCGTCACGAAGCTTCGTCCTGACATTCACACCGTGAAGCAGGTCGATCACTTCTTCCAGACAACCGCGCGGTAAACCGAGGTGATGTGGGCGATCCTCGGCGCAGGCGATGATACGGGGTTTGTCGTGGGTCGAGAGCCGCATCGCCTGGGCGCGGTAAAACTCGGGATTCTGAAAGGCCGCCAGACGAGTAAGCGCGTTTCGCAGCGCTGGAGGCAGCGGAGCCTTCGGAACATAGATCTGATCCGAAAGCACTATTTCGATAGACTCCGGCATTTCGCCCGCGAGAAGCATTCGTCCTTTCCGCGAAGGCGACCATCGCCATGGTTCGGCCGCGTCTTCCAAATCCTCGTCGGGAGCCACCCGCCGCACCCCGACAATGCTGTCACGGGACTCCGCATTTTTCACAAGCTGCTCGAGAATCGTTGTCGTCACCCGAGCGAGTGAGGAGAGAAACGCCCATTGATCGGGATGAGGGTTCAACTCCCCGTCCACGAACACGCTATTACCCTGATCCCGCGCCGCCTTCTGCAAGGGCAACGCGATGAGATTCCCGAACCCACCTTTCGGCAGAGTGTCCTGATTGGGGAAGAATCGGTCGTAGGATTTCAAGCCCGCCTCCGGCCGCGACTCCATCGTCTCCGTCAGCAAAAACGCTCCGAGTTTTCGAGAGAGCATTGCCGGCACCGCCTCCTCGAAGAAGATCCAGACGTGCCCGCCCGCTCCCGAACGCGAACGCTCCAGCGCGGCGGGGACCCGGAATTTTCTGCATGTCTCCAGATAAGCGGCTGCATCGACCGCCCAGTCCCCCTCGTCGAAATCCACCGCGAGAAACCAACAACGCTCATCGAGCAGCATCGGGTAGACTCCCCCGACGAAGGGGCGCCCACGATCATCCTCGCCCGAGAGATGCCATCGCAGGACTTCATCACTCAACGGCAGCCATCGCTGGGACGGGCAGTCGCCGCATTTGATCCTTGGCTTTTCGCAGATGCCACGCACCCATTCGTTGCCGCAAGCCGGAGCGTATCCGGAGCGGCCTGTCTTCGTATTCTCGAAACGACGTGGATAGACCTCCTCACGACCTCGAAAGAGGGAGCGGAATAGGGCGATTTTTTCGGCGCTTGGGGATGTCCGGGTGACTCTCATACTAAATGTTCTTGTGAACATTTAATCAAGAATGCCGTCCCGCTTCAATTGTGTCAACCTTCACAACTCGGCAGTTCGGGATGCTACGCCGACGCTTTCGCGAAAAACCGGGAATTGCCTTTTTCCGAACGAAGCGGAATAATCGCTGAATCTCCTTATGAAAATCGCTAGTCCCTGGATCCTTTCTGCCCTCGCCGCCTTCACCGTTCCCCTCTCCGCAGAACCCAACCACGCCCAGGGAGAAATGGCGGGCGAGCCGACCGCTACCACGGTCCTCCTGCAATCGCGCCTCACCTCCCTGCCCGGCCCCGGGCTCGACGCACGGGGCGACATCCCGGGTGCCGCCGGCGTGGCCTGCTTCGAATGGAGCGAGTCACCGGACTTCACCGAGGCAAAACGCAGCGATTGGCTGACGGCAGTTCCGGAATCCGACTTCATCGTCCGCACAAAACTCGAAGACCTGAAACCCGGCACGCTCTATCACTACCGCCTCGTCTTCGGCACGGATGAAGCCTCCGCCAAGGCCGGGCCGGTCCGGAGCTTCAAAAGCCTGGCCGATCCCACATCCGGTGCACCGCTCACCTTCATTATGGGCAGTTGCCAGAACTACGCGTTTTTCATGAACGGTGCCAACGGCAAAGGCAGTCAGGCATCGGACGAAGACAAACGCCTCGGCTTCCCCGCCTATGCCGCGATGCTCGCGCGGAAGCCGGACTTCTTCATCGGCACGGGCGACATCGTCTACTATGACCATCCCGCCAAAACCGCCGCGAAAACCCTTCCGGAGCTGCGCAGGAAATGGCACGAGCAATTCCGCTTCCCCCGTATGATCGACTTCTTCGCCGTCACTCCCGCCTACTGGTCGAAGGACGATCACGACTTCCGCTACAACGACGCCGACCTCGGCGGAAACACCCTGCCCGCTCCGGACACCGGCATTGAAATCTTCCGCGAGCAGATGCCCATCCATCCCGCCGGTGACACGACCTCGCCGACCTACCGCACCCACCGCGTTCACAAGCACCTTCAACTCTGGTTCGTCGAGGGCCGCGACTACCGCTCTCCCAACGCAATGCCCGACGGCCCTGAGAAAACAATCTGGGGCGCGGAGCAGCGCGAGTGGCTGCAGCGCACCCTCAAGGAAAGCGATGCGACCTGGAAAGTCATCATCACCCCGACTCCCATGGTCGGACCCGACCGCGACAGCAAGAAGGACAATCACACCAACACACGCGGTTTCCGGCAGGAGGCGGACCGCTTCTTCGCCTGGCTCAAGGAGAACGACATCGAAAACGTGATGAGCTTCTGTGGCGACCGGCACTGGCAATACCACAGTGTTCATCCCTCCGGCTTCGAGGAATTCTCCTGCGGCGCCCTCAACGACGAGAACGCGATTCGCGGGGAGAAGCCGGGTGGGCCCAAGAGCACCGATCCCGAGGGACTGGTCGATCAGCGCTTTCTCTATTCCGAGCCGACCGGCGGATTCCTCCAGGTGACGATCGGCGAAGCACCCGGGACCCTGAGCCTCTCTTTACTCGATGACGAGGGCAAGGTTCTCTACGAAACATTGAAATCCCTCCCCTGAGCCTGCCGCTTCCTTGCGGACCGGATTCTTCCGAAAGGCGGTCATGGTGTCGCCTGCCAGTGCGACTTTTCCCGTGACGCATCGCCCGGACAGGTCAAGATTGCTTTACTCGCGCCTCCCTTCTCAAATCAGGGCCTCAAAAAAGCACTGCCGCGGACTCTCCCCTATGAACGAATCCGACCCCTCCACGCCCCTCAGCGAAAACGTCCACCTGCTCCGCTGGGTCAAGAAGATGTCCGCCCTCTGCAAGCCCGAGCGCATCCACTGGATCGATGGATCGCAGGCCGAATACGACCGCCTCTGCGGGGAGATGGTCGAGGCCGGCACCCTCGTCAAGCTGAACGAGGAGAAGTGGCCCGGCTGTTTTCTCGCCCGCTCCGATGCGAGTGACGTGGCGCGGGTTGAGGACCGCACCTTCATCTGCAGCGCCTCGAAGGACGGTGCGGGCCCGACGAATCACTGGGTCAACCCCTTTGAGATGAAACGCAAGCTCCGCAAACTCTTCGACGGCTGCATGAAAGGTCGCACGATGTATGTGCTGCCCTTCAGCATGGGACCACTCGACTCGCCCATGGCCCAGATCGGAGTGCAGCTCACCGACTCGCCCTACGCGGTGATCAACATGCGCATCATGGCCCGCATCGGGAAGCCTGTCTTCGAGCTCATCGACCGCAGCGACAAGCGGGTCGTGCCCTGCATGCACAGCGTCGGCGCACCCCTCGCGCCGGAGCAGGCCGACGTGCCCTGGCCCTGCAATCCTGACAAATACATCGTTCACTTTCCCGAGAGCCGCGAGATCTGGAGCTACGGGTCGGGCTACGGGGGCAACGCCCTCCTGGGGAAAAAATGCTTCGCCCTGCGCATCGCCTCGGCCATAGCCCGCGACGAAGGCTGGATGGCCGAGCACATGCTCATCCTCGGCGTCGAGGACCCTGAGGGACGCAAGACCTATGTCGCCGCCGCTTTCCCCAGTGCCTGCGGCAAGACGAACTTCGCCATGCTCATCCCGCCGCAGCATTTCCAGGAGCAGGGCTGGAAAGTCTGGACCGTCGGTGACGACATCGCCTGGATCAAGCCCGGCCCCGACGGGCGGCTCCACGCGATCAACCCCGAGGCCGGCTTCTTCGGTGTCGCCCCCGGCACCGGTGAGGCGACGAACCCCAACGCGATGGCCGCGCTGCGGAAAAACACCATTTTCACCAATGTCGCCCTCACCCCCGACGGCGGCGTCTGGTGGGAGGGCATGACTCCCGAGCCGCCCGCCGAGGCGATCGACTGGCAGGGCAATCCCTGGACCCCGCAGCTCGCCGCCGAGACCGGGGCCAAGGCCGCCCATCCCAATTCCCGCTTCACCGCCCCCGCCTCGCAATGTCCCACGATCGATCCCGACTGGGAAAAGCCCGAGGGGGTGCCCATCAGCGCGATCATCTTCGGTGGGCGGCGCGCAACGACGATGCCCCTCGTCTACCAGGCCTTCAACTGGAGCAGCGGCGTCTACATGGGCGCAACGATGGGCAGCGAGATGACCGCCGCCGCCGCCGGGACGATCGGTCAGGTGCGCCGCGATCCCATGGCGATGCTGCCCTTCTGCGGCTACAATATGGGAGAATATTTCCGCCACTGGCTCTCGATGCAGCGCTCCCTGAGCTCCTCGCCGCGCATCTTCCACGTGAACTGGTTCCGCAAGGATGCCGACGGCAAGTTCCTCTGGCCCGGCTTCGGGGAAAATATGCGCGTTCTGAAATGGATCGTCGAGCGAGCCAACGGCCACGGCGTTGCGAAAGAGACCCCCATCGGCTGGGTGCCCGGCTACGAAGACATCGACTGGACCGGACTCGACTTCCCCGGGGAAAAATTCGAGGAACTCCAGCACTTCGACCGCGAGGCCTGGCGTCGCGAGATCCTCTCGCACGAGGAGCTTTTCCTCGACCTCAAAACGCACCTGCCGCGCGAACTAATCTACGAGCGCGAGCTGCTCATCTGCCGGATGTGACGGGGCCGGGCAGGGAAACAGCAGACGCGCCCCATTCACCGGTCTTGAAGCCGGGGACTGAAATGGCATACGATTCGTCCGTGCGGTCCAATAAACTGAAGTCGTTCGGACGAAGCTATCTTTTACCTTTAAATGAAACCCCCGTTTCTCCTCGCCCTCGCCCTCTCTATCTCCCTGCCCCTCCTCGCCAACGACGCGTGGACTTCACGAACGCTCCTCACCGACTTCCACGCGGAAGGCGCCGCCGTGGGAGACCTCAATGGCGACGGCAAACCCGATCTCGCTTACGGTCCCTTCTGGTTCGCCGGACCAGATTTCGCCGAGGCGAGACGCTTCACTGCGGGGGAACCTTTCGTTGCGGAAAAGGGCTATTCAGACAACTTCTTTAGCTTCATCCACGACTGCAACGGCGACGGCAGGAACGACATCCTCGTCTACGGTTTCCCCGGGAAAGAGGCGCGGCTCTACCTGAATCCCGGCGCTCCAGCGAGCTCATCCGATTGGAAAATGTTTCCCGTGGCCGATCAGGTCGCGAACGAATCACCCCACTTCATCGACCTAATCCCCGGCGGCCTGCCCGAGATCGTCGGAGCGAAGGAGCAGACCTACGGCTACTACGAGGCCGGAGCCGACGCGACGCAGCCCTGGACCTGGCACCCTATTTCCGAAGTCGGGGAAGCCGCGACCCCTTTCGGGCATGGCCTAGGGGTCGGTGATCTCAACGGCGACGGACGCCTCGATGTGATCGAGAAAGCCTTCTGGTATGAGCAACCCGCCGAACCCGGAGAAGGACCCTGGCAAAAACAAAAATGGGCGCACCTGCCCTACGGCGGAGGCGGGGCGCAGATCCTCGTGCACGACTTCGATGAAGACGGCGATGCCGATATCGTGACCTCTTACAACGCCCACGGCTTCGGACTCGGTTGGTTCGAGCAGTACGAGCCCGGCAAATTCGAAAAGCACGATCTCATGGGCGAGAGCTCAACGCAGAATCCTTTTGGCATTGCTTTTTCGCAACTACACGCTCTTGCTCTCGCCGATATCGACGGGGACGGTCGTGAGGATTTTGTTACCGGAAAGCGTCACCTCGCCCATCAGGGCAAAGATCCCGGGGCCTTGCAGGAAGCCGTCCTCTACTGGTTCCGCAACACGGTCGATGCGGATCAGAAGATCGAGTTTGTCCCCCATTTCATCGATGATAACTCCGGCGTCGGCGTCGAGGTGAAGGTCGCCGACCTCAACGGCGATGGGAAAACGGACATCGTCAGCAGCAGTAAAAAGGGGCTCACGATCCACCTTCAAAAAAACGCCGATACCCTTTCCAAAACCGCAGCAGAGCGTTGGAAAGTCCCCGGCGGCCGGCCCCAGGACGACTACGGCAGCGGCCTTTCCCCGCAGGGCGCTCTCGCCCGCATGGAGGTGCCTGCGGGCTTCTCCGTCGATCTCATCGCCGCCGAGCCGCAGATCACCCAGCCTATCGCAATGAACTTCGACGCCCGCGGTCGTCTCTGGGTCATCGAGGGGCACACCTATCCGGTCCGCGATCCGGGCAATTACAACGCGGGTAAGGATCGCATCCTCATTTTCGAGGACGGCGACGGAGACGGCACTTTTGAAACAAGAAAGGTCTTCGCCGAGAACATCAACCTCGCCAGCGGCATCGCGATCGGCTTCGGCGGAGTCTACATCGGAGCGGCGCCCTACTTCCTCTTTTATCCTGACAAAGACCAAAACGACGTGCCCGACAGCGAGCCCGAGATCCTCCTCGACGGCTGGGGTTACGAGGACACCCACGAGACGCTCAATGCCTTCACCTGGGGGCCCGACGGCTGGCTCTACGGCTGCCACGGCGTCTTTACCCACTCGAAGGTCGGCAAACCCGGGACGCCGGAAGAAGATCGCGAACCGATCAATGCGGGGGTCTGGCGCTACCACCCCGTGACCCGGGAGTTCGAAGTCTACGCCCACGGCACGAGCAATCCCTGGGGCGTCGACTTTGACGAGCGGGGCGATTTTTTCATCACCGCCTGTGTCATCCCGCATTTCTATCATCTCTCGCAGGGCGGCCGTTACCAGCGTCAGGCCGGACAGCATTTTGACCCCTGGACCTTCGACGACATCAAGACCATCGCCGATCACGCGCACTTCGCCGGGAACTGGACCGACGTGCGCACGAAGGGGACGATCGCACCGGCGGACACCTCTACTCTCGGTGGCGGACATGCCCATTGCGGACTCGTCCTCTATCAGGCGGATACGTTTCCGCCGGAGTATCGCGGCGACGCCTTCTTCCACAATCTCCACGGACATCGGATGGTGCGCGAGTCGATCGAGCGGGACGGATCGGGAAACATCGCGCGTCACCGGCCTGATTTTCTACTGTCCAATCACCACGACCACATCGGTGTTGGTCTTTTGTTAGGACCGGACGGTGCGATCTACTTTTCCGAGTGGACCGATACCCAGACCTGCCATCATCGTGATGTCGAGATCTGGGACCGCAGCAACGGCCGGCTCTTTCGCGTCCGCTATGGAGAGGTGAAAAGCACCGTGACCGATCTGCCGGATCTCTCCGATGCTGAACTCGTCGCGACATTGGCAAACCCTAACGCCTTCCATGCCCGTCAGGCCCAGCGGCTTCTCCAGGAGCGCGCTGCCGCAGGAAAGCTCGACGCGGCCGCCGTCGGCGCGGCACTTGATCAGGTACCGCAGAACAACACCGGAAATCGTCTCCGCGTCCTCTGGACCAGGCACGTCTGCGGTCTCATCAACGAAGATATCCTGCACGCAAATCTCTATGATCCGGAGGAGGAACTGCGCGGCTGGGCCGTCACCCTCCTCGGCGAAAAGAAGACCGCGCTCTCCGCTCCCGTGCTCGCCAAGGTCGAAGCCATGGCCGCAGGAGACGACTCCCTTTTCGTCCGCCGTCACCTCGCCTCGCTCCTGCAGCGTCTCCCGCTCGAACAACGATGGGAGATCGCCGCCGGTCTCATCAGCCATGCCCGCAGCACGGCAGACCGCAACATTCCCCTGCTCTGCTGGTATGGCATCGAACCCCTCGTCGAAGCCGATCCAGAGCGGGCCCTCGGTCTCGTCGGCCGCACGCCATGGACGAACTTAAAAGATTTCATCACCCGTCGTGCCGCGGTCTTTCCGGCGGGTCGCTCGGCGATCATGACTTCGCTCTCGACCGCGAAGAATCCGGCTGACTTCGCCGGACGATCCGGCCAGTTCCTCACCGCCCTCGCCAGTCTCGCGGCCGTGGAGATCCCTGCCGGATGGGAGGCCACAAAAGCCCACGGGAAATCCATCGAAACGGGAAATCCCGCCGTCAGCGATGCCCTTGCCCAAATGGGAGCCCGCTTTGGCGATCCCGAGTATTTCCCCGTCTGGCGCGCCCTCGCTCGCGATGCGAAGAAGGCGGGACCGGAACGGATCAAGGCAATGGAGCTCCTCATCGCCGGACGCGATCCCGAACTCGGCGCCCTCGCCCGTGAGGTCCTCGACATCGGCTCTCTACAACCCGTCGCGATCGCCGCCCTGCGCCAGTCCCCGGGCATCGAGACCGCGACCGCCCTCGTCGAGCGTCTCGCCGGTTTCCCGCTTGCGCTCCGCAACGAGGCCATCAACCTGCTCGCGACCCGGCCCGAGATGGCGCTGGTGATGCTGAAGGCGGTCGATGAGAAGAAGCTCACCGCCTCGCTGATTTCCCCGGTCATGCTCGATCAGTTCGAACGCTTCAAGGACGAGTCCGTCACCGCGATCATCGACCGGAACTGGGTCCGCGGCGGAGCCGGAATCGATCTCGCGCAACTCTCCGCGAGCATCGAAGCGTGGAAGAAAAAGCTGAATCCCAAAGTCCTGGAAAAGGCCGACGCCTCGCGCGGTCGCCAGACTTTCGCGATGACCTGCGGGACCTGTCACCAGATCTTCGGTGAAGGCATCGCCCTCGGTCCCGATCTCACCGGATCGAACCGTGCCGACCTCGCCTACATCCTTGAGAATACACTTGCCCCCAGCGCCGTGGTCGGGAAAGACTACCTCCTCCATATCTTCACGATGAAAGACGGCTCGACCGTGAGCGGCATGGTTCGGGCAGAGACCCCGGCCTCGATACAGGTAGCCATGCCGGGCGGATCGGTCACCGAGGTGAAAGTAGCCGGGATCAAAGAACGTCAGGAGATCCCCCAGTCGCTCATGCCGGCGGGCTTGTTCGATGCGATCCCGCTCGAGCAGGTCGCCGACCTCGTGAAATACCTTGCGAGCCCCGCGCAGGTTCCCCTCCCCGGCGAAGGCCCGGTTGCAGGCAAGGGCAGTGTTCCGCCCCCGGCGGCAGGAGTCGTCCGCGTCGAGGGCGAAGCTCTCGTCACAAAGGTCGTCACCAAAAGCGGCAGCGTCAAAAATCAGAACATGTCCGGCTTTGGCGACGGCTGGTCGGGCAATGACCATCTCTGGTGGACCGGCGGAGAGCCCGGCGACATCCTCACTTTGAAAGTCGAAGGCCTCACCCCGGGCACCAAAAACGTGACCCTTTTCCCGACCACTGCGCTCGACTACGCAACGATCAAGGTGGCGATCAACGGCCAACTCCGCGAGGCCGATCTCTACAGCGAAAAAGTCCTGCCGGGATCTCCCCTAACCTTTGAGAAAGTCAATGTTAGTCCCAGCGAACCGCTCCAGATCGACATCCACCTCACCGGGAAAAATGCGATCGCCCTGCCTCGCTACATGTTCGGACTGGATCGCATTGAGGTGGAGGCGGTGAAGTAAAATCAACCCCCGGTTTCCGCTCCGGCCCAGATCCAGCGCATGATCGCAAGAATTTCTTCGGGGGTGTGGCGGTCTTTGCCCCCGGGTGGCATCGCGATATCGTTGTCGTTGGGAACCGTGATCGTTTCGACGAGATAGCTCCCGACCGCATTGCCTTTCACGATGGGATCGAGCTCGCTCTCACCGGCCGTGAAGAGGCCCTCGACCATGTCCATGCGGCAGTCACCTTTCTGCTTTTCGGGGCCGTGGCACTGGTAGCACTTCGCCTCGAAGATGGGCTGAATGACACGGGCATACTCGCCTGACAGGCTGGCACCGCCCGCCGTAGCTGCCGGGTCCGGGTCCCCGACCCACTTCCGTAGCCAGCCCGGGGCGTTCTCGGTGAGATACTTCGACCCATGGGTGAGATTCCCCCCGCCGTGCCCGGCGATGGAGAGCAGGGCCATATCAGCAAGAAGGAGGAAGCGGTAAAATGCCACCGTCACTGCCCGGGGTTTTTTGCGGAATGCCAGGGCATGCACGATCGCGGCAACCACCGTCACCGCACCGACCGCAATGCCGAACCAGCGATGTTCTTCGAGAGCCCCGGGCTCGTAGCCACCGCCCTCTCCGCGGAAGATCCCCAGCAGGACCAAGACCACCGCGCTCGCCGCGCTGCACGTCAGGACCAACCCGATTGCGCTCCCCAGTTGGCTGCTCGGTTTGAAAAAATGGTAGGCCTCGAGAATGACCGCCATCAGGACGAAACCGATCGGGAGATGGAGCGTGACGGCAAGGCGTCCCTACCTTACTTGGCGCCGCTATCCACACAAGGTCCGTTGTAAGTCGAATTGGCTCCTTAATCACGTGCCATTCAGCTCACGCCACGATCCCGCGCACCACTTTGCCCGCCACCCCGGTGAGCCTGACATCGAGGCCCTGGAATTTTGTGGTGAGCCGGTGATGATCGATCCCGAGCAGGGAGAGCATCGTCGCGTGGAGATCATGCACGCTAACAACATCCTCAACGGCACGGTAGCCGAGTTCGTCGGTCGAGCCCCAGGTCGTTCCCGGCTTGATCCCGCCGCCGGCCATGAAGACGCTGAAAGAGAGGATGTGGTGATCGCGTCCGCTCCCCTGCCCCATCGGAGTGCGGCCGAATTCCCCGCCCCAGAGGACGAGAGTGTCCTCGAGGAGTCCGCGCTCTTCGAGATCCTGAAGTAGAGCGGCGGTGGGGCCGTCCACGGTGGCCGCGCCGTCCTTCATTCCCTCTTCGATCTGGCCGTGGTGATCCCAGGCGCGGTGGTAAAGCTGGATCATGCGCACCCCGCGCTCGGCGAGGCGGCGGGCGAGGAGACAGTTTGAGGCAAAGGAGCCGTCACCCGGTTCTTTCACGCCGTAGCGGTCGAGCGTGGCCTGATTTTCCTCACTGAAATCGGTCAACTCGGGGACGCTCGACTGCATCTTGAAGGCCATCTCGTACTGGGCGATGCGGGTCGCGATCTCGGGATCGTTCTGCTCTTCGCCGAGGAAGCCGTTGAGCCGCTGAATCTCCTCGATGACCTGGCGCTGCGCGCTCTGACAGACTCCCTCGGGGTTGCCGATGTAGTGAACTGCATCGCCCTTGGACTGGAACTGGATACCCTGAAATCGACTCGGCAGCACGCCACTGCTCCACTGCCGCGCCGAGATGGGCTGCTGCCCGTATTTGCCCGCCGAAGTTAAAACGATGAAGCCGGGGAGATTCTCGGTCTCGGATCCTAGTCCGTAGGTCAGCCACGACCCCATGCTGGGACGGCCCTTGATGATGGAGCCGGTGTTCATGAATGCGTGGGCGGTGTCGTGATTAATCTGCTCGGTCTGCATCGAGCGGATCACACAGAGCTTGTCCGCCTGCTTCGCGATCCCGGGGAAGAGGTCGCTGATCTCGATCCCGGACTGGCCGTGCTTCTGGAAATTGGTGAACGATCCCCGCGCCTTGAGCTCGGCCCCCTGGAGTTGGGCGAGTTGCTGCCCTTTCGTGAAGGACTCGGGAAAGGGCTGGTCGTTTAGGCGTTTCAGCTCGGGCTTCCAGTCGAAAGTCTCGAGCTGCGAGGGGCCCCCTGCCATGCACAGAAAAATGACCCGCTTCGCCTTGACCGGAAAATGCGGGGTCTTCAGTGCGCCCTTCCAGTCATCGGGTTTGGCGAGACCCGTCGTGGCGGCTCCGGCCTGCTGATGGAGCATCGCCATGGCCATGCCGCCGAGGCCGTAGCTGCTCTGCTGGAGAAAGGAACGGCGATGGAGGCTGAGCGCTTCAAAGGAGGGATCAAGGGGATTCATGGCGATGACTTTCAGTAGCGGGTGATCGTTTCGTGAGCGTTGAGGAGGACACGGGCAAGCTGCGTCCACGAGGCGTGGAGGACCGGGTCGAGACCGGCCTGCGGCGAAAGGCCGGTTTGGAGGAGTTTCGCCGCCTCTTCAGGAGCGCCGGTAAAGTGATCCTGCTGCGTTTTCAGGAAAGCGGTCAGGGCGGCGAGTTCGCGGGCGGCGGGTTCGCGGTTCAGGGCGATGCGGTAGGCGGATAGGATACGTTCCTGATCCGTCGTCGCTTTTTTATCCCCGAGGAGCCGTGCCGCGAAACTCCGCGCCGCCTCAACGAAGGCGGGATCGTTGAGCAAAGTGAGCGCCTGCTGCGGGGTGTTGCTGTTGACCCGCGCGGCGGCACATTCGTCGCGGGCGGGCGCATCGAAGTTCGCCAGCATGGGGTGGAGGAAGGTGCGCTGCCAGTGGGTGTAGACCCCGCGCCGCCACTGCCGCGCATCGGTGTCGGCCACGTAGTCGCGGTTGGGAAACTGGAGAGCCTCGTAATAGCCGGCCGGCTGATAGGGTTTCACACTGGGGCCGCCGATGTCGTCGAGGTTGAGCAGTCCGGCGATGGAGAGGGCATTGTCCCGCACAAACTCGGCCTCGAGCCGGCGCGGATTCTGCGACGCGAGAAGACGATTGGAGGGGTCGGCATCCTCGAGGTCGGGACGCAGGTTGCTGCTCTGGCGGTAGGTCTCGCTCGTGACGATGAGCCGCACGATGTGCTGCAAGTCCCAGCCCGACTCGCGGAACTCGACCGCGAGCCAGTCAAGCAACTCGGGATGCGAGGGCGGCTCCCCCTGCGACCCGAGGTCGTCGATCACCGCGCTGAGACCGGTGCCGAAGAACATCGCCCAGAGACGGTTCATGACGGCGCGGGCGGTGATGGGATTCTCAGCCGAGACGATCCAGTTGGCGAGATCGAGTCGGTTCAGCCTTTTCTCCGGCGTGCTCTCGAGGCGACCGGGGAGGAAAGACGGGGTCGAGGGCAGGACGACGGGGCCGGTTTCATCGAGCCAGTTGCCGCGAGGCAGGACACGGACCTCGAGCGGCTTGTCGCTTGGGAGCGTGACCATCGTCCACGCCTTGCCCTCGCGGAACTCGCGCTGTTTCGCGGCCAGTTGCTGAGCGGTGTCGTAGGCGGCACGATCAGTCGCGGTGCTGAAGAGGAGGGCGGCATCGGCAAGATGAGCGGCCTCCGCATCACGTGCAGCGACGGCAGTGGTGAGCGACTGAAGAGTCCCGGCGTCGGCCACGGCCAGCGGATCTAGCGCCGCGAGCGGGCTTATCGAGATCTTCACCGGCAGGAGGTTGTCGCCGGCGAGAGTAGCGACGACCTGATCGCCTTCCCTCAGTTTCACCGGGACGCTCACGAGCCAGACGGAGCGAAGCGGCTCCTTTGCCGGATGCGCAGCAGGGAGACGCCATTCGCCCTGAACTCCGATGACTTCCTCACCGCCACGGAAGACGGGCCGTTTCGCGGTCGCCTCGGCATGGCGGATGGAGAGCTTTTTCACAGCCCCCTTGCCATCGCGGATCGCGAGGGAAAAGTTCAGGGCTTTGCCGGCAAGGGCCTCGATCGTCCTGG
Source organism: Verrucomicrobiales bacterium (assembly GCA_041688355.1). Taxonomy (GTDB): domain Bacteria; phylum Verrucomicrobiota; class Verrucomicrobiia; order Verrucomicrobiales; family DEV007; genus Arctic95D-9. Next base: position 1,081 of record JBDNIL010000424.1, on the reverse strand, counting down.
CATCGAGTTCACCGGGCGCGATCTCGAGTTGCACCGAGGCGAGGGAGGACAACCCGACCGGATCGAGGGTCACCTCGAGGCCTTCCCCCCGACCGAGCGCCTTGTCGGCGGCGACAGTCCCGGCCGGCGTCACTGCCGGGCTGCGATCCGCGACGGGTTTGCCGTCCTTGAGGATCTTACCCTCCGCCGGGGCCAGTGCGATCCACCCTGACGGATGCACCTTTAGAAAAGGGGCGAGACCTTTCTCCCACTCTTCACGGGCGGCGGTCAGCTTGGGGTCGGACTGCATCCGCGCGAGCGTTTCCCCGAGATGTCGATCAAGGGCTTCGCGGGCGAGGTGATGCTGCCGTTTCAGCCAGGGGCTCTCGACCTCGATCTCAGGCGGGAAGGGTGAATCGTTGTTCACGCCTTTGAGTTCGGGCTCAGGGGTGTAGCCGTAGTCAGCGTAGACGCCCCACTGTTTCACATCGGCGAAGAAGGACTTCAGTTCGTAAAAGTCACGCGCTTTGATCGGGTCGAACTTGTGATCGTGACACTCGGCGCAGCCAAAGGTGCTGCCGAACCAGGCCGCCGAGACCGAGCGGACGCGTTCGGCTCCGTACTTGGCGAGGTATTCCTTCGGCTGGGCACCGCCCTCGCGGGTCATCATGTTGAGGCGATTGTAGCCGGTCGCGGTGAGCTGCTCCGTCGTCGGCTCGGGGAGGAGATCGCCCGCAAGCTGCTCGCGGGTGAAGACGTCGAAGCGTTTGTTCGAGTTGAAGGCGTTGATGACGTAGTCGCGATAGGGGAAAATGCGCTGGTTCTGATCGCCATGGAATCCGACCGTGTCAGCAAATCGGGCGATGTCGAGCCACCACACCGCCATGCGCTCCCCGAAGTGAGGGGACGCGAGGAGACTGTCGAGATAGGCCTCGTAGTCGACCTGCGGCGTTTCACCCGCAGGTGGCAAGCCCGTAAGATCGAGGGAGAGACGCCGGGCGAGAACATGCGGAGCGGCGGCGGGCGAAAGGGCGAGCTTCTTCTCCGCTAGCTTCGCTTTGATGAAGCCATCGATGGGGTTGCCCGATTCGCCGCCAGTCGC
>JBDNIL010000423.1:0-7003 GCA_041688355.1 Verrucomicrobiales bacterium | reverse complement strand
GATGTGCAGGTCTCGCCGGGCGGTCCCTATGTCGTGGCGTATCGCTCCATCGTCCCGAAAGAGGGGGAGGCCGCGAACCTGCTCGTGCCGGTCTGTGTCTCCAGCTCTCACATCGCCTTTGGCTCTGTCAGGATGGAGCCCGTCTTCATGATCCTCGGCCAATCCGCCGCGACCGCTGCGGTGATGGCGATCGAGTCAGGCATTGCGGTGCAGGCGGTGCCGTATGCGTCCCTGCGCGAGCGGCTTCTCGCCGACGGGCAGGTCCTCGACCTGCCGCCGATCGCGCCCCCGCGCGAGATCCTCACGAGTGCCTCCCTCCCCGGCATCGTCGTCGATGACGAGGCGGCCCGCTACGAGGGAGAATGGACGACCTCGACTTCGGGACCGGTCTTTGTGGGCATCGGCTATCGACACGACGGTTTCGGGACCAGCGTCGTCCCCGGGGTGAAGCTAGCCGTCTTTGAGGCGACGCTGCCCGCTGCGGGCGAGTATGAGGTGCGGGTGAGCTACCCGCCGAACAGCAATCGCGCCCGCAACGCCCGTGTCACGATCCATGCGAGCGCCGGCGAGAGGACCGTCATCCTCGACCAGCGAAAGAGCGAGGGGGACAAGGCGGGTTTTGTCACTCTGGGGATGCATCGTTTCGACTCGACAGCGGCGAAAGTCACCTTCTCGAACGAAGGCGCCGACGGCTATGTCGTCGTCGATGCCGTCCAGTTCCTCCCCCAACCCTGACAAATCCATATGATCCAGGCTCCGCAATCCGTGGAGGAGCTCGATCTCCTCGCCAGTGAACCCGACCGCGCCGTCGTTGAGACGCTGGGTCGGGTCGATGGTGATGTCGTCGTGGCCGGGGCAGGGGGGAAAATGGGCTTTCACCTCTGTCTCATGCTGCGGCGGGGATTCGACATCCTCGGCGCGCGGAACCGGGTCATCGCGGTCTCGCGCTTCGGCGATGAGAAGACGCGCGCCCTTTTTGAAGCCGAGTATATTACGACGAATCCGGCCGATCTCACCGATGCGGAAGCTGTCGCGGGCCTGCCCGATGCCTCGACCGTGTTTTACCTCGCCGGTCGCAAGTTCGGGACGAGCGACTCGCCGGAGACTCTGGCGCTCTACAACGAGGAGATGCCCGCCCTCGTCGCGGAGCGGTATGCGGGTGCGACCATCGTCGCGCTCTCGACCGGGTGCGTCTATCCCTTTGTCGAACCCGATAGCGGTGGCTCGACCGAGGAGGACGAGGTCGGCCCGGTGGGGGACTATGCGGTCTCGTGCCTCGGTCGCGAGGAGGCTTTCCTGCGGTCCAGTGAGCGGCATCGTTCGCCGCTCTCGCTCATCAGGCTCAACTACGCGGTCGATCTGCGCTACGGCGTGCTCGTCGATCTCGCTCTGAAGGTGAGCCGCGGGGAGGTCGTCGATCTCACGACCGGGTACTTCAACTGCATCTGGCAGGGCGATGCGATCAACCGCACGATCCGATCTCTCGATCATGCCTCGGCAGCTCCAAGTCCTTTCCTTCTCAATTTGACCGGACCTCGATTGCTCAGGGTGCGGGAGGTCGCGTTGACTTTCGAGGGGCTCCTCAATCACAATGTCGAGTTCACCGGGATCGAGGCAGCGACTGCCTGGCTCAGCAATGCGGCAAAGTCGCAGCGACTCTTTGGCCCGCCGACAGTGTCGGAGGAGCGGCTCATCAACTGGGTCGCCGACTGGATCGATCACGAGCGCCCCGTGCTCGGCAAACCGACTCATTTCGAGGTCCGGGACGGGAAATACTGAGATCATCCGCCCGGAGCGCCCGCCTCGTCGGCACGGGAAGAGGCTGGGTGCAACGAGCGCTTCTCTCTGTGGGTCAATACTCGCGGGGTGATTTTCATAAATAACAAAAATAGCAGAAATGAGTTTTAGTTATGGAGAAAATCGAAAACCTTGCTATTTTTCAGTAATTCTGAAAATTAGAACAACATGAAACTTTCGAACCCCCTATCCCCGCCCGAGTCGCTCACAAAGAGTGGTCTCCACGGGATCATGCTGGCGCTTCTGATTTTTCCCGGAGGACCGGGCTTGTTCGCGAGCGATCTCCTCGTGACGAACGGCATCGCCGATTATAGGCAGATCGATGGCAGCGGGAATAATCCGTGGCGGTCCGACGCGGGGCAGGCACAGTCCCCCCTCATCCGGATCGCCCCGGCGGCCTATGGCAACGGGACCGATCTACCGCGCGGCGTCCAAGCGGAAAATGACGGCGACGGCAATATCGAAGCCGATGAGCAGACTCTCCCGAACCCGCGCCGCATCAGCAATCTCGTGCACGACCAGCAGGGCGAGGTCATCATGAGCGGTCGTCACCTCAATCAGTTTGTCTTCCAGTTCGGCCAATTCCTCAGTCACGATACCAGCCTAAGCGAGCCCAAGTCCGCCCAGGAGACAGGTGGCGGGACGGGTCTCTCAGGGAACGAGAAGTTTCCCGTGCCGGTTTCGGCTGACCCCGTCTTCGCCTTCGCCGAGATCCCCCTTTCCCGCTCCATCGCCCGATCGGCGGCGACCTCGCCCACCGCGATCCGAGAGCAGATCAATACGATCACCGCCTTCATCGACGGATCTCAGGTCTACGGATCGGATCCGGAGCGGGCTGCGGCGATCCGGGCCTTCGAGGGAGGTCTGCTCCTCGTCACCGAAGGCCCTGACGGCGAATTGCTGCCCTACAACTCTCTTGGACTTGCCAATGCGAATGCGCTCCGCATCCCTGAAGAGAACATGTTCGCCGCCGGTGATGTGCGTGCCAACGAGCAGATCGGCCTGATCGCGATGCACACCCTTTGGGTTCGCGAACACAACCGGGTCGCCCGCGAGATCGCGGAGAACGAATTTTACGGCGACGATCTCTCGGACAGCGATCTCGACGAAGAGATCTACCAGCGCGCCCGGGCCGTCGTCGCCGCCCTGCTGCAAAAGGTGACCTACTACGAGTGGCTCCCCGCCCTCATTGGCAAAGACCGTCTCCAGCCCTACTACGGCTACGATCCGTCGGTCGATCCGCAGATCGCGAACGAGTTTACGACTGCCGCGTTCCGCATCGGTCACACCATGTTGCCTCCCTTTTACACCCCGAGGCTGGAGGATGGGACCGAGTACGAACTCTCCCTGCTCGATGCCTTCTTCAATCCCTACTTTATCAGTGACAACGGTATCGACGACTTCCTGCGGGGACAGGTCAGCAATCCGCAGCAAGAGATCGACCGCTTCGTCACGGACGAGGTGAGAAATTTCCTTTTTGGTCCCGGTTTCGGGGGGCTCGACCTGCCCGCTCTCAATCTGCAACGCGGTCGTGACCACGGACTCCCCGACTTCAATGCGACCCGCTCGGCTTACGGGCTCAGTCCGGCCGCCAACTTCCTCGCCCTGACGGGCGACGTCGAGGCCGCCGCCGCGCTCTCCAGCGCCTATGGTGCCGCCGGTCTCGGCAAGATCGATCTCTGGACCGGGGGACTATGTGAACCTCACGCCGCCGGCACGAATATCGGGGAGACTTTCACCGCGATCTTCATCGACCAGTTCACCCGGTTCCGCGACGGGGACAGGTTCTACTTTGAAAATGCCGAGGTCTTTCCCTACGAGTTCATCGAGACGATTCACCACACTAGCTTTGCCGACATCATCCGGCGTAACACCTCGATCGAGGGGGACCAGGTCAATGACTACGCCTTTTTCCCCCCCTCCTACCAACCCTGGCAGCCCGACCTGAGAATCGGGCGTGACTCTGACTACTCCCACCACCAGGGTGACGATCTCTACAACCTCGACGGGTCGGGGCAGACGATGCGCTTCGACCAGTCTCGCCGCAAGTTTGCGAAGGTCCATCTCTCGCTCGAGAACGACGGAGCTTTCGTGAACCACATGCGGGTCGAGGTCACTGCGCTGCCGCGGCGGCAGTATCTCAGCCATCACTACGAGACGATCTACGGCTCCCGGCAGAACATCAGCGCCTCTCTGAAGTCGGGTCACTACGAGCCGGTCCTCGATCCGGGTGAGACGCGGCAGGTCGAATCCCACATAAGGGTGAACCGCGCGAAGAAGCAGAAGCGCAAGCTCGAGCCCCGTCTCAACTATTATGCGGAGCACTACTACGACTCCCGCGGGCACGATCTCGCGAGCGCGGCCCTGTGGTTCCGTTAAGGGAGGGCGCTCACTCCGCCGCGAACTGCTTGAAGAGGCCCTCGACATCGGCCTTCGCGGGAACGCCGCGGTGGAAGGCGAAACGCCAGCGGAAGGTGACGGTCTCCCCGGCCGGGATGACCATCTCGCCCGCCTTGGGATCGTCGAGCTTTTCAAAGAAGCGTTTGCCGAAGATGTTCGCGGTGACGAGACCGTAGGTGCGCGAGTGCCAGTAGGTCGGGTATCCGGGGTTGCCCGGATGATCGAGGATCGCGACCCCGACGGGCTCACCGCCGACTTCGCCGTAGGCATCGAGCCAGCGTGCCCGCTTGCCCCAGGTCTCGTCATCCTTGATACCCTCGCTGTTGAGGAGATGCCCGGCAGCAGGGACGAGGGCATTTTTCACTTTCGTGCGACGTTCGACCTGGAGGTCCGACGCAACGCGGATGGCCATGCCGGCGTCTTTCTGATCGCCGAAGGTGACGTCGCCGTTCGAAGCATGGAAGGCGATCGTGATGTCGAGGAGACGCGGAGCCCCGGCGTCGACCGGCGTGTAGAAACGCACCGTGCGGGTATCGCTCATCACGATAGTGCCGTCGGCCGCGACGTAATCGTTCTCGGCGATGAAATGCCCTTTTTCCTTCCCGCTCACGACCTCTTTGAACTTGCGATGAACGGTCTTGCCGGGCTTGACGTCGCCATACTCGCGCACCGCCCAGAAGGAATGGCCGTTCACCTCACTGTGGGCGAACCAGAGCGACTGGTGATGCGGGTGATCGGTGTCCTCGCCCTCGATCACCTCGAGCGGAAATTTCCGCGTCATCGCGACCTGACCGGGGCCGAGGACGGGGTAAAAGAGCGGGAAGTAACGGTCTTCGCCTTTAATGATGTAGTCGGTGAAGTGCTCTCCGTTCAGCTCGATGCGGAGGCGGTCGTCTTTCTCAGTGAGGGAAACCCCGGATTTCGAGTCGTCGGCCTGTAGGGCCATGGAGCAGAAGATCAGAGAAATACAGAGGAGGCTTTTCGTCATAGAGGGGTATTGTATACAGGGATCTCCATGATCGGAACGTCTCTGGTAACCGGATTTACGCCAGAGACGGGAGCTCTATTCGCTCAATCGTTTCGCGAGGGCGACGCTCTCTTCGTTGAGGCTCTTCAGAGGGACGACAAAACTCCGGCCGTTCTTCATCATGATCTTGACTGCCTCCCCCTCGACCCCGGCGAAACGGGCCTCGATCGCTTTGCCTTCGAGATTGGTCCATTGGAAGTAGACATCGCCCCCTCCTTTGGCATTGGCGATCTTCACATCACCGGCGCGGGCGAGTTCGGCCTCGGTCGGATTCTCCGCATCGATGATGGCTCCTTCGCTTATCCATTGTTCGAAGAGGGCAAGCTCTCGACCGCGCAGGGCATCGCCGTTCTTCGGCATGAAATCTTCCTCTTTGGAATCGAGTTTGATCCTCTCGATCAGGTCACTGCCCGCCGGGTCGCCGGGCCGAATGATGCTGTGCTCGCCGATCTGCGATTTGCTGAGCGACTCGAGGTCGTCAAAGGCCAGGCCGCCCTTGGCTTCCTCTTCGTTGCTGTGACACTTCCAGCAGCGCTCCTTCACGATTGGGAGGATATCTTTCTGAAAATCGACCGCGCTGAGCGTGCCGGTGAGGGCCAGGGTGAGGAGGGTGATCGACGGGAGCTTGCTCATGTTTGTAGGGGAATCACCCGTTGATGACTCTATGAGTGTACTCCGCCGTGCTATTTTACAATCGAGTATCTCTCAGGCGTAGCCGTGCCAGCAGGGGCAAAAAAAAGACGGCCGATGAGGGCCGTCTCGAGGCGGGTCCGGAGACCCGAGGGGAGAGAGCGGGGGTTAGCCCTCTTTTTTCGCTTCGACCTCTTTCACGACGAGGGCGGGGCGCTTGAGTTTATCGAGCACTTCGCGGGAGTTCATCTTGGAGACCACCGTTTCATCCATGCCGAGAGCGACGAGACGTTTTTTCTGATCGCGCTGACGACGTGCCTTGTCTCCACTGGACTTTTTCGGTCTGGTGAGATTCTTGTTCCGTTCTGCTGAGGTGCCCATGATTGTTGCTGGTTCAGTTGCCTGATTGAAATCCGAGAGGAGCCCGAAACGCCATTTCGCACTCGGGAGGAGACGCTGTAGGCTACTTTCCTCTCCGGGTCAACTCGTTTTCGTCCCGGGAGGGGGAAGTCGGGGGAAGTTCACGGCGCCGCTGGCGTTCTTCGCCCCGAGTTCGAGCAGCACTTTTTCGGCGTGGCTCGGTTTGCCCTTTTTCCACGAGATGACCTCGTGCTCGTAGCCGCTCGATTTGGTGAAAAAGAGAATCTTGCGAGGGGTCGAGGCGGCCCAGAGTAGAGGTACGATCGCCGCTGCCGCGAGCAGAGTGAGGAGGATGGGGTAGCGCGAGGGTTTCATAAAGGACAGGGGCGGACGATCCTTAGACCGGCGGGTACCGGTCCGTCAACTCCCGGCTGCGGCTCGCGCGGAGTCTCAGGCAAAAAGTTCCGTGACCGGCTTCCCGTGATTGCTCAGGGTGAAAGGGCGATTGCTCGCCGATTTCGCGACCTCGTCGATGGGGAGGCCGAGGCTCCAGCCTACCGTGGCGAGGAAGTCCTGCACGCGCACTTCCTTTTCCGCGACGGCGAAGCCTTCTTTGTCGCTCGAGCCGTGGACGTAGCCGCCCTTGATCCCGCCTCCGGCGAGCAGGGTCGAGAAAACGCGCGGATGGTGATCGCGACCGGCATTGCCGTTGATCCGGGGGGTGCGCCCGAATTCGGAACACAGGACGACGAGGGTGCTCTCGAGGAGACCGCGCGACTTGAGATCGGT
>JBDNIL010000422.1:0-6109 GCA_041688355.1 Verrucomicrobiales bacterium | reverse complement strand
CGGGCCGGTGACTCAAGTTCGGAGGCCCGCGCCATCTGGCTGACGAGGGAGGTGTAGCCGCGATAGTCCTGCCGCTGACGGTCGGTCCAGGCCTTGCGTTCCTTTTTGTCAGTCATCTCCGCCGGAGGATCAGTGTATTCGGGCTTGGGGAGCTTTGTAAGGACGGCGCGCTCGCCGGAGCCCTCTTTCATCGCGGTCGGCTCGCCGTCCTGCATGCCCATTTCCATCTCGGTCATGCCCATCGCGGCGAGCAGGTCTCCGCCATCGACCTTGCGGCCGACGTTCCTATACCCGATCTCCTCGACGACTTTGAGCGCTTCCCCACGGAGGCTACCCAGCTCTTTGCGCAAGCTGGCGAGACGGTCTTTGTCCCCCGCCTCGAGCGCTTCGGCGCTTTGTTTGCGAACTTTTTCCTCACGGGGGCGAATCGTCTCGTAGACTTCGCCGATCTCCTTGACCATGGCGATGAACTCTTCTTCGCTGCGGCTCTCGACCGCCTTGTAGATGAGGCGAACTCGTTCCACCGTGCCTAGCTGGGCGGACACTTTAGGGCGATAGACGTCGGCCTCGGGCAGGGCCAGGGCCACGATGGAGTCCCAGATCTGCTCGGCGCTCATGCGGCGGAGGAGTGGCCCGGCGAAGAAATAGTCTTCGCCCATGGTCATTTCGGCGTTGTTGGCGGCACGCTGGTAGGTCTTCGTATTGTAGAGAACCTCCTGATACTTCCGCATATCGAAATCGAGAGTTTTCATCATGCCTTCGAGGTAGGCGAGCAGCTCCGGATTCGAGATACGGGTCTGTTCGGTGAGTTCATCGACGGGCTCGAAGACACCCTGACCGAAGACTTTCTTCCAGAGCCGGTTGGCGATGACTCGGGCGAAGGTGGGGTTCTCCTTCGAGACCATCCAGTCGGCGTAGGCCTCGATGGTGCTGTCGTCGATGTTCTCAAGATCAATTTCCTTGCCGAACATAGTCCGCGCAGTGATCTTATCGAGCGGCTTGGCGTCATCGTACTGGTAGTCGTGGGGCAGCTTGAGAGACTTCTCGACCTCTGCGGTGCTGACGTAGCGGAGCGGGTTGTAAAGCTCGTTGAGAGCGTTGTTGGCCTCCCGGCTCTGGTGATCGTAGGCCTCGTATGCGGCGATGGACTTTTTCGCCAGGCTACGGAACTGCTGGTCGGTGACCTTGTAACGAGTGAGGTAGGCCTGGTATTTTTCCCCTTCAGTGTAGCGCTTCAATTCGTCCTGACTGCGAAGTTGGGGGAACTTTGCATCGCCGACCATCTTCAGATGAATCTCGTTGCGCTCCGCTTTCATGGCCTTGGCAAAGGCATCACGATTGGGGAAATTGTAACCGCGCGCGTCCATGCCATAGGAAAAGGCAGCCATCTCGTAGTAGTCCCTCTGGGTCCATTTATCGAAAGGGTGGTTGTGGCACTGAGCGCACTCGAGGCGCGTCCCGAGGAAGACACGCACGGTGTTGGACATGTTGTCGAGCGGCATGCCGCGGTCGCGGATATAATAGCCGATCGCGCCGTTCTCCCAGATCATCCCCCGGGCCGAGATCATCTCGCGGACAAATTTGTCGTAGGGCATGTTGCCGCTGATCGCCTCTTTGACCCAGAGTTGGTAGGCCGCCTCGGCTTGCGAGGCACCGACACCGAGACCGCTGTTGATGCGGAGGACGTCGGCCCAGAAGTTATAGGCATGACTCATCTGCCCATCACTCTCGAGGAGGTCGGTGATGAGCTGCGCGCGCTTTCGCTGGTAAGTCGAACCGTGAAAGTTCTCGGCCTCTTCGATCGTAGGGACACGGCCGGCGATGTCGAGGTAGACCCTGCGCACGAAAGTCGCATCGTCGATGTCTGCGTTGGGTTTTACCCCCTGCTTCACGAGCATCGTCTCGACGAGACGGTCGATCTCGGTTGACGCTTTGCCGACGTCAAACCCGTTAATCCCCCCTCCTTGCTTGCCTCCCTGTTCTGCGGCAAGAGGACTCGCGTCCAGGGAGAAAGTGATAGCGAAAAGGGAAAGAAGGGGGAGCGGCTTCATCGGGGAAGGGGGTAATCTCAATAGAATACCCTGAGTGCCCTTGAAAGTTGCATCTCTTTAACAAACGCAATGACGCCACCTTCTGTACCCCAATTAGCCCCCACTCCAAGCATTCACTCCCCGTCAGCACTTTTCTCCGCCTCTTTCTCGCGCAGCGCCTCAATGATCTTGTCTATCTGCTCAAGGTGTTTGAGGGGCAGTCGACGACGCTGATGTTTGTTCCAGAGCACTTCACGGAGAGATTCCATCACCGGGAGTGGGAGCATCTCGTGCGGATTCCAATCGGGGTCGGACTTGAGCGTTGAGTAAAAAACCCATTTCCCGGCGTGGTGATTCGCCCGGTAGTAGATCGGTTCACCGTCCTCGGTCCGTTCGTGCCATTCGTGTTTTGTCATGATTGTGCCAGCACCTCCCGCAAGGTGGTGATGCAGCGCTCGTTCTGCGGCATCGTGCCCACGGAGATCCGCACCCACTCGGGGAGTTTGTAGCTGCGCATCGCGCGGATGATGACGCCGCGCTTGAGCATCCCGGAAAAGACAGCGTCCCCGTCGCCCACTTTGACGAGGATGAAATTCGCGTAGCTCGGCACATATTCGAGCCCGAGATCGGCGAAGGCCTGCTGCAGGTAGGCGCGGCCCTCGTCGTTAAGATCACGGGTGCGCTGCTGGTGCTCGTCATCAGCGAGACCGGCGAGGGCTCCGGCCTGGGCAATGGAGTTGGTGTTGAAAGGCTGGCGGCATTTCTGAAGGACTTTGGCGATCTCCACCGTGGTGAGGCCGAACCCGATCCGCAGGCCTGCGAGCCCCTGGATCTTGGAAAAGGTCCGCATGATGACGACATTGCGGCCTTCGCGGATGTACTTGAGCGTGTCCGGCGCGTCCTCGACGAACTCGTAGTAGGCCTCGTCAAAGATCACCATGACGTGGTCGGGGACCTTCTCCATGAAGCGATCGATTGCCTCCTGCCCCACGAGAGTGCCGGTGGGGTTGTTCGGGTTGGCGATGAAGATCATCCTCGTGCGGGGCGTGATCGCCGCCGCCATCGCCTCGAGATCGTGGACAAAACCGGGATCGGGCACCTCGATCGTTTCGGCGCCGAAGAGGGTTGCCATCAGCTTGTAGACGACGAAGGCGTGCTGCGCGGCGATGACGTTGTCGCCGGGATTGAGAAAACCGTGGCCGATCAGCTCGATAATTTCGTTCGATCCGTTGCTGATGACGACGTTGTCGCGGTCAAAGCCAAATTTCTCAGCGATCGCCATGCGCAGTTTGTAGCCACCACCGTCGGGGTAGATGTGGACCCCCTCGGCGGCGATCTTCATCGCCTCGACTGCCTTCGGCGAAGGGCCGAGCGGATTCTCGTTCGAGGCGAGCTTAATGATATCGGACGGATCGAGGCCCAATTCACGGGCTGTCTCCTCGATCGGTTTTCCCGGATCATAAGCAACGAGAGTCTCAAGCCACGGATGCGCTTCTTTAACAATAGATGACATGTGATTTTACGTTATTTGTATAATAAAAAACCCTGAACCCCTCAATCGCTGAATCCCTGAAAACGAGTAGCTCTCAGAGCAATACGTTGATCGCGGCGCTGGCGGCACGGGCTTTTTCCCGCGCTTCCTCGATACTGTTGCCGCGAGCGATCGCCACCCCCATGCGTCGTTTGCCTGCGACTTTGGGTTTTCCAAAAAGGCGGACCTGAGTATCGGGTGCCTCGAGGGCCCGGTCAAGGTTTCCGTATTGAATCGAGGTGGACTGCCCCTCGACGAGCAGCACCGCAGAGGCCGAGGGGCCATGCTGACGGATATTCGGGATCGGCAGCCCGAGGATGGCGCGGGCGTGGAGGGCGAACTGGGAGAGATCCTGCGAAATCATCGTGACCATTCCGGTATCGTGCGGACGGGGGGAGACTTCGGAGAAAATGATGTCGTCCCCTTTCACAAAGAGTTCCACTCCGAAGAGGCCGCGTCCTCCGAGGCTGTCCGTCACCACCCGGGAGTATTCCCTCGCCTTTTCTTTCGCTGCCTCGCTCATCGCCTGCGGTTGCCAGCTCTCGCGGTAGTCGCCATCGACCTGGATGTGGCCGATCGGCTCGCAGAAAGAGGTGCCCCCGGCATGGCGAATCGTGAGCTGAGTGATCTCGTAGTCAAAATCAACGAAACCCTCCACGATCACCTTCCCCTTCCCCGCCCGGCCGCCTTCCTGAGCGTATTGCCAGGCGGCGGCTATCTGGTCCGGGTTGCGCACGGTGCTCTGGCCCTTGCCCGAGGAACTCATGATAGGCTTGACCACCAGCGGCAGCCCGATCTCCGCCACGGCGGAGCGGTATTCCTCTTCCGTGGCGGCGAATCGATAGGGCGAAGTCGCCAGCCCGAGCTCCTCGGCCGCGAGGCGGCGGATGCCTTCACGATTCATCGTAAGCTGGGTGGCGCGGGCGGTGGGGATGATCGTCGCGACCCCTTCCCGCTCCAGCTCGGCGAGAGTATCCGTCGCGATCGCCTCGACCTCGGGGACAACGAGATGGGGCCTTTCCAGCTCGATGACCGCCCGTAGGGCCGACCCGTCGAGCATGGAGATGACATGGCAGCGGTCCGCCACCTGCATCGCGGGCGCATTTTCATAACTGTCGACGGCGATGACCTCGACACCGTAACGCTGCAACTCGATGACGACTTCTTTGCCGAGTTCACCCGAACCGCAGAGCATCACGCGGGTCGCTTCGGGGGTAAAAGGAGTTCCTATGCTTGCCATGGGGGCACCCTAGGAGACGCTTGTAAAATTCCAACCCGAAAAATTCGCGGCCAGTGCTGTTAGATGCCGAATCAAGACAAAGGATCAAGATCGATGGCAGCAATGACCCGCTCTAGGACGATCCAAGGATTCAATTACACGGGAACAAGTCGGATTCGACATGGCGTTTCTTCCAGATCAGATACGCCGGGCAATCAGCGCTTGTCGGAAATCCGTCTTCGCAGAGATGCTGATTCGTTGTAGGATGTTTTCCAAAGGGAAAATTCCGTCCCGCCCCTTCTTCATGTCCACCTATTCGCAATGGCTCATCCTCTTCCGGGTTCATCTGCGGATGCTGCGAATAAAAGCCGCCGTCGCGGCCCGGCGCTCGCGGCTCATGACTGCGACCATCGCGTGCTTTCTCATCGGCTACATGGTCGCCTCTTACTGGCTTTTCAGCGAAGGCCTGCGCTACGTCGCCGCTCTCCCCGCCGCCGGTCCACTCCTCAGTGACCGGCTCATCTACGTGATGTTTTTCTGCTTCATGATGATGCTGATCTTCTCGGTCGCAGTCACCGCCTACATCTCCCTCTACCGCAACCGCGACACGCGATGGCTCCTCACGTTACCACTCTCGCATCGCACCATTTTCCTCTGGAAATGCTTCGAATCAGCCGCCTTTTCGAGCTGGGGACTCGTCTTCATCCTGGCACCGCTCCTGCTCGCCTTTGCCCGGATGCGCGACGTCCCGCCCGATTTTTTCATTAAAACGACACTCATTCTCATAGTCTTTCTCACCCTGGCCTCGGGCATCGGCGCGCTCCTCCTCGTGACCGCAGTGCGCTGGATGAACCGCCGCCAGGTCGTTATTGGTGTCGCCGTTCTCGCCGTGTTCCTCATCGCCTCGGCCGTCCGCACCGGTCTCGAAGACCGCCAGATCGTAGAGGACACCGGGCTCAGTGCCGCCCTCACCTTCCAGCGTGTCCTCCACCACACCGGCATCGCCGTGAACCGCGCCCTCCCCGGGGCCTGGGTTGCGGCGTCCATCGTCGATTGGACACGCCCCCACCGTGTTTTCGGCTCCGCCATTTACCCCACGCTCCTCCTCAGCCATTCGCTCATGGCGATGCTGCTCTTGTATCACGCCGGGGGGCGCTGGTTCTACCGCTCGTGGAACCGATCCCTCCAGCACTCCGCCGCCTCGGCCCTGAGACGTGATAGCCGCGATGCCCCGACCGCCGCCTCGGTCCTCGCCCGCTATCCGAACCCCTCTCTCCTCGGACGTATCGTCGGGCGCCCTCTCGCGGCGATCTCGCGAAAGGACTTCCT
>JBDNIL010000421.1:0-1473 GCA_041688355.1 Verrucomicrobiales bacterium | reverse complement strand
TGCGCTTCAGGGCCGCTCCTTCGGATCGGTCCGTCTCGCGGCTGCCACCGCCGCTCGGCCCATCGTCCCAGGGCAGCAGGGGCATTTGTGCGGATCTTCGCCCCAGACGCGCATGATGAGGTCGCGCCGGTCGTAGCGGACCATGCCGACGTTGACCACCACAATTCCCCGTCGAATGGTTCAACACGGATTGGCACAGATTTTCCCGGATTAGGTAAAAGTGCTACCCTTTTGCGACGGAACTCGTGAGAGTTTCGTCTTCGGTTTTCCACCCTCCGAAGGTGTCACCGCGCCGAAACCTCCGTGTCCCCTCTCACCGGCGCGGGACCGACCCACGTCTCACGGAGGACCGCCCCTGTCGTCGCCGAGAGATAGACCACCCCGATGGAGACCTGGGCGGGGCTGATCAGGTTGAGCATCCAGACCGGCTCGGCTCCGAGATCGCGGACCCGCAGTTGAAAATGGGCACTGTCGAAGGCCCGCTTTTGCCGGTGGGCGAGTTTTTCGACGACACGGAAGGCGGCGGCCGAGTCGACTTTGAGCGCGGCGCGGGAAATAGGAAGATGCGGGAGATCCTGCCCCGGCAGAGGGCTGAATTTGCGCTCGGCGAGGATTCGTTCCCGCGCGAAGATAGACTCGCGGAGCACGCCCGGTGTCGCCGGGTGAGAGGTCAGGATAAGCCACTGGACCGGCTCGGGCTGCCCGAAAAAGCCGACCATGCCGAGAACGTTCGCCCCCGGCTCAAGGGGCGCACCGACGAGAAAAGCATCGAGTGCGCCGAGCGCCGATTCACCCGCTGCCCTCTCAGGTGGAGCGGCGCCAAGGGGGCATGAAAGGGCCACAATTCCTCCCACAAGCCAACTGGTGATCCTTGCTCTCATCTTCTCGCCCTGCATGGCCATATCCGGACAGCAGAATAACTGTAAGAAAACCGTATTATTAAGCAATCGTTTTCTGTGAAAAATACGGATTTTCCCTTTTAATGTGGCTTACAGGGAAAAACTTGCCAATTTTGGCCTGATCGCGAAACTACTGGCGCGTCCGGTCACCCTCCGTTTCCGTATTCTCGTTATGCCTTTGTCGAAACCTGATAGCGCTCTTCTCATCCTCGGTCACGGATCGACGGAGAATCCGGACTCGTCCCAGCCGAGCTGGGATCATGCCGAGACGATCAGGAAGACGGGCCAGTTCGGCAGTGTCCACTGCGCTTTTTGGAAAGAGGAACCGAGCTTCCGCCAAATCTGGCCTATGATCGAGGAGCGCGAGATCTACATCGTGCCGAACTTCATCAGCGAAGGCTATTTCACGCGACAGGTCCTCCCCCGCGAACTCGAGATCGAGGGGCACACGAGCGTCCGCGACGGGCGCACGATTCACTACTGCGATCCGGTCGGGATTCACTCGGCCATGACCGGCCTGCTCATCAAGCGGGCCAGGGAGATCATCGACGACTCCGTCAAGCTCGAGGATACG
>JBDNIL010000420.1:0-9430 GCA_041688355.1 Verrucomicrobiales bacterium | reverse complement strand
GGGTAAGTGAGGTGGGGGCCGGGAAGCGCGAAGCACCTTTCGGTAGGCGACAAAACAGAGATGCGTTGAATCGCGAGGTTACTTTGTTCTAGCCAAGAGTTCGAAGCGCTTTAAAATTCCGCTAAAATGTCGATCTTCCTTCAACTTGGTCTTGCGTAATCAATGTCTTCTTCATTCGGCTGGATCGATTTCTCCTCGGAGGACAGTGCCAAAGTGCGCACCGTCCTCGACCTCCTCTCAGACACTGGGGTCATCGATGAACTGGGGATCGGCGTGATCCGGGATTCCTTTGCGGATCGGATGTTTCCCGGGATCTCCACCGTCCAAACTCGCCCCAAGTATTTCACCCTGACCGCCCATCTGCTTAAGGACTACGAGGAGTGGGAGCTGTCAAAGAATCGACCGCGTTCATTGACACGCTATCTCGAAGAAGAGGAAAAGAAGTGTAGAATCAAGTTGGTTGAGACTCACGGTGCCGGGCGTCAAAATCTCGGCATCATCGGGGCGACTTTCGGAACCAATTGGAACCGGGACGTGGTAAGAAAGCCTTCATCGATCTACTGGACCGGGTTGCGGCAGTATGGATTCATCTCACCCTCAAATCTTTCGTTAGTCGAATTCGGCCGACGACTGGCAGACGGAAAGCATCGGCTACACACCTTGCTTCAAGACGGCAAGGAAGATCGGGGAGATGACGAGGACGCCATGGATCATGAGCATCGTCTTCGTATCCATGCACCGGAAATACCCGAAGACTATTGGGATACCCTCTCGATTGATCTGACGAAGGAAGAGGCAGAGTTTCTTCGTTCCCAGATTCGGGCGCATCAGCCGGACAGCCTCCTGGGGCAAATTCTGATGGATGATGCGATCATGGATGAAATCTTAGAACTTCCGACGTCCTCGAACTTTGAGGATTTTGCGGCGTTGCCTTTTCTCGTGTCTCTGAAGGACAAATCATTGCGCAGCACGGTCCTCCAGGCACAAAATTTCTGGCGATTGCTCGAGGGGGCTCATGTCCGATACAACGTCCAGCTGCAGCAGTTGCTCGGGACTTCCGAGGTCATCGGAGGGTTTGTAGAACGCTGGGAGAGCTGGCGCGAAAGGCTCCCTCAGTATCTTGCTGAGTGGGATACTGGGTTCATGTGGACGGTGGTGCGCGAACGGGGAAGCACCCCCAAGTCTTCCACCAGGCAGTTTGTCGAAGAGTGGATCGAGGAGTGTAAGGAGGGTGCTGCGAACGAGGTCCGCTGTGATGCCCTCGTGAAGCGCCAGGAATTGCGGAACAAGGGAAAGCGCGCCCGCCTGAGAGGTAACGGGGCAGAGGGCATCAATCAGTGGATTGGTCTCGACGGAATGAACTACCGTTTCAGGGAGGTCTATCAATTGGTCCAGGATATTCGGGATGCCGAGTTGGGGAGGGAGGCTACCAATGCTTGATTGCAGACGGGATCGCCTCGACTACGGCGAGCAACTTCAACCACCGCCGGGATACCGTCTCGACCGCGCTGTCGCCGCGACCTACAGTGCTGATCTGGGCGCTCTTCTCTCGATACCCGTAGCCTTGGTGTATTCCCAGACGATGGAGGGTGACCTGACCGGAGCCCGGTTTCAGTTACTCAAAGCCATCGAGGAGTTTTCAAGCCGGGTGCGGGTGTATTATCAGGAAGGGCAACTTCACGTGCCGCAAAAGCTGAACTGGCTCTACGCGCACCTCGAGGATGTCCTCGCTCCCATTCTACCAGACGATCCCTTCACTGCTTTTCACCCGAAGGTGTGGGTCATTCGGTTTGTCCCGGACGAGGGGCAAGAGGACAACGAGACGGCAAGGCGTCCGCGGTTTCGAGTGATCGTTTTGAGCCGGAACCTCACCTTTGACCGCAGTTGGGATATTGCGGCGACTCTTGACGGGGAGGTGGGCAGAGGGACTCAAGTCATCAATCGGCCAATCGTGGACTTCATTCGCTGGCTTCACGAGCAACGCCCCATCGACTGGGTAGAAGGTTTTCTGGATGAATTAGGGCGGGTGGAGTTTCAGACGCCGGAGGGATTTGATCAGCACTTCTTCCATCCGATGGGGATAACGGGATACGGTAAGAGCCCCCTCGATGGTCTGGAGTCGAAGCGGACCGTGGTGTTGTCTCCTTTCCTCAGTGAGAAGACGATAACCGGGCTCCTTGAGCGGACCCGCTCGGATCTGCATCTCTTCAGTCGGGCTCACGAGTTGGCCAAATTGCCGGTGGATCTCTTGAAGAGGTTCCAGAGCTACGCACTCTCTGATCTCATCGTGGAAGGTGAGGCGACGGAGGCCGCTGAGGACGGCAGTGTCGATGTGAAAGAGCAGCAGCTCCACGCAAAGATGTTTGTCCTGGGATCGGGGAAGGAGACTCTCTGGTTTCTAGGATCAGCCAATGCCACCGAAGCGGCCCGTGAGCGCAATGTGGAGATGATGCTGGAGCTGAGAGGCGTGTCCACGAATTTGAGAATCGACCGGTTATTAAGCGAACTCCTGGGGGAGAAGGAAGGCGATGGTCCGTTCCTCCCTTTTACACCTGAAGAAGGCGGAAAAGCGGATGCGAAGGTGACACGACAGGATGCCGAGGCCCGGCGTTTCGAGCACGCCTTACTCAAGGCTCCAGTAAGTGCTAAAGTCGAGCCTTCAGAGAACGGAAAGACCTTTGATCTCTTTTTGGAGTTGGACCTTCGGGGTGTTCCCGGCTCTGACCTCCTTCAGGCGAAGGTGCTTCCGTTCAATGTGAAATCAAAACCCAGTCCCGTCGAGCTGCGCCCGGGCACGACGCAGGAGATCGTATTCCGGAATCTGGGTGAAGTGGAGCTGAGTCGGTTCCTCCACTTTCGGATCGAAGGATCTGACGAAGCGTATCACGAGTTTTTGGTTCGAATCGAGATTGCCAATCTTCCAGCAAACCGACTTGAGAACATCCTTCGCAGGCTCATCGACAGCAGTGACAAATTCTTTGAGTATCTCCGGTTCCTGCTCGCCGACGAGGTGACCAAGGAGGATCTGCTCGCGACCGGGGAAGACGAGACGAACAAGGAGTCGCATGAAGAGGCGGTGGACGGATGGCAGGCAAACCTGCCCATCTATGAGCAGCTTCTCGTCGTGGCTTCGCGGGATCCCAGACGTCTTGCCGAGGTGGATGAGATCATTCGCCATCTTTCTAATGCGAAGAACGAGGAGGCGGAACCCGGCGAGACATCAATCATACCCGAGGCGTTCCTCTCGTTCTGGGAAGCGTTTCGGGATTTGATTCCAAAGAAGGAAGGAAAGGTTACGTCATGAAACATTCACACCTGATTCCCTTTCTAGAGGATGCTCTGGGCGGATTGAAAGACTTTCAGTTGGCATCGGTGGACGCACTGCATGACCGGCTCTATCGCGAAAATCGTCCCTGCATGCTGTTGGCCGACGAGGTGGGACTGGGAAAGACCGTGGTCGCGAAAGGGCTCATTGCAAAGGTGCTCAAAGATCGAGTCGAAAGCGGGGAGAAGAAGGCCTTCAAGGTGACCTACATCTGTTCGAACCAAGTCATCGCGAAAGAGAATTTGCGAAAGCTGAATCTGTTTCCTGACTCTTTCCAGATGAAGCCCCCGATCTCGCGCATTACCTATCTGGCCTGGGCTCCGGCAGGGAATTCAGGAAAGGGAGAGCGTCAAACGCTGCTCGAACTGAATACCCTGACTCCCGCCACCTCATTCAAAGTGACCGACGGGATGGGGAATAAGTGGGAACGGCAGATCATCTTCGCGGCGCTCTGTCACGATCCAAAGTTTCTGGAGCATCGAAACGGGCTGAGTTGGATGTTGAAGTGGACGGTCCGAAGAATGGACGTCTACAAAACGCAACTGGATGGAGCCCTTCAATGGGAGATGCGCTCAGGCCTCCCGGAGCGATTCATCAGATTGCTGAAACGAACGAAGATCCCCAGGCACGTCGAGGCGGTCTACCGGGAAATCGAAGTAAACCGGACCCTGACACTCTATGAAGCGGTGGAGGTATTTGCAGAGCGGGTCGATGGGCGAACCTGGCGGGGGTTCTGGGTCGGGAGCAACTATCTCGCCTCCCGACTTCGCGAGTGTCTGATCGAATGCTGTCTCCGTTATGTCGACGCCGACCTCTATATCCTCGACGAGTTTCAACGGTTTCGTGATCTGATCGACGAGGAAAGTGAGGAGGATCATGCTCTACTTGCCCGGAAGATCTTCTTTGAGCAGAGTCCCGACACAAGAATCCTGCTTCTGTCCGCTACTCCTTTTAAGGCTTTCACCGGATACGATGATGTCGAGAGGGGGGAAGACCATTATCAGGATTTCCGCAAGGTCCTGAGCTTTCTCCTCAGGAATGACGAGGTGGCACTCTCCAAGTATGAAAAACATCGTCAGGCGCTCTACCGGCAAATCCTTGACTTGAGGAGCGGTGACATTGCGACTCTCTCCGGAGAGCATCGGGAGGAGGTCGAAAAGGTGCTGAGATCGGCGATGTGCCGGACGGAGCGACACAGCGTGGCAGCAGACCCCAGCGCCCTGATCAGCGACCTTTGGAAAGATCCGACCCAGTCGATCCCTTTTGATGCCGGTGACATCGAGAACTTCAGGCGGACAGACCGCCTCGCCCGGGCACTGCAAAAGATCGGCTGCCACGTTGGAAAACCGGTGGAATATTGCAAATCGGCGTTGTTTCCTCTGTCTTTTCTGGACCGATACAAGTTTAAGGAACAGCTCCGTCAACATCGTAAGGATCCGAAGGTAAGAAAAGCGCTGAAGGAGTCCCGGGAGGGATGGCTCGACCTCGATAGCATCGATGGATACCAGTGGCAGATCTCCTCGCCATTGGAGAGCGGGCAGCAGCCAAGTGTGAACGCCCGGCTCGTGAAACTCATCGAGCAGGCAGTGGGACCGCACGGGGCGAAGCTTCTCTGGGTGCCCCCAAGTTTACCGTATTATGACCTGGAGGACGCCTTCTCGGGTAGTCAGGGGTTTTCGAAGACCCTCTTATTTTCTTCATGGGTGATGGTCCCGCGCATGGTCTCGACTCTGGTATCTTACGAGGTGGAACGTCAAACCGTCGGAAATCCTGATACTGTCGATCAACAGGAGCAGGAAGACCGACGATACTTCGCGAAGAAGCGGCATCCTGTGCCGCTGATTCGATTTGCAAAGCGATCAAACGAGGGGCGCAGGCAACTCCTCAACATGAGCAATTTCACGCTCTTGTTTCCCAGCCAGGTTCTGGCCGATATCGCGGCACCCATTGAAAACCTCAAACAAGGACTTTCACTTGGAGAACTTCGAGCGATCACGAAAGAGAAAATCGCCCGACAACTGGACGAATCCGGCCTCACAGAGTTTATCACTCCCGGAGGAGAAGGGGAGAGGTGGTATTGGGCGGCACCACTTCTGCTTGATAGGGCTGATCATGAAGCGCGGAAGTCATTGGAGCAGTGGTTTGAGTGGGGACAGCGAGAGGCAGCGGACGAAGCACTCGAGGATGACGAAAAGGACAGTGAGGAGTTCCAGGGTGCCAAGAAGGAGCACTACGAATTTCTGAAAGATTGTTTTGAGGATCCCTCAAAGATCGGTCTTGGGCAGCCGCCTGAAAATCTGGCTGAAGTGCTCGCCGACCTTGCGTTGGGATCACCAGCGATAATTGCATTGCGGTCTCTGAGGCGTCTCTTCGGGGCCGGGGCCGAACAGGCATCTCAAATGACCCAAGCCACTCGAATCGCCGATGAATTTTCTTCCCTCTTCAACAAGCCCGAGTCAATTGCAGCGATACGGCTGAGCGCGAAGGATGAGTGGTATTGGCGCATGGTCGCTGACTACTGTGCGTCGGGTTGTCTCCAGTCGGTTCTTGACGAATACTTCCACCTTCTTCATGGTCAAAACATCAATCCTGAGGGCGCGGTAACCCAGCTGATGGGAGCCATCAATCTCAACGCCTCGAGTATCAACGTCGACAGTCTGGATACCTTCCTTTCGGGACAGTCGAAGAAAATGCGATGCCACTATGCCGCCGAGTTTGGCAGCCAGCGCATTGAGACCGATCAAGGACAGAAACGGGCGTCCGGGTTGAGAGCGGTCTTCAACTCGCCGTTCCGGCCCTTTCTTCTTTCCACCACTTCGATCGGGCAGGAGGGACTCGATTTCCATTTCTACTGCCGCCGCATCGTCCATTGGAACCTTCCCGGAAATCCTGTTGACCTGGAGCAGAGGGAGGGGCGGATCAATCGGTTCAAGAGCCTCGTAATCCGGCAGCAGGTGGCGCGAAAGTATCACCCGATTTTGGCCGGACAAACGCTTGCCCCGACCGACGATCCCTGGGAGGCACTTTTTGCCATCGCCGATCAGGAAGAGCGGATCAAGACGGGAAAATGCGAACTGATCCCCTACTGGCACGTCGAAACTGAAGACGGAGTCAAGATCGAGCGGGTCATTCCGCTTTACCCTTTCAGTATTGATCACAACCGACTCAGTCACATCCTGAGGACTCTCGCCATCTATCGGCTGGCTTTTGGCCAACCCAGGCAGGCAGAGCTAGTCGAGCACCTTCTGGAACGAAAACTGACGGATGAGGAGATTAAGAAGGTAATGGAAGCGCTCATGATCAACTTGAGTCCGGTGAGAAATCACTCGGGCGCTAAATTGCCCGTCGGGCGTCCCTGAGATTTTTTTCCCGGGAACTGGAACGATTTAGGGGAGCTTTTCGATGGGCGAATCGGCGATTATCTCATCCCCCTGGATCTCGTCTATGGCCGGTCGTAGGATCAAGCTTTCGGTGCGCCGAGGAGGGGGGGGGTAAGTGGCCGCGCTCGCGGAAGTCCATGGGCCTCGCCTCGTATTCGGAGAAACTGCTATCGCCCGATTAACGTTGACTCGCCGGGTCAGCCCGTGAGAATCTCCTTCGCGATGGTTTCACCCCCCCTGCTTCCACCCCATGCCCCCCTTTGGTCTCCATCAGGATCGGATCGGCAGGGTTGAGAAAAAAACTTCGCTCCACATGCTCCGCTCATGAGATTCCCCGTCTTCCGCCTTGCCCTCCCGATCGCGATCGCCGCGTGCAGCTTTCCCGCCGTTCTTCTGCCGCTGGCGGCACAGGACGAGGCCGAGCTTGATCCCTACGAGTGGATCATCGAGACCTATCCCTTCCCCGGCGAGGAACTCGTTCGTGGTTTCGCCACCGAAGAGCGCGGTGCGCTGACCGCACCGAAGATCCCCGCAGGAGAAGCGACCGACGAGTCGACGCTCGACTTCCTGCGCAAAAGCAACAGCGTCGTCGCCCACTACCTGAAAAAGCAGGGACTCGCCCTGCCCGAGGGGACCGTCGTCGTCTTCGACCCCGTCTCCCTCACTCTCGCCGCGCGGGCACCGCGCATCACCCAGAGCTCCATCGGTTTCACCTCCGCCGCCTTTCGCGAGGGCATCGATACCTTCGTCGAGCTGAATACCGTGCTGCTCGAAGGCGAGGGCGACACCATCCGCCAGCAGCTCGCGCGGGCCGGCGAGTCCGCCGACCATGCCGATCTCTTGAAAAATCTTGAAGCCGCAGTCGCCCGGGGCACAGTGACCATTCTGAAGCGTAATCGCATCGAGACCCGCAGCGGCCAGCGGGCCAAGGTCGACGAATCCGCCGAGGTGAACGTGCCTACCGATCTCGCCCTCGCCCCCGAGGGCATGGTGCTCTACGGCGGCTCCGAGAGCTACCGGGAAGGTACCACCTGGGAGGTCGATGCGGTCGTCGGAGCCGACAATGCGACGATCGACCTCAATTTCGCCCTGCACCATCATTTTGCGCCTTCGCAGAGGCGGCAGATCACTTTCGCGAGCACCGCCAAGGGCGCGATCTCTTCCGCCGTTACCGAGCATTCCATAGCCAGCATCACCTCCCAATACACGATGTTGAAAGGCACCACCAAACTCGTCGGCGTCTGGAAACCCCTTAGCATTCCCGGCGGCCCCGGCGGCCCCGGCGGCCCCGGCGTGCCAGACCGACTCCAGGCCGCATTCATCTCCGCCGATCTCGTCGAGGTGCTCCCGCTGCTGAATCCCCGGCTCGCCGAGATCCTGAAAAAACACGCCGATACCATCGCCAAGGTTCCCGAGGGACGCCCCGTCTTCGAGAAGGTCGCCGACGAGATCCCCGAGGGCATGATCGTGCGTCGCTTCCGCATCCCGCCCACCTTCCTCAGCACCGCCCGCGCCGGGAACACCGGTGCCGCCGACCCCTTCGCCGATGCCGTCCGGACCTAGCCGACCTTCACCATCCAGGCGACTGCGAAAGACATCCTCGCTTCCGCCGGCATCCCCTTCCCTCCCGGATCCTCCGCCAACTACCTGCGCGAAAACTCCACCCTCGTCGTGCGGAACACCCCCGAGAGCATCGCCCTCGTCGAGGCGTATGTGATGTCCATCAATCAGGGCGTCGAAAAGGGCATCGGGTTCACCGTCTACTTCATGGAAGGCCCCGCCGCGAAGATGCGCGAAGCCATCGACTCCACCCGCGGCCTCGCCAATCACATCACCGCGTGGGAGACTCTCTCCGGCGCGCCCGAGGTGACTCACCTTTCCAGTAGCTGGATCGAGGGGCGCAGCGGTCAGCGATGTCGAGTGAAAGTCGCCCGTGAATTTCATTTTCCTACCGCAAACCACATCGTCACTGAACCCGCAAAGGGAGAAAAAGCGGTGGCCGGCGGCGACCCCGTCGGAACCCTCTTCGGGGAGTTTGAAATGGAGGAAATCGGGTCCAGCCTCGAGTTCGATCCCGTGCTCGGAGCCGACGAATACACCATTGATGTGAATTATGGCATCACCCACGACTACGCCGAGCCCGCCACCGTCGCCGCCCCACCGGTCCCCGCCGAGGGTGGCGTGCCGCTCGACGGCCCCACCACCCGTTTCCACCGCACCGCCCTGACTAGCCAGACGATCCTGCGCGACGGCATGATGCGCCTCGTCGGCTACTGGACGCCCGAAGGCGATCCCCGTTTCGATCAGCAAGAACGGCTTCAGGCCGTGTTTATGAAGGTCGATGTGATTCCGGTGCAGGAGGAGGAGGAGGTAGCGGAGCAGTGAGGTGGCTTGCCCGCGACGAGGCGGAGATGGAGCGGTTCCGACGCGGGGAATGAGACTGTTCCTCGATACAAGCGTGCTGCTCATGGGCTCAACGTTTTATGGGTTGGCGGTCTGGACGCCCGGGATGTTTTTGCGAGGGGAGCGCGAGGTTGGGAGGCTGGGGGAGAAGAAGTAAGGACGTGCGCTCATGCGACATAACGCCCCCCCCAATTTTCCCGTTACCACTCCCGCCGTTTCGTGCGACGGTAGCGCCGCATGCACATTCAGGACATCTTAGCGCAGGGAGCGCCCACTTTATCCTTCGAGTTTTTTCCACCGAAGTCGGCTGACGCGTCGCAGG
>JBDNIL010000419.1:0-2495 GCA_041688355.1 Verrucomicrobiales bacterium | reverse complement strand
GAGGGAAAAGAGCCGACGCGGCACGACTGCGAGATCGGCGAGCAGGGTCTCGTCGGCCATTTCCCCGAAGATCGCGCGGACCACCGCAGTCGGGACCGGGAGCAGGGCGGGACGACGGAGGACCCGGGCGAGAGTATTGGCGAACGCGCGGTTCGTGACCGGCTCGGGCGCGGTGAGATTGATGGGGCCCTCCCACGAGGTCTCAAATGTGGAGCGATGGAGGATGTCAAGGACATCGTCCATCGCGATCCAGGAGAGTCGCTGGTTCCCCGACCCGATCGGGCCGCCCGCGCCGGCGAGGAAGACGGGTGCCATTTTCTGCAGAGCTCCTCCGGTCGGGCTCAGGACGACGCCGATGCGGGCGAGGACGACACGTATCCCTGCCTCTTTTGCCGGGGCGGTCTCTTCCTCCCAGACCTGACATACGCGGCTGAGAAAGTGGTCTCCGACGGAAGAATCTTCATCGTGAATGCTGCCGTCGGGCGGGTAAATGCCCGAGCCGGAAGCGCTGATGAGGACGGCGGGCGGCTGAGTCATCGCCGCGAGGGTGCGGGCGAGGAGACGGGTCCCGAGACGACGGCTCTCGAGGATGCGCCGCTTTTTCTCCGGACTCCAGCGGGCGTCGGCGACGTTTTCCCCGGCGAGATGGATCGCGGCGTCGTAGGTCACTCCGGTCGGCAGATCGAGGAGGCCCCGCTCCGGATCCCACTCGATCTCGCCCGGTTGCGTTGCTCGTCTGGTCACTCGATGGACCTCGTGTCCTTGCGTCTCGAGGTAGGCGCAGAGGGGGCGTCCGATCATTCCGCTCGCGCCCGTCATGAGGATGCGAAGGGAGCGCGGCGGTGGATTTTGCACCGCACGAGCAAGGTCGGTCCGGGTCACGGTGTGGCGATAGTGGAACATCCGTTCCAGCTTCTTCCTGACGAGAGCGCTCCCGAAAATGCGGCCCGGCAGACCCATCGGGAGCCGGTAAGCGATCGCATCGGTGAGGCGACTCGTCATCGGGCCGGTCGCTTCGAAGAGGTGCCGGTGTTCCCAGAAAGCGAAGGGCCCCGAGGCCTGCCGGTCGATGAATCCGTCGGGGGTAATCTCGTGGTCCGCGATCCAGCGCTGCTTTATCGGGCCGGCCTGGATCTCGATGATGGCCCGGGCTCCATCGACGAGAGCGCCGGGAGCAGAGATGACGCGCGCCTTCTCCCACGGGGGATTGAGCCGACCGAAGGCACCCGGACGAAAATGCCAGTCCCGCAGCGCTTCGACGGGGGCGCTGATCTCGCTGCTGAGGGTAAAATGAAGGTCAGACATCTGTCTCGGGTTACGTCTTGCGGGCCCGATCAGGGCAGGGGAAAGGCTAACGCTGTCCGCGCCTTTTGAAAAGGGACATCGCTTCTCATGATCAGTGGCGCAAAGCCGACCGGAGATTCCCGTATCGTTTTGGCCATACCTGCATCATCCTGTCGGCCTATGAATGACCTCACCGGCACCCTCGCCCGACTCGTCGCGATCAACAGCGTCAACCCCGAGTGGTCCGGTCCCGGGGAAGGGGCGGTTGGTGCATTTGTCAGGGAATTTTTTGAAAAGGCCGGACTCGAAGTCTGGACCGACGAGGTGCTTCCGGGTCGCTCGAACATTATCGCCCGGCTCCCGGGCCGCGACTCGTCCCGCACGGTCCTCCTCGAAGCCCATCTCGACACCGTCTCGGTCGCGGACATGACGATCCCGCCCTTTGATCCGGTCATCAAAGACGGCCGTCTCTACGGCCGTGGATCGTGCGATACCAAGGCCGGGCTCGCCGCAATGATGATCGCCCTGACGAGCCTCCATGCCGGGGGAGCGACACCCCCCTGCGATGTCTATTTCGCCGCCGTCATCGATGAGGAAAATGCCTTTCGCGGCGTCCTGCGACTGATCGACTGGATGGGGGAACGCGGGATCCATCCCGAGGCCGCCATCGTCGCCGAGCCTACGGAACTGCGTGCCGTCTCATGCAACAAGGGGGTGCTGCGCTGGCAGATCGAGACCTGCGGAGTCGCCGCTCACAGCTCCAAACCGCACCTTGGAAAAAACGCCATCGTCGCGATGGCGCGCGTCATCGAGCGACTCGAGCGCCACCACGCGAGCCTGCGCGAGCGATCGCATCCGCTCGTCGGCGAAGCGACCTGCACCATTTCCCTGATCGAGGGCGGCGCCCAGGTCAACTTC
The DNA here is from genome assembly GCA_041688355.1 of Verrucomicrobiales bacterium. Classification (GTDB taxonomy): domain Bacteria; phylum Verrucomicrobiota; class Verrucomicrobiia; order Verrucomicrobiales; family DEV007; genus Arctic95D-9. The sequence continues at coordinate 293 of JBDNIL010000419.1, read as the reverse complement.
GTGCCGGAGCGCTGTCTCATCACCCTCGATCGCCGCATGCTGCCGGGGGAGACCGGTGCCGCGGTGCTCGCTGAATACGAGTCCCTGCTCGCCGATTTTCCCGTTGGCGAGGTGATCATTCATCCGCCCCGCCTTTCTGACGAAGCGATGGAGACGGCGGCGGACTCTCCACTTGTGCAGGCGGCGGCCGGTGTGCTCTCGGCGATGGGGCTCGACCCGACCCCGGCCGGTGTTCCCTTCGGCTGCGACGTCACCAAACTACACCGCGCTGGCATTCCCGGGATCATCTTCGG
>JBDNIL010000418.1:0-6599 GCA_041688355.1 Verrucomicrobiales bacterium | reverse complement strand
CCGATTAATCAGTCGCTCACCGCTGCGGATAAAATAGAACTGCTCCGCAAGATGGTCCGAATCCGCCGGTTCGAGCAGACCTCTCTAAAGCATTACCACAACGGATCCATCGGCGGTTTCCTCCACCTCTATATCGGGCAGGAATCAGTCGCCGTCGGATCGATCTCGTTGCTCGGAGATCACGACCATGTCATCACCGCCTATCGTGACCACGGGCATGCCCTCGCCGTGGGGATGGGAATGGACGAGTGCATGGCCGAACTCTTCGGGAAAGCGACCGGTTGCTCCAAGGGCAAGGGAGGCTCGATGCACTACTTCGCCCCCGACAAAAATTACTGGGGTGGTCACGGGATCGTCGGTGGTCAGGCCCCTCTCGGAGCGGGCCTCGCCTTCGCAGTGAAATACAAAGGACTCGAAGGCTGTTGCCTGTGTTACCTCGGTGACGGAGCCATCAATCAGGGCGCCTATCACGAAGCGCTCAATCTCGCCTCCCTCTGGAGTCTGCCCGTCATCTACATCATCGAGAACAACGGTTACTCCATGGGCACCTCGCAGGCCCGGTCCTCCGCTTTCCCGAAAGAGGGTCTCGCCGCCCGTGCCGAGGGCTACAACATGGACTGGGATAGAATCGATGGCGTCAGCATTTACGAAATCCGTGCCGGTGTCCAGAAAGCGGTCGAGCGCGCCCACAAGCAGTCCCGCCCCAGCATCATCGAGATCCTGACCTATCGGCACAAAGGACACTCCGTCGCCGACGCGAACGCCGAGAAGTATCGCACCAAAGAGGAGATCCAAGAGTACATGAACAAACAAGATCCGATCGAGTTCTGGAAAAAGACGCTCATCGGCGAAGGCGTCATCTCCGAGGACGATTACAAAGCGATCAACAAAGAAGCCGGCGCCGAAGCGGATGCCGCCGCCGAGTTCGCGATCAGGAGCCCCTATCCTGAAGAGTCTGAGATCTTCGATGACGTCTACTGGGAAGTGGACAACAACACCGAAGCCGGTCGCACCGGTCGCCACTTCTTCCACCGCTGAGATCAACCCTGTCAGGTCGCCAGCCCAACCCTCCTCCTTTCCCCAGCTGCGCAGCAAAAACGCTAACAGCTAAACAGCTATCACCCATGCCACGAGAAATCACCTACCGCGAAGCACTCCGAGAAGGCCTCGATGAGGAACTCGCCCGCGACGAAAATGTCATCATCATCGGTGAAGAGGTCGCCGAGTACAACGGCGCCTACAAAGTCACCGAAGGTCTCTGGAAAAAGTGGGGCGACAAACGCATCATCGACGCCCCCATCTCCGAAGCCGGATTCATCGGCATGGGCATCGGTGCTTCCATGCTGGGGATTCGCCCCGTCATGGAACTGATGTTCTTCAGCTTCGCCTACGTCGCCTTCGACCAGATGATGAACAACGCCGCAGCCTGCCGCTACATGTCCGGCGGCTTGCTCAATGTTCCCATCGTCGTACGTGGTCCGGCCAACGGCGGCACGAACGTCGGCGCGACCCACTCCCACGCGCCGGAGAACATTTTTGCAAACATGCCCGGGCTGAAAGTCGTGACGCCGTCCGACGCGCACGATGCGAAAGGTCTCATCAAGTCCGCGATTCGCGACAACGACCCCGTCTACTTCATGGAGAGCACCGTGCTCTACGGCATAGTCGGTACGGTCCCGTCGAACGATGAACTCGAGGGCGGCGAGCTGCTCGTGCCCATCGGTAAAGCGAAGGTGAAACGCGAGGGAACCGACCTCACCCTCATCGCCCACGGCCGCGCCGTCGTGACCTGTCTCGCCGCCGCTGAGATCCTCGCCGAGAAATACGACATCAATGCCGAGGTCCTCGACCTCCGCTCGATCCGCCCGCTTGACGAAGAGGCGATCATGGCCTCCGTCCGCAAGACCCATCGCGCGATCTGTGTGGAGGAGAACAAACCCTTCTGCGGCGTCGGTGCCCAGATCTCGTCGATGATCATGGAGCAGGCCTTCGACGATCTCGATGCCCCCGTGCTCCGGATCACGAGCGCCGATGCACCCGCCTTCTACAGCCCCCCGATCGAGAAGCTCCAGCTTCCGACTCCCGACGAGATCGTGGAGCGTGCTTTAACGATCTGTTAGGATCATCCCGTGCCCCACCCGGGACGTATCTATCTTCCACCTTCCGACCAGCAAGAGAACTTATGGCAGCCTATTTGAAAATGCCCAAACTGAGCGACACGATGAGCGAGGGGACCCTCGTGAAGTGGCTCAAGAAAGAGGGCGACACCGTGTCCATGGACGAAGACGTCGCCGAAATCGAGACCGACAAAGCGACCATGACAATGCCCTCCTTTGACGAAGGCATCCTCTACAAGATCTATGTGAAAGAGGGCGAGACCGTCGTCCTCGGTGCCTCCCTCGCCCTCATCCTCGAGCCGGGTGAGGATCCGCCGGCCGATGCGGACGAGGCCCCCGCTGCGGCCGGGGCCGAGAACCCAGCCGAAGAAAAGGCTGAGGAAAAAGTGGAAGCGCCTGCCGCCGAAGAAGCGGACAAAGACGGGTCTCCCGCCGAGGCCAAAGCTCCGGCCCCGGCTGTGAAGTCCCCTGCCCCTGCCGCACCCGCTCCCTCGTCCGGCGGCCGCATCAAAGCCTCTCCCCTCGCCCGCAAGCACGCCGAAGAACACGGCATCGATCTCCGCCGCGTCACCGGCAGCGGTCCCGGCGGACGCATTATTAAGAAGGATGTCCTCAATGCCCCCGCCGGAGGAGGCGGCGGCTCCAGCCTCGGTCTTCTTCCCGCCCCCGCGAGCCGTGCCGACCAGTCGATTCCCCTCACCGGGATGCGTCGCGTCATTGCCCAGCGACTCCTCGAGAGCAAGACGACGATCCCGCACTTCTATCTCAACATCGAGATCGACACCGAGCCACTCATGACCCTGCGCGAGCAGGTCAATGCCGCGAGCACTGCGAACGGCGGTCCCAAGTACACGGTGAACGACTTTATCATGCGCGCGACCGTGCTCGCGACCGATGCCGTCCCGGCAGTGAACGCCTCGTTTCAGGGCGACTCCATCCTCCAACTCGGCGAAATCAATCTTTCCGTCGCGGTGGCGATCGAGGAAGGTCTCGTCACTCCGGTGATCCGTTCGGCCCAGATGAAATCGATCAAAGAACTCGCCGCCGAACTCAAAGAACTCGCCGCTCGCGCCAAGGACAAAAAGCTCGCTCCGGCCGAGATGCAGGGCGGCACCATCACCATCTCGAACCTCGGGGCCTTCGGCATCGGGAACTTCGATGCGATCATCAATCCTCCCCAGGCCGCGATCCTCGCGATTGGCACGATCACCAAACAACCGGTCGTGAACGCCGCCAACCAGATCGTTCCCGGTCAGCGCATGTGGATCGGGATGAGCTGTGACCACCGCGTCATCGACGGTGCCATCGGGGCCCGCTTTCTCTCCGAGCTGAAACGCTTTCTCGAAACCCCCGTCCTTCTTCTTTCCTAACACTCACAGAATTTACTCATGGCATCGTACGATCTTATTGTCATCGGTGGGGGCCCCGGCGGATATGTCGGAGCAATCCGCGCCGCCCAGCTCGGGAAAAAAGTCGCCTGCATCGAGAACGATCGCGCCGGCGGCACATGCCTCAACTGGGGCTGTATCCCGACCAAGGCGCTCCTCAAAAACGCCGAGCTCTACCACACTCTTTCACACCGTGCCGCCGAGTTCGGGCTCAACATCGAGGGTCTCTCCTACGACTGGGAGAAAGTGATTGGACGTTCGCGCCAGGTCTCCGACAAGCTCGCCGGGGGCATCGAGTTCCTCTTCAAGAAAAACAAGATCGACTACATCCGCGGCACCGGCGGTCTCGCCGCGAACGGCAAGGTCGAGGTCATCGACGCCGAAGGAAAAAGCGAAATCCACACGGCCGCGAATGTGCTCATCGCGACCGGTTGTGTCTCGCGCGGTCTGCCCTTCCTGCCCTTTGACGGAGAGAAAGTGGTCGGGTCCAAAGACGCGATGACGATGAAGACGCAGCCCAAGTCCATCGTCATCATCGGGGCCGGGGCCATCGGGATCGAGTTTGCCTATTTCTTCAGCTCCTACGGCACCGAGGTGACGGTCATCGAAATGATGGATCGCATTCTGCCTGTCGAGGACTCCGAGGTCAGTGCGGCGTTGCAAAAGTCCCTCGCGAAGCACGGGATCAAATTCCACACCTCGACGAAGACGGCCGCCGCCGAGACGACTGAGAACGGTGTCCGTCTCACGATCGAACCCGCCGCCGGCGGTGATCAGCAGACGATCGAGGCCGAGGTCTGCCTAGTCGCGGTCGGGGTCGCCCCCGTCCTCCCGAAGAATGCCGAGCAGCTCAAGCTGACCGATCGCGGTTACATCGAGACCGACGCCCGTTACCAGACGAACATCCCCAATGTTTTTGCGGTCGGCGACATCATCGGGCCCCCCTGGCTCGCCCACGTCGCCAGCTACGAAGCGACCCAGGCGATCGAGGGAATGTTCGATCCCAAGTTCAAACCGAAGAAGGTGACCATTTTCCCCGGTTGCACCTATTGCCACCCGGAGGTCGCCTCGATCGGTCTCACTGAGGACGCCTGTAAGGAGAAGAAGCTGGACTACCGTGTCGGTAAATTCCCCTTCGCTGCGAGCGGGCGCGCCCTCGCGGTGGCCGATGCCGAAGGCTTCGTGAAGGTCATCTTCGACAAAAAACACGGGGAGATCCTCGGTGCCCATATCATCGGAGCGGGGGCCACTGAGCTCATCGCCGAGATGGGCCTTGCGATGACTCTCGAAGCGACCAACGAGGAAATCGAAGCGACCATCCACGCCCACCCGACCCTCGCTGAAGCGATTCACGAGGCAGCTGGCGACGCCTACGGCCACGCGGTCCACATTTAATCCGGCTTGCAGAATCGCCCCGCCGGATGCCGGCTCTCTCATGGACAGACTCGTTCTCAATGAAGCGATCCATGATGCCGTTTTCAAGGAGCTGATCCCCTCGGCGAAGAAATTCCTCTGGGTGGCCACGGCGGATGTCAAAGACCTCCATCTCGCCCGACCGGGGCGGAAGAAATTCGATACCTTCCTCGCCCTCTTCGACGACCTCATCAACGAAGGCGTCGAGATACGGCTCATCCATGCGAAGGAGCCCGGACCGCGCTTTCGGGCCGACTTTGACCGGTTTCCTAACCTGATCGGGTCTGACCGCTTCGAGCGCATCCTCTGCCCGAGGAATCATATGAAATGTGTCATCGTCGACGGGCAGCGTGCCTTTCTCGGATCGGCCAATCTCACCGGAGCTGGGATGGGCGCCAAGTCGGTGCGTCGGCGCAATTTCGAATGCGGCATCGTTACAGATACCCCCGAGACGGTTAAGGGGCTGATGAGTCTTTTCGACGATCTGTTCATGGGCGAGCACTGTCTCAAGTGCGACCGGCGCGACGTGTGCCCGGACCCGATTTGTTGAGGGTGTTTAGATCCACTCAGCCACTTTTGCGATTACAAAGGCACCTGGGACGAGGAAGGCCTGGGCGAGAAGAGTGCCGAGGAACCGGCTCCCTGCCATGCCGATCACCACGGAGCGAAAGTAGGACTGGGATACTTCACCGGATACGACTTTGTCGGACAAATAGGAGAAGTGCGGATCGACGAGAGCAAACATCAGGATCGTGCCGATAAAATTCACGAGAGCGCACTATCACCGCAGCCCTCACCGCCCCGGTCGATCCCTACGAAAATCCCCTCCCCGCCGACCCGCCGTATTTCCGCGTTCGCTACGATGCGCCCGCGCAGCCCGGGGCCGGTACTCTTGTGTACGCGGTGAGCTACACGATCTGGATCCCGCCGGGGGTGAAAACGCTGCGCGGTCTCATCGTGCACCAGCACGGCTGCGGCGAAGGCTCTTGCAAGTCAGGCCAGACCGGTGCCTACGATCTCCACTGGCAGGCCCTCGCGAAAAAGCACGACTGTGCTCTCATGGGCCCCTCTTACGAACAGCCCGACAAAGCCGACTGCCAGAAGTGGTGCGATCCCCGCCAGGGTTCCGATGCTGCCTTCCAACAATCGCTCGCCGACCTTGGTAGAATGTCAGGACACCCCGAACTCACCTCTGTGCCCTGGGCACTCTGGGGCCACAGCGGCGGCGGCCACTGGGCCGGCGGCATGGCCCTGCTCCATCCCGAGCGCGTCGCGGCGGCGTGGCTGCGTGGCTGCGATCGGGAGTGCCGCCGGTGACGGTGGTCGAGGGCAAACCGGCGCCCTACCCCGTCTCCGACGCGGCGACGTCGGTGCCGCTGATGTGCAACCTCGGCACGAAGGAGGGCGTCACCGAAAAAAAAGGCCGTTTCGCTGGAGTCCGCGGCGGCGGCGAGACCTTCTTCACCACGATGCGGGCAAAGGGCTCGCTCATCGGCGTGGCGGTCGATCCTTTCTCCAGTCACGACTGCGGCAGTCAGCGTTACCTCGCGATCCCGTGGCTCGATGCCTGCCTCGCGGCCCGCATCTCTGATAAACCCGGCGATCCGCTCGAGGCCATGCCGCAGAGCGCATCGTGGCTCGCTCCCCTCGACCTCGAGGCGCCGAGTGACGCGGCACCTCT
>JBDNIL010000417.1:0-24267 GCA_041688355.1 Verrucomicrobiales bacterium | reverse complement strand
TCTCGGAGTCAATGGTACGGACTCGAGTGTGCAGCTCGGCCATGGCGGATTCCGGAATTTTGCCGACATCGAGGGGAATATCACAGTGGAAAGCGGGGGTGGGCTCGAGTTCACCGCCCTGCACGGCACCGCCTTGTCACCGAACACGGTCAGCAACCACAACGGAGCCTTTGCCCAGATCGGCCACGGCGGCTACGAGTCGGGCGGCAAATACACCGGCACCATCGATATCACCACCGACGGGAATATCCTCTTCCGCGGAGCGGACTCGGTGAATGGAGCGAACGCGGGCTACGCCCAGATCGGCCACGGTGGCTACAGCACCTGGGTGGGCACCGGACATTACCGCGAAGCGCTGCGCGACCCTGTAACCGGCGCGGTCCCGGGCACGCTTTTTTCCGAGGGCAGCACCGGCGACATCATGATCAATTCCGGCGGTGACATCGACTTTCTGGCGGGACGCGATTTTGCCACCTACGCCCAGATCGGACACGGTGGATATGTTTCGCGGGACAGTCACACGGGGAATATCGATATCACCGCTACAGGTGGGATCCGCTTCATTGCATCGATCGACGATGTCGGCGGGCTCGGCGACAATGCCGGGAACAACAATGACTCCTGGGCCCAGATCGGTCACGGCGGGGTCGAGTCGGACGGCAGTCACAGCGGCAACATCACGCTGCGTGCCGGTGAATTCGCGAGTGGTCCGCAGGCCGGCTACGGGCTCTACTTCAAGTCGGGTAACTGGGACGAGAACTACAGCCAACTCGGTCACGGCGGCTTCGGAGCCCGCAGCTACGGAAACGGGGTCAATGCCGTCGGGTTCAGTGGAGATATTGACGTTGAGGTCAACGGGGATATCAGCTTCATCGCGGGGACCTATTCCGTTGGTCTTTTCACTAACGAAGACGGTCGCAACTACACTCAACTGGGCCACGGCGGATACGAGGCCGATACGTCGCAGGATAACTCTGTCGTCACGGGCCTGGTCGATGGCTTCGGTAATCCAATCGGGCACCACGGGGATATCCGGGTGGTGGCAAAAGACGGATCGATCAACTTTCTCGCCGGTGATATCAATCGCACCTTTGAGCCCAGTGCTGGATCCGGATTCGGAACTAATCATTATGCCCAGCTGGGTCATGGCGGCGCTTCGTCCCATGGAAACCATTATGGAAATATTACGGTTCAGGCGGGGATTGCTTCTGACTTAACTTTGGGTTCCAAAGCGGATGGAGACGTTCTTTTCGCCTCCGGTGGTTCGTCCTCCAACGAGTGGGCGGATATTGGTAATTATGCATTGCTGGGGCACGGCGGGCGGAGCACCGAGGGCAACTTCGGACGCACTGATTCGATCTCTGGAAATCCGCTGGAAACCATCACGGTCATGGCGGGCCGCGACATCACCTTCACCGCAGAGCGCGGAGACGCCTCCGCCTTTGTCCAACTCGGACACGGCGGGTGGGGTGCCCGCGGGGATCACGCGGCCAACGTTCAGGTGTTCGCGGAGCGGAATCTCAGCTTCATCGGCGGGAGTTCCTTTGACGGAACCCCGGCACTCGGTGACGGGCACTTTGTCTCCTACGGTCACGGTTCGCGCACCGACGCGAACAACGCGACGATCAACCAGGACCGCGCTGCCAACCTCGGCGACGGAGCCAACTTCAACCTGATGTACAATCGAGTGGTCCCGGGCAGTCTTGTCATTACGATCCGTTTGGATGATGGCACCATCATTGGAACACTTTCGGATCCCGATGGCGATGGCACACTCACTGCGGATGCTGCCATGACCGCTGACTTCCAGGACGGCCTGGGAGCGAGAACGATCGCAGCCGGAACTCACGTTGGCAACGTTGTGTATTCCGATCAGGGAACCTCGAACGTGACCTTCCTGGAGGACGTCAACCCCGGAACGACCACCGCAGCGGCACCGAATGAGAATCCCGGTGACAGCGGTACCGCCAACCTCTGGGTGCAGTTCGAGCACGGCGACCAGGACGGGGCCTACGCCATGCTCGGGCACGGCGGCTGGGACTCGGACAACCCGAACGGGAACATCGACATCGGGAACAAAGGCAATGTCTCCGTGACTGCCCGGACCGGTTCGGTTGAACTTCGCGGCGGTAAGGATGACGATACCTTTGCAATGATCGGTCATGGCGGACGGAGCACCAGTGGTGCCAACACCGGCAACATTACCATCCGCGCCGCCGGTGATGTCGGACTCTACAGCGGGAGTCTGAGCCGCACCGCGACCTTCATCGGACATGGTGGAGCGTGGGACTCCGACGGCGACCACTCGGGAAATATTCTCGTCAGTGCCGGCAGCGGGAACCTTTTCACGAGCCTTTCGAACACGAAGATGGCTCCCGGTGGCTGGTTCGATGACCTGGGCGATTTCGACGGTATCGGCGGATCTGACGAGATTCAGTTCGCGGCCATCAACGGCGGAGTGGATCTGCGCGGCGGCAATGGAGGTGACTACACCGCAGCCGTGATTGGCCACGGGGGCTACACCACAACCGGGAATTTTTCCGGACACATCGGGGTCTCTTCCTATGGCGACATCAACCTGATCTCAGGTCCGAATACCCGGGCCTACACCCAGATCGGACATGGCGGTCACAATCAGGACGTAGCCATGAACTTGAGTGGTGATATTCATGTGATCTCGGTGAATGGCAATCTTCTCGTCAAGGCAGGCCCCGGATTTGAGTCATATGCCCTTATCGGTCACGGTGATGATCAGGACAACAACACGACAAACTCGAGAGGGACTCGTCAGGGCGGCATCCAGGTCATCGCCGATCATATCACGCTCGATCGTTCCTCCAACCGCATCGCCTGGATCGGTCACACCTTCGACATGGCGGCGAGCAACGACAATCCGTTTGCCGACCAGGTTCTCGACAATCCTGCCGACAATCTCGGTGGGGGCTATGAGGTGATCGGTCGCAGTGGACTCAGCTACCTGAACAATGGAGTCCTCCAGAGTGGTGGAACGATCACCGTGACCGACTCGTTTCGTGATCGGATCATTACTCCGAATCTAAAAGACGGAAATTTCGCAATGAGCGGGGGCAACATTGTCATCAACACGATCATTGACTCCACGACATCGTATGCCGATCCTCTGGCGCTCAACAACAGTGTCAGTTTCCTATCGGCCGGTGACATCGATGTGAACCGCCGAGTTCAGGCGCCTGGTTCCGGCGCGGTCAATCTCGTGGCCGGTGCCAACCTCGCCGGGACAGTGATCGTTGATGCACCGTCCCGGACCGGTGGGGCATCCGGAACCGATCTCAATTTCCCGCAGATTGACCACCTCTGGAATGGAAACCTTCCGACCGGATTCATTGATCTGACCTCTGCCAAGGGTGACGGTCTCCAGTGGGGGAATGACAATGGATTCGCCATCAGCTCGGGAGAGTTTTCCAGTGCGGCGGGTGAGATCTCGATGGATGCGATTAATAATGGAGGAAACTTCAACTTGGCCGTCGGAAGTAAATCCGGGCCGACCAATCTCTTCGGTTACGCTGTCAATGTCGTGGGCGGGAACAGCACGGATGAATACGCCCAGATTGGGTTCACCACTGATGTGTCAGGAGATCCTGCGACAGGTGACGTGATGGTCGAGGCGAAGACCGGTGGTGTCTTGGTCCGGAGCGGAACTGCGGGAGGCAGCTTCGCCCAGATCGGTCACGGCGGGAAAGGTGGAAACGCCAACCTGAAAAACCTCTCCGGGATGATCTCTGTTCGTGCCGATCATGGAGATACGGTGGGCAACGTCAGCGTCCTCAGCGGAACCGGAGACTCCGGTTTTGCGCAGATCGGTCACGGTGGTCGCCAGAATGACGGCAGCCACAACGGAATGATTCTCGTGATAGGCGAAGCACTCACGGTGACATCCGGAGCGGCTGCGGCACAGATCGGTCATGGTGGTTTTGGCGGCACCGGTAGCTACAATGGAGATATTTTCATCAACTACGACCCGCTCGCCAACGGCGGTATGGGTGCAGCTATTGGCGGAGGTGGTGCGCTCAGCATCACCGCAGGTGCCGGGTTCGACGACTATGCCCAGATCGGTCACGGTGGGGTCGCAGCGACCGACGGCAATCGCACTGGCAACATCGTCGTCGGTCAATCCGCGAACGTGAGCGTTCAAGGCGGTGGGAACCGCTCGGCATATGCCCAGCTCGGCCATGGAGGAGTCTTCCCCGGTGGTGGCGCGCTTACAGGAAACATCGCGGTGACGACTACTGGCAATGTTTCAGTCCTGGCCGGCAACGGCGGTTCAGGTGGCACCAACGGCCTGGGCTTTGCCCAATTGGGCCATGGCGGAGCCTCTGCGAGCGGAACCAAAACCGGTGACATCACCATCAACGCATTGGGCACTCAAGTCTCGGTGGCCGGCGGAAGCGCCGCATTTGGCGCTGCGAGTAACTTCGGCCAGATCGGTCACGGAGGTGATCTCGCTTCTGGCGCAGTCACCGGGAACATCGTCATCGATGCGCCGAATGCGGCTCTAAGCATTACGGGCGGCAACCAAACCCGCGCCTCCGCCAAAGTTGGTCACGGCGGATACACTGCGGGGGGAACTCAATCAGGAAGCATCGACCTTACCCTGGGTGGGAACGTCAACCTCACTGCGGGCGGGGATCACTCGTTCGCCCAGATTGGACACGGTGGCAGTCTTTCTACCGGGACAAGTGACGGAGCGATCACGGTGAATACCACAGCAGGCAATCTCACTCTCAATTCGGGAGCCGGTGTGAATGCCTTTACCCAGATCGGCCATGGCGGGGTCGGCGCTACCGGCAACAACGGGTCCAGCCTCGCAAACGGTGAACTCAACCTGGGAATTGCCGGCAACATCCTCATGAACGCCGGTGGAGGAGCCGACGCCTACACCCAGCTGGGTCACGGCGGAAGCGGCGCGATCGGAACCCATCTCGGTGACATCTGTGTTCACGCGGACGGGTCTTTCACTATTAATGACGGAACTCAGGGAACCGGCACGAGAGCCTACGCTCAGGTGGGTCACGGAGGCTACGGAGCAGCCGGGAATCACAGTGGCGAAGTCACTCTCGTCACAGGACTGGTCAACAATGGCGGAGTCTCCATGACGGGTGGTTCCGGGGTCGATCAATATGTCCAGATCGGTCACGGCGGTACGAATGCCGGGGGCAATCTCTCCGGTCGCATCTTTGTGGTGGCCGACAACGGAGGCGATCTCGTCGTCAACGGTGGCTCGGGAGCCGGGGCAGCGGGAAGCTACGGGATGATCGGACACGGTGATGGTCACGGAACTTATGGTCTCTTCGGCAGCGGAACCACCGGTGGGACTCGCGAGGGCGGAATCCAATACTTTGTAGACGGCGACTCGTATCTCAATGCGGGAACCGCAGCGAACACCAGTGCCCATCTGCTTCACCGCACCAATGACAGCGGGGGACTCAACGGGACAAACTACCTCGGCGGCAACGGTTACCAGTATGTCGTGAACGGCGCCCAGAACGGGAATGCCGTAGGCGGGAATACTCTGGCCCGTGAAAATGAAAGCACGATCCTCGCGGGCAATCTCGGGGCAGGGAATATCGTGCTGACGAATACCGGGGATGTGACCTATGATCTGCCGACGACTCCGGCCGGGATCGCATCGCAGTTCGCAAATCACAGTTTCAGTTTCATCGTCATGGCGACGGGGAACCTCACCTTCAACCGCAGCTTCCAGAACGCGGGTGACGGAACGGTCGCGCTCGTGGCCGGATGGGACGGGGTGCAGGATTTCTCTTCCGTCAACTTCAACAACGGCGTCTGTGAGCCGGAGATCATTCCCGGGTCGATTGACTTCAATGACTGCGACCGCTTTGGACAAAACATGGGCGTCCTCACCATCGGAAGCACTTCCCAGACCGAAGCTCTCGCTGTGGGCAGCCGCGAGGGGAACACATTCCTCAGGGGCTATGCCATCAACGTTCTGTCCAGCAATACCGTTGCCGGAGCTTCAACGCAGATCGGCTTCCGCGCCGATGGCAGCGGTGATATCACCGGTAAGATTGATGTTCAAGCGAAGCAGGGCGGGCTCAATCTCCAGGGAGGGACCGCTGACAACGCCTTCGTCCAGATCGGGCACGGAACCGGTTCGGGCAGCTTCAGTAACAACGTGACCAGTGCGGCAACGGTGAGTGTCTCTTTCTGCGAGCCCGGTTCTGTCACGATTGGTGGCGGAAGCGGCGCCGGATCGTTCGCGCAGATCGGCAACGGCGGTGGAAACGGCGGGACCTACACCCGACACGGCAATGTTTCGCTCACAAACGTCACCTCGGTCGGGCTCACCTCCGGATCGGGTGACGGGGCCTACACTCAGATCGGAAACGGCGGAATCAACGCGGTCGGCGCGATCACCAGCACCGTGACGATCGCCGGAACCGGGGCTGTTTCTCTCGCCGGTGGAGGGAACAATGCTTATTCTCAGATCGGTGCCGGTGGCATCGGGGGAAGCGGAATCATCAATACGGGAGAAGTCACCTTGACCGGTGCCTCGCTCTCGATGACCAGCGGAGCAGGATCTGATGCCTACACTCAGGTAGGTGCCGGCGGTAGCGGAAGACAATCCGCGATCACCGGGAATGTCGAAGTGACAACGACGGCCGGCGGGGTTTCCATGGGAGCCAGTGGAACCGGAGTGAGAAATTACGCTCAAATCGGAGCCGGTGGGGCCGGTAGTGTCGGTGCAGCAAGTGCCTTGAACAGCACTACGACGGTAACGACCACCGGTGGTGGGCTGACTATGAACGGCACCAACGCCGCTTACACTCAGATCGGTGCGGGTGGTCTGAATGCCGATGCGACTGCGATCAATGGCACTGTTCTGGCGACGATCGATGGCGCCGTTTCCATCACTGGGGGAACCCAGGCGGATGCTTACGCTCAGATCGGCAACGGCGGTTCCGGAAGCGATGCAACGAAGAGCGGCAATGTCACCGTTTCCGGCACTGTCATCACCCTGAATGCCGGCAGCGGGGCCGGAGCCAACACCATGATCGGAAACGGTGGCGGAAGGATCCAGACAGGAACGGATGCCGCAAACGGTTCCATCACCGGGGACGTGAGCGTCACCGCCACAAACGGCGGTATTGCGATGGGAGCTGTCGCTGGATCGGCTGACAATTTTGTCCAAATCGGTGCTGGTGGCCGCAGCAGCGTTGGCACCGGTGGCACCATCGTGAGCACCACCACCGTGGCCACGACCGGCGGTGATTTGACCCTGAATTCAGCGAATGCTGCTTATGCCCAGATCGGTGCCGGTGGTCTCCAGGCGGACATGATTTCCCAGACGGGCAACGTCGCGGTGACGGCCGACGGTGCGATAACGATGACCGGCGGTGCCGGGCAGAACCGCTACTCCCAAATCGGGAATGGCGGCACGGGCAGCAATTCCATCAAGTCGGGCAACACTACGGTCAGCGGATCGAGCCTCGAAATGACAACGGGAACCGGCACCGGATCGAATGTGCTCATCGGGCTGGGTGGAGGCATAGATAGCAGTTTCTCAAGCGGCGCACTCAGCGGGAATGTTCTTGTGACGACCACATCGGGTGGCGTCACAGTGAGTGCCGCACCCGGGAACGCGCAGTCATTTGCCCAGATCGGTAACGGTGGTCTCATTGCTGACGGGAATATGTCGGGCACCACGACGGTGGCCTCGGCCGGCGCCGTGAGTCTGACTGCAGGCCCTCAGTCCAACAGCTACGCACGCATCGGTGCCGGCGGTTCCGGAGTCGATGGAGTCATCACCAACGCCAAAACAACGGTCACGGGAACGACCCTGACCATGACCGGTGGAAGCAACGCGAGTGCCTACACGCAAATTGGAGCGGGCGGCGGTGCGACCGGAGGTGGAAATCTTTTCCTCGGTTCGGTTACGGGTGACGTCGATGTGGACATGTCAGGCGCCATTGTGATGTCATCAGGCACGGGAGCCTCCTCCTTCAGTCAGATCGGTGCCGGTGGTGCCGGGATCAATGGCGCTGCGGGAACCAATTCGATCAATTCCAAGACCGACGTGAGAGCGGCTTCACTTCAGATGACGGCCAATTCAGGGAATGGGGCCTATGTTCAAGTGGGAGCCGGCGGCGGCGCCCTCGGATTGGGCGGCTTCACTCCTGCGCTCGGCAGTATCACTGGAAATGTCACCGTCACGACGACGGCCGGTGGAGTCTCGATGGGGGCGACCGGGTCAGGAACACGTAACTACGTCCAGATCGGCGCCGGTGGCTCCGGACTTCAAGGCGGTGCCGCGAGCATCGGGGCAGCCAATACCATCACTAGTAACACCAGTGTGACGACCACTGGCGGAGGGCTCACGATGGATTCCACGCTTGCCGCCTATACTCAGGTCGGAGCTGGCGGATTGAATGCAGACGCGACGCTGACGGGGTCGGTCACCACGGATATCGACGGCGCACTCTCGCTCAAGGGCGGCGCAGGCTCCTGGCGTTATTCCATGATTGGATTGGGTGGTGCCGAAAGCAACAGCACGAAGAGCGGTGTGATCACGGTCAAAGCGGATTCCGTCAGTCTTCTGGGTGGAACCACAACCAACGCGTTCGCCCAGATCGGTCATGGCGGGGCGGAGGCGAGCGGAGCGATTTCGGTATCGAATATCTTTGTCGATTCTCTCACTTCGATCTTACTCGCTTCGGGTGGAGCCTCCGCTTACACCCAAATCGGCCATGGCGGCTACAACTCGCTCAATGGAACGGTAGTGACTTCTGATATTCTCATCAACTCCGATGCCGGGACCGGGACGGGAGATGTGACGGTCACTGCGGGAACCGGTGATAATGCCTCGGCGGTGATCGGACATGCCGGCAGCCGGGTCAACGCGAATGTAGGAATCGGGGACACGAGTGCGACCGCAAATGTAACGATCGCGAAGTCGGCCAATGTCCGCCTTAGTGCCTCCAGCGGTGCTGACTCCTTCGCTCAGATCGGGAATGGCGGCGAACGCGGCGCAGGAAACTGGGCCGGTGATCTCAGTATCACCTCGGCCGGTGAAATCACTCTGACCGGTGGATCGGGAAGTTCCGGATCGAGTGCCATGATCGGTCACGGTGGCGTTGGCCCGGGATTGGCAGGCTCCGGAACGAAGAGCGGTAAGATTGATCTGATGGCCGGTGGAAATGTTTCGGTCAGCGGTGGATCCAATAATCAGGCTTCGGCGCAGATTGGCCATGGCGGGTATCAGAGCAACGGCAATCTCACCGGAGCGGTTAACGTGATTTCGGGTGGAGTTGTTAGTGTGACTGCGGGAACCGCCGGAACCGACAGCTACGCCCAGATTGGCCACGGTGGTCGCAATGTCGCGGGAACGATCGGAGCGGTGACCGGAAATATTCTGGTCCAGGCAACCGGCGACCTCTCTGTGACCGGAGGACAGGGAATCAGCGGGGGCGAACGTTATGCTCAGATTGGACATGCAAGTCTCATTGGACTTACCGGCGACAGAACCGGAACCGTCACGGTGACCAGCGGTGGCGATATCACTCTCCAGGGCGGCGAAGCCCAGAGCGGATACGTCCAGATCGGCCATGGCGGGCGTCAGGCGAGAGGGGATCACAGTGGAGGCATTGAGGTGACCGCAGCCGGTTCCATCTCAGCCATTGCCGGTGCCACCGGAATTCGTACCGGCGTGATGATCGGGCACGGAGGTTCTGATTCCACCAGCGCTACCGGAAACGGGAATGAGGGAAATATTGCGGTGATCGCTCAAAGCGGTTCACTCACCCTGACTGCCGGCGGCGCTGACGATGGCCAGGTTCGATTCGGACATGGTGGGCCTCTTACCGGTGGTAGTCATTCCGGCGATATCGTGGCCTCCGGAGTCACCGGAATTACTCTGTTGGGAGGTTCAGGGGTTCGTGCGCATTCCCAGATTGGGCACGGCGGAGCCGGGACGGTGACGGGCAATCTCAGCGGTGACATCTATCTGAATGTCAATCCAACGACCTTCCTTCCTTCAGGGGGCGGTGCGGTATCGTTGACCGGTGGATCCGGAAGCGGTGGTGCCTACGCTCAGGTTGGGCATGGCAGCCTGGGCGCTACCGGGAACACCTCGGGCTTGATCGCTGTCTTCAGCACGGACAAGGCGACGGTTGAGGGCGGCAGCAACGCCGACGCGTTTGCCCTCATTGGGCTTGGTGGCAGGAGTCATACCGGGGCTCATGGAACGACCGGAGATCTCATCACCGTGTTTGCATTGAATGGCGTCGATATTCTGGGTGGATCAAGCACCCGCGCCTTTGCCCAGATCGGCAGCGGGGGAAGTAACAGCAACGGGGCCCACACGGGTGATGTCTTAGTGAACTTCAATCCGCTGACGAATACTTCGATCGGTGGCGGAGTCATCAATATTCAAGGTGGCACAGGCAGCGAGGCGTATGCTCAGATTGGTCTTGGTGGCGCGACGACGGGCTCACTGACGGGATCGACGATCGTTTACGGGGACAGTGTCAACGTCAAGGTCGGCTCGGGTGGCACTGCCTTTGCCCGCATCGGAACCGGAGGCGGGGTGAATCTGGTTACCTCGTCGACCACTTCAACTCGGGTCGTCGCCACGAATGGTGGAGTTTCGGTCGATGCCACCGGTGGCGGTGGAAATGCCTACGCACAGATTGGTGCGGGTGGACTTGGCGGGTCCGGAGCGATCAATGGTGTCCTTCCGGTCTCAACCGTGGTTACGGCGACCGGAGCCGTCGAGGTGAAAGGTGGCGCAGGCAACAATGCCTGGGCACTGATCGGCAATGGCGGAAGCGGCAGGGACGGTGATCGCACGAATGCCGGTGTCGCCGTGACCGGTTCCGAGGTGTCTGTTCTTGCGGGAACCGGAGGCGGGGCGTTTGCTCAAATCGGTGCCGGCGGAGGCATGACCAGTAGTGGCAATACAGTCGCTTCCAATATCGATGGATCCGTTAGTGTAGTCTCGACCACCGGCAGTGTGACGGTCACCGGGAGTGGGTCACGAGCTTATGCTCAGATCGGACATGGCGGGCTCAACTTCAGCGGATCTGCGACAGGCGACCTCCATGTCGTGAGTGCTGCGGATCTTCTCCTCAGTGGCGGAACCAGTGGCGGCGGTTACTCGCTGTTGGGCCACGGAGGAATTATTGAAGCCGGCGGCTTCACCGCCGGAGTCCGCTCGGGCAACGTCCTCGTCCGCACCCAGGGCCTCACCAGTCTCACGGACAACAGTTCGGTGGCCTTCCTCAGCCACCTCGGTTCGGCTGCCGTCACGGGAAGTTCAAGATTGGCTCTTGTCACCGGACAACTCGATACCAGCGCGAATGCAACCGAGACTACCGGGATGATCACGAACATGATCGGAAGTGGTTCGGTCGAAATCGCGGTGACCAATGGGGATCTCCTCGTCAACGGGGCATCGTCCGCCTACAGCAGCGGAAACCATCTCGATCTTGTCGCGAGCGGCGGTATGACCTTCCTCTCCGGTATTCAGAACGCCGGTTCGGGTGATATCAACGTCGTAGCGGGATGGGACGGCACGACCGGATTGTTCGAGTCCATCAATGTCATGAACCCGACCCCGATCGCCGGGCTTTCCATCGAGGCCGCCTCCATCCTTGCTGATCCTGCGGCACATGCGAACAACGGCGCGGTCGTATCGATCGGAAACGGCAGCCAAAGTGAGGCCATTTCGGTCGGTTCCGCCAATGGGGCGACGAACGTCTTCGGCGACACGGTGCGCCTGATCTCGGGCACCGCAGGTGCGGGCCTCTACTCTCAGCTTGGTTATCGCGGCACCACAGCCGCGGCGATCAGCGGAATGATATCCGTAGGCAGTGGAGCGGGTGGCATCGATCTCCAGTCCAGCAACCAGGACGGCGGATTCGCCCAGATCGGTCACGGCGGATCCGGTGCCTTCAACGCGGCGGTCGATGCGGACATCTCGCTGCTCTTCAACGGTGGTGATCTGACCGTGGCGGCAGCGGCCGGCAGCGGCTCCTATGCGCAAGTCGGCCACGGGGGGACGAGCTACAATGCGGCGCTCAGTGGTAACATCGGGCAAACGGGTCAGTTGGGATCGCTTGGTCTGGTTGGCGGATCCGGCCTCACCGCCTACGCTCAGGTCGGTCACGGCGGTGACGGTGCCTACGGAGTCAAGAGTGGGGACATCACTCTCGAGGTGGATGAAGCCACGCTCTCCGGCGGCAGCGGATTCCGCTCGAGTGCCCGCATCGGACACGGAGGTCGCGGGGGCGTCGGGACTCTCGCCGGCTCTATCGACCTGACAACCCTGATCGGTGACATCAATGCGACCGCCGGCAGTGGGAGTCATTCCAGCGTCCAGATCGGCCACGGCGGTGCGGACTACAATGGCAACGTCTGGGACCAGGCCATCACCCTCAATGCCGCCGGCAACCTCGTCCTCGTCGGCGGGACAGGCCTCCAGTCTTCGGCCCTGATCGGGCATGGCGGAGCCGGTGCGGTCACGGCCGGGTTCAGTGGTGAGATCGTGGTCATTGCGGGGATCGATATCGACGTGATCGGCGGCGACAATCTCACCACTTTCGCCCAGATCGGCCACGGCGGGGCGGGGGTGGCCGGCGTGCTCGCCGGTGACATTTCCGTCGCGGCGGGAGGCGACATCGCCCTGCTGGCCCCATTCGCCACTGCCACCGGGGCCTACGCCAAGATAGGGCATGGCGATGACATGCGGGGCTTATTCACCGGCATCGGCGGAACGGGCACTCGACTCGGTGATCTTGAAGTAGCTGCCGCAGGCGGCATCACGATGGTAGAGGCCCTCCTCGGGCACACCAATGCCGGATCGGGCGCGCTCTCGACAGGGACGGTGATGGTCGGGGTGAGTGTCGATGATCCGGCGAATCCCTCCGGAGGCAACCTCGTCGCCGACGCGAACAGTGAATTCTCGGGCGACGAGATCCGATTCTACCTCCCGCAGCGCGCCAACAACCAAATCGCGGCCGGGGCAATGATGAACGGCATGGCCTATGCCGGAGGTCTGAGCGATCCGTGGCCGACGAAAGGGGCGGACGAGTTCGCGAACTTCGCGGTCACCGACAGCGGGGTCCTCCATCTGAACGAACATGACAGCAGCTTCGGTTCAGGGCCTGCTCCCGCCACTGCGGGTGCCTTCGCCTTCTACTTCGACACCGTCGTCCAGGGCGATCTTCCCCAGCCTCCGCTGCCGCCCGAGCCTCCGCTCCCGCCTGTGGAGCCTCTTCCGGAGTTTCCCGGAGTTCTCGACGGTCCCATCCTCTCTGACTGGATCGACGATCAGGAGGGCGACTACAGTGGTCCGGTGCTCACGGAGATCCTTTACGAGGGCTTCTCCCAGTATGGAACCAATGGCGAAGTGTATATCAATCTCATTGATCCACTTACCGGGAATCTCATCGACGAAGAGGACATCCTGCGGCACCAGCTCGAAAAGCTCGGGGTAGTCGGCCCCACGGAGGCTACTGCTTCCGAAGAGAACGAGTAATCCGATTTCTCTCAAGGTCGAATCAGTCAATCCACCGCTGCCTCTGTCTTCCCTCGCTCCACGGCGAGGAGATACGGTGGGGTGGCTGCACCGGGCCGACCACTTGCGCCATAGTGGATTACCCGGTAGCGCTCCGGAGACAGCCGGCCCAACCACGACTCGATCCGCTCCGCTTCTTCGGCACCTCCGGGATGGCCGGGATACACCACAACCGTGAGGAGTCCGTCCGGGGCGAGCAGGTTCAGGGCCGCTTCGAGAGCGGGCAGGGTGGTTTCGGGACGGGTGATGACGGTCCTGTCACCCGAGGGGAAATAGCCCAGATTGAACATCACGACTTTGACCCCGGGGGGCACGACCACCGCCATCTCCTCGTGTCCGCGGAGATGCAGCGCGACCGCTGTGTTCTCTCCGAGTCGCGCTCTCGCGCTCATGATCGCTTCTCCCTGGATGTCGAAGCCGTCGACCCGTCCCGCAGGGCCGACGCAGGCCGCGAGGAAGAGGGTGTCGTGTCCATTCCCGACCGTCGCATCGACGACGTGATCGCCCGGCTGGACACGTGCTTTCACGAGGAGTTGGGCAATCTCGGTCGCTCGGGGGAAGGCCATCAGGACTCGGGTCAAAAGTGGTTGTTCGCGAGGTCTGCATCGGCGGGCAGGGGAGCGCCGTCGAGGAGATGGTTGGCCAATTGCGCAGCATACCACGGGCCGTTGAGGACACCCTTCGATCCGAGCCCATTGAAAAAAGCGACCCGGCGATGGGCCGGATGCACCCCCATGAAAACCTGGCTGCGCCGGATGATGGGACGCACCGCGCTGCGGTGCGCGACCACGAGCGGCGTCACCGGGGTGATCTTCCCGAGCTTGTTCAACACCTCTGTCCGGCCCGCTTCGTCCGGTGCCTCGCTGGTGAACTGATGCCGGTAGTTTGAACCGGCGCGGAAGCGTCCCCCTCCCAGCGGGATGAGCCAGCCTCCGCGGCTGACGATGCGTGTCTCATCCTCCAGTTGGGGGATCTCGAGATCGAGAATGTCCCCGAGGGCCGCGTTCATCGGGATCCAGTCAAAGAAACGATTCTGATTTCCCCGCCACCCTTCGCAGAAGACAACCCTCCCGGCGGTGACGTTCTTCCAGCGGATGGCATGGTCCTCCAGCTCGATGTCGGACGATTTCACCTGACCGATCGCGTAAGCGGCCCGCTCGAGGAGGGCCTGGCGGGTGTATTCGAGGAACGCCGGGACGTCGAGCCAGCCGCCCTCCTTCATTTCGAACCCTCCGTGGGGCGCATGAAATCGCTCCCCGTCGATCCGGAGTGCTTCGTGAAAGCGCGCGTAGCGGTCGCCCTCGTTGCTGAGGCGGGCGTTCCACGCGGCTCGCTCGGCTTCGGACTGGAAGAGCCGGGCGATGCGCCGATGGTGAAAGAAGGTCGCACCGCCAGCCTCCTCATGTTTCCAGTAAAAGGAGCGTGCGTAGTCGAGACGTGTCTCGAGACCCTCGGGCAAGTTGAAGCGGGCACCGGCCAACGGCGTGACGAGACCGGCGGCGACCTTGGAAGAAGTGTTCACCTCGTCACGATCCACCACGAGAACCCGTTGGCCTTTGCCGATCAGGTGCCAGGCGAGCACCGAGCCAGCCAGACCCTGGCCCGCGATGAGAGTGTCGATTTTCAAAAGGTTTTCGAAAAAAGGAAAGGAAAGCAGAGCAGGTTGGGCAGATTCGGCCCAAATGCGAGAAAATTGTTACTTAAGGAGTCAAAATAGTTAAGTTTTATAAAATAAATGATTGTCTTCCGACTGAAATGCCCTCAAAATGATAATGGTCAGAATTTCTACGATTTTAAAGCAAGATGAAGATTTCCAAGCTATTCGGAATTATTGCGTTCACCGTGGCGACGTCACTGCTATTCGTCGGCTGCAGCGATCCGCAGAAGCAGGCCCGCAACACTCTGGAGAAGAAGGGATACGAAATGACGCTCAAGGATCTCCTCGTCGCGGCTTCGGCAGGCGATGTCGAGAGCATCGACCTGTTCAATGAAGCGGGGATCGAGATCGACGGAGCGGACCGCACCGGCAATACCGCGCTGATCAAAGCGGCCTCGGCCGGTCATCTTTCTGCCGTCGAGAAAATCCTCGGGCTCGGGGCGGATCCCCGTCAGGTCAATACGGTGGGTCGCGATGCGCTGATCTCCGCCGCCTCGAAGGGCTACGAGGACGTCGCCCGCATGCTCCTCAATCGCGGAGCCGACTCCACGATCAAAGACACCGAAGGCTGGGGTGCGCTCTCGATCGCCGCCTACAACGGCCATGCCGGGGTCGTCTCTCTCCTCTCGGCAAATGCAACCCCGGCGGAACTCGACGACGCGCTCCTCGTCTCGAGCTTCAGCGGTGACGCGAAGGTCATCAACACCCTCCTCGGTCAGGGGGCAAACATCAATGCCCGCAGCCCCGAGAGCAAAACGCCTCTCATGATCGCCGCCGGTGTCGGCAAGGTCGATGCTGTGCGTGTCCTCCTGCAGAATCAGGCAAATCCCTTTGCCGTCGATCTCGAGAACAAGACCGCTGCGAACCTCGCCCAGGTCGCCGGTTTTGAAGAAGTGACGAAGCTCATCACCAACCCCGACGCCTGGGGCACTTCAAAAGAAGGCCTCGAAGTCGCCGTCGAAATGGCGAAAGCGCAGGAAGCGCTCGGCGGCGCCGGGGTGGAGGAAACGCTGACGAAGAGCGCTCCCGCAAAGGCCTCTGAGACCGCAGCTGCTGTTGCGACGGCTGTTGCGACAGATACGGCTACCCCGACTAGGGCGACTAGCCCGACAGGTCAGACAGGTCAGACAGGTCAGATTGCTGCTGCTGCGCCGTCAGGCTCGACGGGCCAGATTGCTGTGACCGCTCAAACTGCTATTGCTACTGCTACTGCGGCAACTGCCTCGACGGTGCCGGCGACCCGTCCCGCCGTCCCCGCAACCCGTCCCGCTGTCCAGGCTGCCCGCCAGCTCCGTGAAGAATCGAAGTCCAAGCCCATCGTCGCGCTGAACGGCTCGACGATCCACTCCCGCTCGCCTGAGCAGGCCCCCATCCAGACCATGGTCCTCGCCGCCTACCACGAGGAGTCACTGCCCATCATCGTCGATCACGTCGATGGCACGAGTGCCTCGATGCGTCGGCTCGATCAGCCGACCGAAGCCGCCGTTGCTGTCGAGCGGGGAGCGATCATCCCCGGGACCGACTACCGCGTCCAGGAAGTGACGACCCGCTTTGTCAGCTCGAAGGAGGGCAAAGGCCGCATGGTCGATGTCTCCCGCGTGAAGATCGAGGACACCAAAAAGGGATCGACCCACCTCCTCGTGAAAGACATCAGCGGGCAGACATCTGACACCTACGCGATCCTCACTGCGCCCGACAGCCAGTACCGCTATGTCGTAAAGGCGGGCGATGTCTTCCGCACGACGCAGCCTGACAGGGGCGCCGTCGAGTATCAGGTACTCGACATCCGCCCCACCGGCGTCGTCATCAAAGACCTCGCCACCGACGAGGTCGTCACCGTCGCCCGCGACGGAGTCGTCGCGCCCTGACCTTCCTCCCGGGCGGCCCCCGCCCCGATCACACGATGGTGCCGTCGGGGATCACGGTCCCTTTGGGGATCACGACGATGCCGTCACGGATGTGGCAGAATTCGTTGTCCTCATTAATGCGGTCGCCCGGGTGGATCACGACATTGCAGCCGATCGAGGCGTTCTTATCGACGATCGCGCGATGGATACGGGTGTTTTCCCCGATCTTGATCGCGCGCTCCTCAACCTTGTTGCCATCGAGCATTTCAATTTTGTGGTAGTAGTCCGACCCGATGATGATCGTATCGGAGATGTCGCAGCCTTTCTCGATGACGGATCGCACCCCGATGATGGATCGGCTGATCTTCGCATCAGTGATGATGCAGCCGTCGGAGAGCAGGGCCTCTTCGATCGTGGCGTTGTTGATCTTGCTCGCGGGGAGCAGCCGCGCCCGGGTGTAGATGGGGTTGTGCGAGTCGAAGAAGTTGAACTTCGGTACGATCTTGGTGCATTCGAGATTGGCCTCGTAGTAGGAGGCGATCGTCCCGATGTCTTCCCAGTAGCCGGTGAAGATGTGGCTGTAGACGTTCTTCTCCTTGATGATCCCGGGGATGATGTGTTTGCCGAAATCCTGCGAATCGTCTTTCAGCGCATCTTCGAGAACCGTGCGGTTGAAGAGGTAAATACCCATCGAGGCCTGGAAACGCTCTTCATCGGGCGGCAGATCGACCGACTGGAGCAGCTCGGCAGGCATCATTAGTTTGTCGAGGGCGTCGTCATCGTCACCCGGTTTTTCGACGAAGCGGGTGATGCGGCTGTCGGCATCCGTATCCATCAGGCCGAAGGCTCGGGCCGGCTCGCGCGGGACCGGGGTCGTAGCGATCGTGACGTCGGCGCCGGTTTTGAGGTGTTCACTCAACATCTTCCGGAAGTCCATGCGGTAAAGCTGGTCCCCGCTGAGGATGAGAAAATATTGATAGGGCCGCTCCAGGAAGTAGCTCAGATTCTGGCGCACCGCATCGGCCGTGCCCTGGTACCAGTTGTTGTCCCCCGGGGTTTGCTGGGCGGCGAGGACGTGAACGAAATTTTCCCCGAAGTGATCGAACTTGTAACCGCTCGTGACGTGGCGGTTGAGCGACTCGCTGTTGAACTGGGTCAGCACATACATCTGGCGGATGCCGGAGTTGATGCAATTACTGATCGGGATATCGACGATACGGTATTTTCCGGCAAGCGGAACGGCCGGCTTGGAGCGCTTGTGAGTGAGGGGGAAAAGGCGCGAACCCTGCCCGCCACCCATGATGATGGCGAGGACATTGTTCATGGATTTGGAAGAGAGAGTTTTAGCCATGAGTTATTTCACCTTAAGACGAAATGGCTCAAATGGGCATAGATTTCGCGACAAATTTTTTGATTAGGAACCGGTTCGCCCTTACCCTCCGTTGATTTGCAGAATTTCTTACATTTATGTGTGGTATAATTGGTTATGTCGGTAAAGCGTCGGCTGCTCCGATATTAGTGGAGGGCCTACGACGTCTCGAATACCGCGGCTACGATTCTTCGGGCATCGCCGTGATGAACGGGGCTTCCGCCATTGAGACCCGCAAAAAAAGTGGCCGTCTCGTGAATCTCAAAACTCTCCTCGCTGCGGATCCCGCAGTCGGGAATTGCGGGATCAGCCACACCCGCTGGGCGACCCATGGTGAACCCAGTGACGCCAATGCCCACCCCCATCTCGACCAGAGCGGACACCTCGCCCTCGTCCACAACGGCGTCATCGAGAACTACCAGCTCATCAAGGGACGCCTCGTTAAGGAAGGCCACACTTTTCAGTCCCAGACCGATACTGAAGTCCTCGCCCATCTCATGGGGCGCACCTATGACGCGAGCACCGAGACAGATCCGCAGAAACGCCTCGTCAAGGCCGTGCGCGAGTCGCTCAAGCAGGTCACCGGCACCTACGGCGTCGCCGTGATGCACGCCGATGTGCCCGGCTTTCTCGTCGGTGCCCGTCTCGGCAGTCCGCTCGTCGTCGGGCTCGGGAAAGGGGAAAATTTCCTCGCCTCGGACGTCAGCGCGATCGTCTCCCACACGACCAACGCGATCTATTTGCAGGACCGTGATCTCGTCTACCTCACCGAAGACGAGTTCACGGTGGAGAACTTCGATGGCGACGAATCGTCCTATGAGGTAAGCCAGGTCGAGTTCACCGCCGGGGAGGCCGAGATGGGGGACTACCCCCACTACATGCTCAAAGAGATCTTCGAGCAGCCCACCTCGATTCAAAATGCCTTCCGCGGACGCCTCGTCGATGACCAGGCCTCGGCCATTCTCGGCGGTCTCGGGCTCACCCCGCGCGAGCTGCGCGATGTCGAGCGTATCGTCCTCTGTGGCTGCGGCACCGCCTCCCATGCCGCGATGGTGGGGGAATACATGATCGAGCACCTCGCGAGGATCCCCACCGAGGTCGAGATCGCGAGCGAGTTCCGCTACCGCAATTCGCCGCTCGATAAAAGTACCCTCGCTTTTGTCATCAGCCAGAGCGGCGAGACGATCGACACCCTCGCGGCGATGCGCGAGGGCCAGCGCAAGGGGCACCGCGTCCTCGGCATCGTGAACTCGGTCGCTTCGACGATCGCGCGCGAGTCCGACGGCGGCAGCTACCTGCACTCCGGTCCCGAGATAGGTGTGGCCGCGACCAAGTCCTTCACCTCGCAGGTCACCGTGCTCGCGCTCCTTGCTCTCCTCCTCGGACGCATGCGCCACCTCTCCGTCGATTACGGTCAGCGACTCCTCCGCGAGATCCGCGAACTCCCTGCCAAGGTCGAGAAGATCCTCGAGCAGAGCGACTACATCCGCGAGATCGCGTTGAAGCACATCGACGCGCAGGGCATGCTCTTCCTCGGGCGCCAGTTCAACTACCCCACCGCTCTCGAAGGCGCGCTCAAGATGAAGGAGATCTCCTACATCTTCGCGAGCGGTCATGCCGCCGCCGAATTGAAACACGGGGTCATCGCCCTCGTCAGCGAGTCCGTCCCCAGCGTTTTCATCATGCCGCGGGATTCGGTCTACGACAAAAACGTCAGCACCCTAGAGGAGGTAAAAGCCCGCAAAGGGCCCGTCATCGCCATCACGACCGAGGGCAGCACCGATCTCGAGCGCATCGCCGACGATGTCATTTACATCCCGGAAGTGACCGAGTGCCTCAGCCCCATCCTCGCCGTGATCCCGCTGCAGCTCCTCAGCTACCACTTCGCGGTCGCGCGCGGCTGCGATGTCGATAAACCGCGCAACCTCGCCAAGAGTGTCACGGTCGAGTAAACGACCCGATCATCCCCCTGACAGATACCCCAATCGAGACGATTTATTTCCCCCAAACACCATGGACGACGACGACGACGATAGCGCTTCCCTCACCAGCACCATCAAAGGCACCCCGGTCCGGCAGATGGCCGTCTTCCTGCCGAACCGGCCGGGGGCATTTGTCTCCATCCTCGACCTCCTGCGCGCCAGTCATGTCGTCGTGCTTGGACTTTCGGTACAGGACTCGATCGACAACACTGTCGTCCGACTCATCGTGAGTGATCCGGATACCGTCGAGACGCTCTTCATTGAAAAGGGGATCCCTTTCAACTCGTCCGACATCCTCGTCGTGGCCCTCCGCAATGGAGCCGAGCAGATGCCGGATTGCCTCCGCACCCTCCTCAAGGCGGAGACGAACATCCATTTCATCTACCCGCTCCTCTCCCAGCCCGAGGGGCATGCCGCCCTCGCGCTCTGCGTCGAGGACAATCACTTCGGCCAGTCCGTCCTCGCCAAGGCCGGCTTCAAAGTGCTGCGGCAGGAGGATCTAAGCCGCTGATACTCGAGACTTTCTCAAACTGAGGCCCGCCGGAAGAGTGTCTCGACGACGTTTCGCACATACTGCTCGTCCGAGAGGCCTATCGTGATCTCCTCGGGGAACTCGGCGATCCTGCGGAAGTATTCGGCGAGCCGGGCGAAGAGTTCGAGCCTCGACTCGGGGTCGAGTTCATTCCGCCGCGTCACCGCATCGAGGACGATGCGTGCCTCCCCCGGCGTGGTGCGCTGACGCAGTCTCGCCTCGAGATGGGGGGCCGAGGCAAAAGAGTTGCGGTCCGTCCCGATCAGCTCGCCGAGTGCGGGCGGAGTGATCTCGACCTCGCGGATCACGAGCGTTCCTGCGGCGATGTCGCCGAGACGCTGGCATCTGGCAGTGACCATACAGGAGATGCCACCGATGAGGTAAAAGGTCGAGGGCATCATGTCGAGGAGCCGGAACAAATTCCGGATGACGACCTGCTTCAGTCCGAGCGACAGGCCCCGTTCGTCGATGACACGGAGCTTCATGACGCGTTTCCCG
Organism: Verrucomicrobiales bacterium; assembly: GCA_041688355.1. Lineage (GTDB taxonomy): Bacteria > Verrucomicrobiota > Verrucomicrobiia > Verrucomicrobiales > DEV007 > Arctic95D-9. Next base: position 2,809 of record JBDNIL010000417.1, on the reverse strand, counting down.
ACCGTGCGTCCCGACCAGAGCCACTCCGTCACCATGCCGTATCCCGTCGCTACGACGAACTGCAGCACGATCGCCGCTCCCGTGCCGAAGTCTCCGAAGACCCGCCCCAGCACCGGGATGCCCGAGGTCGAGATCGAGAGGATGTTGATTACCTGACTGAGCAGGATCGTGAGGGCAAAGACGACCGCCATATCAATGGCGAAGGCGAGACAGCGGCTGAAGGGGCTCGCGAGAGGGATCTCAAAAGTCACCCCCTCGGGCGTCTGCACTTTCAGCGTGGTGGTCGTCCCGAGCATCAGAGAGAGCGCGTATTTTCCCGGGCGGGGCGACGACCGCAAAGGGAGAGATAGAGGATCAGCCCGAGCAACTGTAGCGCCCCGAACCCGATCTTCCAGGGGTAGAACTGCGGGGCATGATATTGGGAGAGAAAAGACTCCACGATCCCCGCCCAGATCAGGAGCAGGCCAGCCCCCCCGATGAGGGTGAGGAGGTCCCCGCGGATCCGGGCAAAGCGCTGGCGCAGCCGCAGATTCGTGCCCCAGCCGAACATCGTGCGTGCGATCACCAGACCCGCCTGACCGCCCATGAAGATCGCCGGCAGCTCGAAGGAGCCGTGCGGCAGCAGCCAGGCCGAGAGAAAGACACCCTGCCCGTCGGCGATGTAGTCATAGATCACTACGCCGATGAGAGTGCCGTTGTAAAAGAGCAGGATGAGAGTGAAGACGCCCCAGAGAAAGCCCGTCACCATCGTCATGATCGTGACCTTCGTGTTGTGCGTCATGAGCTGCGCCGAGAACTCGTGACGTCCCTGGAAGGCGTCGAAGTCCTTTTTCTCCTCCCGCTCGACCCGCTTTGAAGGTTTCTCGTTGAGGTGGCCGAACTGCGGAGGGATAAAGTCCGCTTTCGAATCGTAGTTCAGCTTCAGCGCCGTCGCCCCGAACCCCGCGCCGATGCAGAAGGTCCCGATTGAGATGGCAAAGGCGATCCCGTGCCGCCGGAACGTCGCCGGGAAAGTCCGCGTCAGCCACTGCCAGGGTCGGAAGGGGACCTTTTCCCCTCCATCCTCGTGGAGGCGGCTGTAGGAGCGCGCCACGAGACGTTCGAGGAAGCGGGTCGTCTCCGCCTCGCCGGCAAAGGTCTTCAGCTTCACCAGATCCGACGAGGTGCGCTGGTAGAGGTAATAGAAACGCTGCGCCTCCTCGAGCGACTGCCGGCGATTGGGTTGGGCATCCTGCCGCGCCAGCAGGGCCGCGAGCTCGTCCCAGAAGAAACGCTCCTTTGCGATAAACTTGTCGAGATCCAGAATCACCCCGCGAGTATGCCGGAGAGGGAAGGGCGGTGCAAGGGCGGAGTGGGGGCGGGGGAGGTAGCTGTTCACAAAGCGGGGGGACATTCCTGTCTGCCATCTACTCTCATGACTGACCGGCTGGAGTGATCGTTCTAGAGCCCTTGAGGCCGGGCATGTCGGGTTTCTGGCAGATGATGCCGATGTGCAGGATGCTGCCTTCGCGCTGGATCTGGAATGACTCAAACCCACTTCTCAAACCACGCCCACGCGTCCGCCTGGCGCTCGGCGTTGAATTGATGCGGTGCGTCTTCGATGATGCTCTTGAAGTGATCGGGCACGCCGGCTTTGGCGTAGCACTGGGCGAGTTTTTCGTGCGCGGCACGGATGCCGGCGAGTTCGAAGAGGCGGTCTTGCGAGCCGTTGATGACCATGAGCGGCTTCGGCATCGCGAGCGAGGCGATGTCGGGATGATCCATGTGGTGATACATGCCGGGGATGATTTTGGTGAAACCGATGCCGCGGATGTGCCCCTCGAGTTGATTCGGAAAGGAACACATCCAACTGCTCACGACGGCCGCCTTGATGCGATCATCCAGCGCGGCGAGGTAGGAACTGCGCAATCCGCCGACGCTTTGGCCGACGCAGGCGATGCGGTTCGGGTCCACATCCGGTCGCGTGATGAGGTAGTCCACGGTGCGGATGTCGTCCCACGCGATGATCCCCGCCCAACTGACTCCAGCGCAGTAAATGGTCTTCGCCATGATCTCCTCATCGCGGTTGCAGCGGGTGTGATAGGCCTTCATTTGCTCATCGCTGAGCGTGAGCGACCGCGCCTTCCACTCGGTCGGATCATCGTCGAGCACCACGCGGCGCTCGCCCCAGTAGTACATGTCAATGGCGATAACCACATAGCCGTCCCACAGGCAGCGGCGGATGCTGACATCGCGGCTGCCACTGACGTTCAGGGAAACGCTCCGCGATCATTACCATCCGGTCCCGTGCCGCGCATCGCTGAAGTTGACTGCAACCTGAAATCGAAGTTCAGCGGCTCCGCAAACTCCTTGTCGTGATTCACTCGCTCGGACTTGAGATGGATGTTGTCTTTGGTGATCTTGTCGTCAGGCACATGGATGTTGGGCCCGCCGAGGATGGAGTTCGAGACATTGAGCACCGGAAAAAAACCGAGCCCCACGGAATTTTTCGCGCCCGATCGTCAGCGTATCTCCCGGCTGCAAAGCATCCACGCCCTTTTGAATCGTGAGGAACGCCGCCTCGCGACTCGTGCCCGCATTCGCGTCGAGGCCCTCCTTGTTCACGAAAAACTCCGTGGCATGCAGAGTGGTGGAGAGGAGGAGCAGGAGTGCTGTGAGTCTCATGATGGGGTGAACTATAACTTGATCCGCGCTGAGTGAATGTCCCCATAGAGCTCTCCGGGCGAGTCTTTTTTCTGCGCCCAGATGGCGATGAGGGTGCCATCGGGCAGTTCGGTGAGGGCGGGGTAGCAGACGGACCAGCCGCTGA
>JBDNIL010000416.1:0-6249 GCA_041688355.1 Verrucomicrobiales bacterium | reverse complement strand
CCCAAGCTCGATCACCCGCCCAAGACGATGCTGCCCATCATCCCGGGAATGGTTCCCGGCCTGCGTGACCTGCCCGTCGGCTGCCGTTTTGCGGCGCGCTGCCCCAACCCGCACGGCGACGAAGTCCTCGCCGAACGTCAGCCGTGGAAGGAATGCGGCGGCGGCCACGGGGTCGAGGCCTGCGCCTGTTTTGCGAACACGATCTAACTCCCATGTCTCTACTCAAGGTACAGGATCTGAAAATGCACTACCCGGTCCGCGGGGGCGTCTTCCGCCGCGCCCGGCAGGTCTGCAAGGCAGTGGACGGCGTGAGCTTCGCGCTCGACGAGGGCGAGACCCTCGGCCTCGTCGGCGAGAGCGGCTGCGGCAAATCGACCGTGGCGAAATCCGTCGTGCGATTGTTACAACCCACCGCCGGGAGCATCCACTTTGAAGGGCAGGACATCACCCGATCCGGCGCGGGCGATCTGCGGCGATTCCGGCGCGAGATGCAGATGGTCTTTCAGGACCCGGCCGAGTCGCTCAATTCCCGCCACACCATCGGCCAGATTCTCGAAGAGCCCTTCGTCATCCAAAAGCTCGGCACGACAACAGAGCGTATCGAGTGGAGCGCCGATCTGCTGCGCCGCGTCGGCCTGCCGGAGGATTCGCGGAACCGCTATCCCTTCGAATTTTCCGGCGGCCAGCGCCAGCGCATCGGCATCGCGCGAGCCCTCGCCCTGAAGCCGCGTCTCATCGTCTGCGACGAACCGGTCTCGGCCCTCGATGTCTCGGTGCAGGCCCAGGTTCTGAATCTGCTGCTGGAATTGCAGAACGACTTCAAGCTCGCCTACCTCTTCATCGCCCACGACCTCAGTGTCGTGCAGCACATGAGCGACCGCGTCGCAGTGATGTATCTTGGGAAAATCGTGGAGCTGGCCCCTGCGGGCGAGCTTTACCGGAATCCGCACCACGCCTACACCAAAGCGCTACTCGACGCCATCCCCGAGGCGGATCCGTCGCGCCGCCGCGAGCGCACGCTCTTGAAAGGCGACGTTCCCAGTCCTATCAACCCGCCCGAAGGCTGCGCCTTCGGACACCGCATGCGGCATCCGCGATGGCAGGAAAGTGTAGGGATGGATCTACGCCTCCGCGAACTTGCCCCCGGCCACTGGGTGCAGCCCTGCCCGTGCTGCGTAGAGTAAGATCCGGGCTCAACCCGCCCTTTTCTCAGCCCGCGAGGATCACCGTCTCGAGCTCCGCTTTCTCCACTTCAAGGTCGAGCCGGGTCGAGACATGACCGGTCGGGGGAGCGAGGGAGCGGGGACGGAGATTCGTCGTCTTGCTCGCCGAGGCGGCGACGATGGCGTAGGGATCGATCACGACTCGGCGAGTTTTCTCCCGAGCGAGATCTACCTCGCTCGGCTGAGTGTCTGTGCGGTTGAGATTGACCTTGCGCGCCATTGCCTTGGCGCGGCGCAAGACCCCGATGGTCCCGACGATCTTTCCCGCCTCATTAAGGAAAGGCTCCACCGTGACGCTGAAGAGATGACCGTTCATGCGCACCGAAGTGTGGAGCGTCATGCCCGCCATCGTGTCGCAGAAGTCGATGTCGACAAGGAAGGGTGGCCTCACCCCTTCCTCACCGTCGGTGAGATCGGCACCGACAAGGAGTTCCCGCGGAAAGCCGAGCTCGTTCCAGAGATGGCCGTGGACAGTGAGGACGCGCAGCTTTTCATCAGTCCGCCAGGCGGCCACGGGGAGATGGTTAAAGAGCGGATCGACCTCGGCAGCGCGCGCTTGCTCCAGCTGCTCGTGATACTCGGTGAAGTCGCGAGCCACCATGTAATAGAAGAAAGTTCCGTCGTAATTCCGACTCCGCACCGCCCGGGCGTCGATCTGGCGACGACCTTTCACGGTGAGGATCGTCGCGCTGAACCGCATCCCTGCAGCATGCCCGTGCCGCAGTCCGGTAAAGGCGTCGTCGGCCTCGTCACGGTCGGCGGATGGGAAGAAGCTGAAGAGGTGCTGTCCCACGAAGCTCCCCTCGCGGTAGCCGACATTCTTAAGAAAAGCGCGGTTGTGATGGAGGATCGTGAGCGATTCGTCACAGACGAGGATGATGTCACTCGCGACCCTGATGAGCTGTTTACCCCAGCGGGCCTCGGGATCTTTCCCGAACATTTTTTCCAACTCCTGACGCCACTTCGGCAGTGCCTTCCCCGGTTCAGGAGATTGCTCGGAGGGATGCTGGGAGTAATTCCCGGGGAGCTGGATCATGATTATAGTTTAGCTGCCTCAAATAATAATCATAAATGCCATATTTTCAAATGGAATTTAATCCCCGCCTCTGCCGCCATTCACTTCCGTTTGGCCACCTCTTTGGCCACCTCTTTGGCGATCGACTGGATCGTCTGAGGCATCGTCTTGCGCATCCCCGCCTTCACGACTGCCTGGGGAGCAAGGAGTCCCGGATCGATGTGGAGCGAGTAGACCACCACGCTGGAGTTCTCGTCGGGACCGTCGTAGATCCACCAGGTCCCGAGAATATTTCTCAATTCGCCCCCGGCGCAGGTGAAATCGGCCCTCGTCATCGGGGTGAGTTCGTGCCAGAGCCGGTACCGGTAAGAACCGCGCGGACCGCCGACGTGGGTGAGTTGCTCGACGAGGATGCGGTTGCCCTGGCGCTCGATCACACGGGACTCGAGGACCCCTTCGAGGAAGTGAGAGGCATTCTCCTTGTCATTGATCACCTCCCAGAGGTCTTGCGCGGTCCCGCCACGATCGTCGCCACGGTCACGAAGCGGTGATCCTTCTTATCGGTTTCGTCGGGACGCCTTTCCAGGACGATGCACTCGCCCGCCGAGAGCCTGCCCCGCTGCGCGGGATCGAGGCCGGGGATCTCCTCTGCCGTCAGAGCAGTCAGGGAGAGCAGCGCGGCGAAACCGACTTTGCACTGGCGGATCATGGCGTTGTAGACGATCTCATCGCGGCACGATGCCGCAAAACGCCCCGCCACGCCGGTTTTTTTCCGGCCTTTTTCCGGATGAACAAAGCCCTCCTCGTCGAATCTCTCCGCACCGAAGTGACACGTCGCTACGATCGTGCCGTCGCCGCCCTCGCCGGAGCCCACGAGGCCGCCACCGGTGCCGACACCAAGGCGGAAAACAAGTACGACACCCGCGGCCTCGAAGCCAGCTACCTCGCCGCCGGCCAGGCCGAGCAGGCCGAGGAGTTGCAACGCGGGCTCAGCGCGCTGGAGGCCTTTGAATTTCGCGATTTCGACTTCGACGACGAGATAGGGACCGGTGCCCTCGTCGAGGCGGAAAAAGACGACGAACTCCTCTACTACCTGCTCGCCCCGGCCGGCGGCGGGCTCGTCCTCACCGCCGATACGGGGGAAAATATCACCGTCCTCGGTCCAGTCGCGCCGCTCACGATGGCGTTGAAGGGAAAAACCGCCGGGATCATCCTCAGCGATCCCGAACTCATCATCCTCGAGATCAGTTGAGCCCGAGATTGTCGGGCTCGTCCGCGACGATTTTATACCAGGGACTGAGATCGCGCAGGAGCATTTTCCAGAGACGCTCCACGTTCGACACCTCGATGATGGACTTCTCGGGCTGGTGGGTGATCCATGCCTTCTGCTGCAGCTCTCCCTCGAGCTGCCCCTCTGACCAACCCGAATAACCGACAAAAGCGCGGATGTGGAACCCCTCCATCTCATACATCACCGCCTCGGCAGCAGAGAGATGGGTCGAGTATTGCAGCTTGCCATCGTCATCCGACCAGCCGAGGGCCGAAAAAGTAAGATGCTCGGTGCTGACCGGACCTCCCATAAAGACCGGGACATTGGCGAGGCGCTCGCGCTGATCCCGGGGCAGGACATTGCCGCTGAGCAACTCCCCGACACTGCGCCCGAGCGGACGGTTGAGGATGTAGCCGAAGGCCCCGCCCGTGGAGCTGTGCTCGGTGACGAGGAGGACGCTCTGGAAAAAAGTCGGTTCCTTCAGGCTGGGATCAGCCAGGATGAGGCTGCCTTTGAGCGAATTCTCGACCGGGTCCTGAGATGACGATGGCATGAGGAAAGTGTTGATGATTTCCGCCGACAAAGCAACCTCAGAGAGAATTTACCCATTGGCAACCGGGAAGCGACGGTGTTCACTGCCACTCATGCAGGATCTCACTGATCATCTCAACCTCGGGCAGGAACTCACCCCGGACCTGATCGTCCGCGCCGCCGGAGCACTCCTCGACGAGTCTGTCCCCGCCGGGGAAAAGGCCGACTTTCTCTCCACGCTCTCCGACAAGGGGGAAAGCCCCGCCGAGATCGCGGGGTTCGCGTCCGCCTTCCTCGAGCGGGCCGTGGAGCCTACCCTCGACCGAGCCGCCATCGACAAACCTCTCCTCGATGTCTGCGGCACCGGCGGCGACAAGCTCAATCTGTTCAACGTCTCGACGACGAGCGTCTTTGTCCTCGCCGCCTGCGGCGTCGCGGTCGTGAAACACGGCAATCGTGGCATCACCTCGAAGAGCGGGGGGGCCGACGCTCTCGAAGCGCTCGGCATCCGCATCGACCTGCCGCCGGAGGACTTCGGCCGCTGCGTTGCCGAGGTCGGGGCCGGCTTCCTTTTCGCCCCGCTCTATCATCCGACTTTCAAAGTGATCGCACCGGTCCGGAAGCAACTCGCCGAAGCGGGGCGACGCAGTATTTTCAACCTCCTCGGCCCGCTCCTCAACCCCGCCCGGCCCGACTACCAGCTCATCGGCGTCTTCGATCCGGCAGTCGGGTCCGCCTTTGCCGAGATCCTCTCCCGTCTCGGCCGCAAAGTTGCCTGGGCCGTCCACGGCACCACCGAGACCGGCGCGGGCATGGACGAGATCTCGAATCTGGGACCTTCCACCGTCTGGGCCGCGACCGGACCCGACAGGGTCAAGTCCACCATCGAACCCTCTTCCCTCGGGCTCGCTCCTGCGACGGTGGCCGACCTTGAGGGCGGCGACGCGACGGTCAATGCCGCGATCCTCACCGCGATCCTCGACGGTTCCCTCACAGGACCGAAGCGCGATCTCGTCGCCCTCAATGCCGCCGCCGGACTGCTCATCACGGGCAAGGCAAGCGACCTCGTGCAAGGCTTGCAGATCGCCAACGCAGCGATCGACTCGGGTGCCGCCCTCGCCGTGCTGGATCGGTGGCGGAACTTTGTGTAATCCGCACAGGCAGAATTCCAGCCCACGTTTATAATCCTCCTCGTATGTCGAAGCGGAATCTCATCATCATCGTCTCCGGGGCATTGGCACTGCTCGCGATCAGCCTCGGCATGGCCGGCTGGCTCGGCGGCTGGTTCGGCGATCCCGTCTTCACCGACGAGATCCCCGCGAAACGGCCGGAGCGCCTCGACCACCGTCAGCTCGAAGCTTTTTCCGGCAAATCCATCGACGAGATCATCGAGGCGCTCATGGCCGAATCGGCGGAGGCGGAGGCGGAGGCGAGTGGTGCCTCCCCTGACGAGAGCGCTCCCGAGCCTGCGCTCCTCGGGATGCTGCCCGACGCCCCCCTGCCCTATCCATCCGAGGCGAACCCGCGTGACCCCGACGGGCTCAAGAAATTCGTAACCGGCATGCAGCAGGACGGTGATGACGAACCAAGCGCCGCTGAGCAATGGCAGTTCAATCTCGCCCTCGCCGCGCTGAAGATCGATCCGGCAAAGATCCCCGAAGCGATCCGGCTCGACACCCATCCCGCCCCCGAGTCCGAGACCTTCCCCGTGCGCCTCGTCCCGCGCGAGAGCGCCCTCTTCGGGCCCATCGCCCTCGGACCTTTTGTCGAGGGAGACGACATCGCAATCGTCGGCGGCGGCGGATCGGCTCTTTTCGCCCTCCTTGCCGAAGGCGCCATGGAAGCGCACGAGGGACTCGCAGCTGTCGCCCCGGGGAACGGCGTCTATCCCGGCGACTTCGATGGCGACGGTGACCCCGACCTTTTTATCACCAGGGATAAAGGACTGCCAAACTCCCTCCTCCGCAACGACGGGCAGGGCAAGTTCGACGATGTCACGATCGCCGTCGGTCTGCTCTCTTTCAACGACACGACTTCCGCCGCCTGGCTCGACTACGATGGGGACGGGGTCCTCGACCTCCTCGTGGGGAGCCGCGACCATCCCCTCGAGCTCTACCACCAGACCAGTGCCGGCATCTTCCAGCCGGTCGCCTGGGACTTGCAGCTCTGGATCCCCCGCGGAGTGCGTACCATCGCGGTGAGCGACTTTT
>JBDNIL010000415.1:0-2206 GCA_041688355.1 Verrucomicrobiales bacterium | reverse complement strand
GGCGTCTCCGTCGGCGGCTACTTTTTTCTTGGCCGGTTCGCGGGGCGGGAATTCCCAGCCGAGCATTCGCTTGCCTTTGACGTTGCAGGTCAGGGCGGCCTGGAAAGGGCGGCCTTTTTTGCTGATCCACTTGTCGATGAGATCGGTCTTGCCCTGGGTGAAGTACTTGATGGCCTGCTCGCGCGGGATCTCATACTTACACATCTCGTGGGCGAGACGGGCTTTGCAGCCGGCCCCGGAGACGCGGTTGTTGCAGATGTAGCTGCCAGGCGTCTCGTAGATGGTACCTCCCTCGCAGGCAGGGCAGGGGCAGAGTTCGTTGCCGGGTCGGATCGCTTCGGCCTCGAGCTCTTCTTCGGGCGTTTTCTCAAAGACGAAGGAGGCTTTGAAGCCGGTCTTTGCGTCCTCTTGAAGCTCGATCGCGGCATCGAAGGGCAACTTGAAGCGGTTCACGAAGCCGGTGAGGGGTCCGACGTGTTTGGTCGTGAGCAGCGTCTTTGCCTCATCGACGGAGAAGGGACGGCTCGCAACGACTTTGGAAAGGGAGAACTTGCAGTCGGGCTGGCGGCATTTGTAGCGGCCATCGTCCTGCCCGAGAGTGGGGGCGCCGCAGACGGGACAGGGGACGGGGAACTCGGGCCACTCGCGCTCGACCGCGCTACGGGCATAGTTGCGGGCGGTCTCGACGACGTTCCCGGTCATGGTCTTGACCTCGCGCATGAAGGTGGCGCGGTCGAGGCGGCCCTGTTCCATTTGCTTGAGCTTGTATTCCCATTCCCCGGTCATCTCGGGCGAGGTGAGGATGCCGATCTCCATGTTGTGGAGCTGCTCGATGAGGCGCATGCCGCGAGTCGTCACGAAGAGATCGCGTCCGTCCCGGGTGATGTATTTGTCGTTGATCAGTCCCTCGATCGTGGCGGCTCGGGTCGCGGGGGTGCCGAGCCCGCGTTCGGACATGGCGTCGCGCAGGTCTTCGTCGTCGACGCGTTTGCCGGCTGTCTCCATCGCGGAGAGAAGGGTACTTTCATTGTATCGAGCCGGCGGACGAGTCACTTTTTCGAGGGCGACGACTTTTTCGGTGGAGGCCGACTCGCCCGGCTTCACGGGAACGATTTGGCGGTCGCCGTTGGAGCGTTTCCCATCGTCTTCTTCATCATCGTTGGCAGGGGCGGCGGCAGGGACGCCGACATTTTTCCCGTAGACGGCGAGCCAGCCGGCCGCGACGAGGACTTTGCCTTCGGTCTTGAAGGTGTCGTCGCCGATGCGAGAGAGGCGGGTCGTGTTCTCGAACTCGGCTTGGGGGTAAAAGGCGGCAATGAAACGCCGTGTCACCATGTCGTAGAGCTTCTGCTCGGCCTCGTCGAGGCTCTGCGGGATCTCGCCGGTGGGGATGATGGCAAAGTGATCACTGACCTTCGCGCCGTTGAAGACACGCTTGTTTGCTCCCGTGACCCAGCGGTTCTGGAGGGCTTTGGCGGCGTGCCCCGGCATGTCCGAGAGGGCACGGCCCGAGGAACGCGAGATCTTTTCCAGCGTCGCCGTGGAGGTGGGAACGTAGTCGTCGGGGAGGTAGCGGGAGTCGGTCCGCGGGTAGGTGAGGGCCTTGTGACGCTCGTAGAGGGACTGGGCGAGCTGTAGGGTGCGGCGGGCGGAGAAGCCGAAGCGACCGTTCGCCTCGCGCTGGAGGCTGGTGAGATCGTAGAGCTGCGGCGCGATCTGGCTGGTGGGCTTCTTCTTTTCTTCGACGACGGCGGTCTTGCCCTCGCAGCGGGCGACGATGGCATCGGCGAGCGCTTTGTTCCAGAGCCGCTCGGCGCGGGCGTGGGGTTTGTCTTCGCTTTTTTTGTAGGAAGGATCGAACCAGCGCCCGGCATACGTCCCGGCGGAGACGCCGAAGGTGCCGTGGACTTCGAAATAGTCTTCGCTGACGAAGTCTTCGATCTCCTGCTCGCGTTCGGCGAGGAGGGCGAGGGTGGGGGTCTGAACACGACCGACCGGGGTTTTGTTGAATCCGCCGAACTTGCTGTTGAAGGCCGTCATCGCCCGGGTCGAGTTGATCCCGACGAGCCAGTCGGATTCGGAGCGGCAGTAGGCGGCGTCGGCGAGCGGGCGCATCTCGGCATCGCTGCGGAGATGGGCGAAGGCTTCCTTGATCGACCCGTCGGTCATGGACTGCATCCAGAGACGGCGGACCGGCTTCTCGATC